>CABQCA010000155.1 GCA_902462525.1 uncultured Porphyromonadaceae bacterium | reverse complement strand
GGTGGCACGGAACTTTTCCTCCACAAGGTCGAAGTTGGCGAGATAGCGTGCCTTGCGGTTGCTGTCCTTGCTTGTTATGTCGGCACGGGCCAGAATCATAAGATCGTCGAGATCTTCCTCTGCGTAGTGGATAAGACGGCGGACGGCACTGTCAGTCACTTCATCTTCCACAAGGGCTATGGGGCGCATATGCAGCTCGACGAGTTTGGCCACATACCGCATTTCAGCCCCGAGAGGAAATTTGAGCCGGCGGAATATGGTCTTCACCATCTTGGAGCCGATAAAGTTGTGGTTGTGGAAGGTCCAGCCGCGTTCCTTGTCGTAACTTTTGGTTACAGGTTTTCCGATGTCGTGCAGCAGAGCCGCCCAGCGCAAGTACACGTTGTCCGACTTTTGGGCCACGGCGTCGAGCACCTCCATGGTATGGTAGAAATTGTCTTTGTGGGCACGGCCGTCCACAAGGTCGATACCGCGCATCCGCACCAGTTCCGGCAGAATGAAGCGCAGCAATCCACTGTCGAGCAATAATTTCCAGCCTATCGACGGCTTCGGCGCCGCCATTATCTTGAAAAGCTCGTCCTTGATGCGCTCCTTGGTGATGATTTCGATGCGTGAGGCATTCCGGCGGATAGCCTCGAAAGTTTCGGGTAAAATTCTGAAATCGAGCTGTGTGGCGAAGCGCACGGCACGCATCATTCGCAGAGGATCGTCGCTGAAGGTTATGTCGGGGTCGAGCGGAGTGCGGATGATGCGTCGCTCTATGTCGCCGAGGCCGTCGTAGTTGTCGACGACATCGCCGAAAGTACCGGCATTGACGCTGATAGCGAGGGCATTGATGGTAAAGTCGCGGCGGGCTATGTCCTCGTCGAGAGTGCCGTCCTCGACGATAGGATTTCGCGAGTCACGCTGATACGACTCACGGCGCGCGCCAACGAATTCAAGCTCGAGGTCGCCGTGCTTCACCTGCGCCGTGCCGTAGTTGCGGTAGACGGCCAGCGACGTGTGTCTGCCCAAAGCAGCGGCAACAGCCTCGGCTACTTCGATGCCCGACCCCACGGTGACAAAATCGATGTCCTTAGAAGAACGGCCTATCACAAGGTCACGCACGAAACCGCCCACGACATAGCACTCGCGTCCCATGCCGTCGGCGATTTCGCCTATTTTTCTGAATATTCTGCCGTTAAGTGATTCTGAAAGGTTCATTTTGCATCGTTCTCAGTCGAGAAGGACTATACCCTCGCGGGCCGTGGTGACAACCCGCGCCGGCGCCTCCTTTCCGACTATATAGGTATTCTCTATTCCCACGGCCCCGAGGCCCGGGATCACAAATTTCGGTTCGAGAGCTATCACATTGCCTTCCTCAAGTACATCGCGCGAACGCGGAGCGATGACCGGAAGTTCATTAATCTCTATACCCAGTCCGTGGCCCACGAAACCGGCGTGGCAGCGGTGACCCATGAAACAGTCGGCCATTCCAGCCTCCGTAGCCATGTCGAGTGCCGCCTTATACAGCTCTGAAGCGGCTACGCCCGGCTGCATCATCGAGGCGAGAGTACTGCATATTTTCTTCGACAGTTCGTTGGCGCGCACGGCCTCGGGACGCGGTTCGCCGGCGCAGAAGCAACGTGTCATATCGGTCATATAGCCGGTGTAGTTGCCGTTTACGTCCACCATCACAGGGTTTCCGGGCTTTATCAAGGTGCCGTTGGCACCCACAGGCAACGACGGGTCGAGGCCCTCGCCGCCCATAGCGAAATCATAGGGCGAAGGAGTGTCAGCATTCTCGCCGGTCAGCACATTGCCCATGAAAAGTTCCATGTCTGAACCACTGGTGCGGAACTGCCCGAGGCAACCCTCGAGGCGCGAGGCTCGCTCAATTTCAATCTGAAATTCGATGTCGGTCATGCCCTCGCGGTAGAGATGGGGAATACGCTCGTAGACAAGCGACTGCTTCACGCCCGAAGCTTCTATCATCTTCTGTTCGACAGCCGTCTTGACGGCACGGCAGCGGCGCATGACAGGCGAAAGGTTTGCCGCCATACCGAAGGCTCCGCCGAGTGCCGTGTAAAGACGATTGCACTCCGAATAAGGCATCGTATCGAGTTCGAGAGCCAACTTATTGGTCTCGATACCGAGTCCGGCAAGAATTCCGGATATATCCTCGGGCTTGCGGATCATATGAACATTACTGCCCGTCAGATGGTTGGGCCGGCGCACGAAGTAGATGGGCACGTTGTCGCCGTCGGTTATATAGATATATCCGCGGAAAACGCGGCCTGTAAGATAGTAGATATTGGCAAGATCCATCACCACAGCAGTGCCTATTCCGGCAGAGCGCATGAGACTGCGGAGACGGCCAAGGCGAAGGGCCTGCTCCTCGGCGCCGAGAAGATTTATTTCTGTATTGGTGTGCATAACAGCAGTTGTTCTATGTTGTCTATCTTATATTCGAAGCCTCTTACATCACGACCAAAACCGTAGGCAGCCCATGCAAAAGGCACTCCGGCAGTGTGTGCCGACCGACAGTCGCCTTCAGTATCGCCTATGTAGAGAGGCTCACATAGATTATAACGCTCCACCAGATAGCGAATGTTCACATCTTTTTCGTTTCCTGTGCCACCGAACGAAAGAAGCTCGTCGAAAATTCCGCCGAGGCGGCAGAAACGGACAAAAGTCGGAAGCCCGTCGGCCTGACAGTTGCTCACCATGAACAGTCGCGCGCCACGCTTTTTCAGCGTTCGCAGTGTCTCACGCACCCCGGAATAAAGGCGGCCTCCTGAAACCGGCATTATAGCCTGTTCATTTACCGTGAGTCGCTCCATGAACACATCGCGCGGCACTGCACCCCCTATAAGCTGCCTGAATATATAGTCGAGAGGCTTGCCCATAAGCGTAGTAAGCCTCACTCGCGTCACATACGGCGCATCGGCGTGCAAATCGTCGATAGTACGGTTCCACACAGCGCAGTAGCTGTCGACGGCATCCCACAGAGTGCCGTCCATGTCGAAGAGATAGCTGTCGAATTGCCGCATATCAGTCCTTGGGAATAAATACCACACCGACCCGCTCGAGTCCCGGAAGGGTGTCGGTGCGCATTATATGCCGCAGGCGCACGGGCCGGTGCATGGCAAGGGGAAAATTACCGGGCACGGTGTCGAGAACCTCATGGCTCAGGCCCATGCCGCGGCCGTGCCATCTGCCGAAAGCATCGGCCAGTTCGATGTTGAGGGTGTCAGCCCGGCGGGTGGAGTCGGTGTCGGCAAACGACACCTCAAGCCACAGATTGCGGTAGAGATATTCCTGGCCATGACGCACCGACACAAGAAGCATCCCCTCGGCGACAGTGCTGTCGCGGAGTGTATCGGGCACGAAGTCGATTGGCGATGTATAAAGCCAGCCGCCGGCTGGAATGTCGGCGAAATCGCTGAAACGGTTATCGTCGCCGTCGCCACGTCCTACAGGGCCGTTGCAGGCGGTAGAGATGCACACCGCCGCCATTATTGCCGGAAGTGTCGCTTTCATCTTATTCCTGAGGTTTTCGGGGTTCTTTAGGGGCGGGAGGATTGCCGCCGTTGCCTTTGGATTTCTTGGGCTTGCGGGCCTTGTTTCCGCCCTGTTGCGGGCGCTGGCCGTCATGCTGTCCGCCCTGACGCGGCTGCCGCTCTCCCTGTGGCTTGTCGGCGCCGCCATCGGCTGCCTTCTCGCCCGTTTTCTTCTTTTTCTTCTTTTTCTTTTTGTCGAAACGGGTAAGATCATCGTCGCCTAATATATCGCCGAAGGCGCCTTTTTCCTTGGGCTTCACATCGGCTTCGCGCACAAGCGACAGAGGTTTCTCGCCGGCCTTGTTCATGGCGATGATTTCGAAAACACGGTCGGCATCGACAGTCACCAGATTCACGGCCATCGACTTGTCGGTGGAAAAGGTGATAAGACGGTTGAAAATGTCGGTCTTGAAATGATAGTATGTGGCGTCGGCGGTTTCGAGACGCACATCGCGCGGAGGCATCTTTTTCGAGGCTTCCAGATAGGCGTCTACCTCGAAATTAAGACAGCATTTGAGTTTTGCGCACTGTCCGGCAAGTTTCTGAGGATTAAGCGAAATGTCCTGATAGCGGGCGGCACTGGTGGCCACCGACACAAAATTGGTCATCCACTGCGAGCAGCACAGCGGACGCCCGCACGGTCCGATGCCTCCAATACGGCCGGCCTCCTGGCGCGCGCCGATCTGCTTCATTTCGATGCGCACCTTGAACGTTTCGGCAAGCACCTTGATGAGCTGGCGGAAGTCGACACGCTCATCAGCAATATAGTAGAAAATAGCCTTGTTGCCGTCGCCCTGGTACTCGACATCGCCGATTTTCATGTTCAGTTTCAAATCGTCGGCTATGCGGCGGGCACGTATCATGGTGTCGTGCTCGCGGGCGCGCGCTTCATCGAATTTCTCGATGTCGGCCGGCTTGGCCTTGCGAAACACACGCTTCAGTTCGGCCTCGCGGGCATTGCCGCGTATGCCGGCCCGTTTCATGCTCAGCTCCACAAGCTTACCCGTGAGAGTGATGGTACCGATGTCGTGACCGGGCGATGCCTCTACAGCCACGACGTCGCCGATTTCGAGCGGCAAATGCAGGCTATTGCGGTAGAAGCCCTTACGGGTATTCTTGAACTGCACCTCCACCAGATCGCTGTCGGCATATCCGCCCGGTATGTCCTCGAGCCAGTTGAACGAATGAAGTTTTCCGCGCTGACAGCCGCCGCAACAGCTGCGCTGTGGCGCACCCTGCGCAGGACGGTTTTCCTCACTGCTGCCTTCCTCAGGCACCGCCGGGGTGTCGAGAGGCTTCTGTTTGTCGTCGCTGCTCATGGCTTACTTGGCGAAGCTAACCGAGCGGGTTTCGCGGATAACGGTTATCTTGACCTGGCCGGGATATGTCATTTCGTCCTGTATGCGGCGTGCTATCTCACCGGACAGCTTTTCGGTTTCAGCGTCGTCGATTTTGTCGGCGCCCACTATCACGCGAAGCTCGCGGCCTGCCTGAATGGCATAAGTCTTGACAACGCCGGGATATGAAAGAGCAAGCTGTTCCAGATCGTTGAGACGCTTGATGTAGGCCTCCACGATTTCGCGGCGGGCACCCGGACGGGCGCCGGAAATGGCATCGCAGACCTGCACGATCGGTGCCAGAAGCGAGGTCTGTTCCACTTCATCGTGATGGGCGCCGATGGCGTTGCATATTTCGGGCTTTTCCTTGTATTTCTCGGCAAGTTTCATGCCTAATAGTGCGTGCGGCAGTTCCGGTTCCTCGTCGGGCACCTTGCCGATGTCGTGGAGCAGGCCTGCGCGG
>CABQCA010000154.1 GCA_902462525.1 uncultured Porphyromonadaceae bacterium | reverse complement strand
GGCCGGCGTAGCTATCGGCATGGCGCTGAGCGGAACTCTCCAGAATTTTGCCGGCGGTGTGCTTATTCTGCTGCTGAAACCATATAAAGTAGGCGACTATATCGAGGCGCAGGGCTATGCCGGAACAGTTCGCGAGATTCAGATTTTTCATACTGTCATCACCACGCCCGACAATAAATCGATTATCATTCCTAATGGCGGACTCAGCACAGGCAGCATCAACAACTTCTCGAAACTCGACTACCGGCGCGTCGACTGGATTGTGAGCATTGCCTACGGCGATTCCGTTGACGCCGCGCGTGCGAAAATACTCGAAATCCTCGATGCAGATCCGCGTGTGGTCAGACAGTATATCGAGGACGACCGCAAGCGCCGCGAAGAGGTGCGGCAGGAGCAGAAAGCAGCCAATGCTGCCCCCGTTGAAGATGAAGCTGAAACCAAGCCCCTGTCGTGGTGGCGCCGTTTCTTCAGCCGCAAACACAATGAGGTGAAACGCAAACTTGCCGACGACGGCACCATTATCTACGCTTTCGAGCAGACCGGCATCGATCGATCGCCTTCCGTCCAGGTGGCGGCGCTGGCCTCGAGCTCGGTCGACCTCAAGGTGACCGCATGGACCTACACATCGAACTACTGGGGACTTTTCTACGATATCAACGAAAAGATATACAAGCAGTTACCCGAAGCCGGAATAAACTTCCCGTTCCCGCAGATGGATGTGCACATCAGTCAGTGACAGTCCGTTTAATAAACCATCATCACACATATAATGAAACCGTACCATCTTTTTGCAATGGCTATACTTGCTACAGCCTGCGGCCGGCAGGCGCCGACAGAATATCCCGAAGCACCGTGCGACAGCACTGTCTACGATGCTTTCGGCATGGAAGTGAGCGATGCTTACCGTCCGCTTGAAAACGACACCGCTCCCGAAACCATGGCATGGGTGGAGGCCGAGAACAAAGTGACTCAGGACTATCTCGCCCGCATTCCATTCCGCGAAGACATTCGTGCCCGTCTCCGCAGTCTGAACAACTACAAGCGCAGCGGCATGCCCTACAGGGAGAATGACGGAAAATACTATTTCTACGAAAACGACGGCACGAAGAACCAGAGCGTTCTCTTCCGCATGGATTCCATCGGTGCCGAGCCGGAGGTATTCATCGACCCCAACACCCTGTCGGAAGACGGCACTGTGGCACTGACAGGCGTCTATCAGAGCCGCGACGGCAAGTACACGGCCTACACCGTGTCGCGCTCGGGCAGCGACTGGACCGAAATCTATGTCCTCCACACCGCTACCGGCGAGCTTCTGCCCGACCACATCGAATGGGCCAAGTTCACCGGAGCAGCATGGCATGGCGACGGCTTCTACTACAGCGCCTACGACCGCCCCGAAGCCGGCAAGGAGTTCTCCAACGCCAACGAATACCACCGTGTCTACTATCACCGGCTGGGCACACCCCAGACCGACGATAAGGTAGTGTTTGAAAACCGCGAGCAGCCTCTCTACTTCCACACCGCCGCAACATCGCACGACGAAAGCACTCTCTTTGTCATGGTGGGCGGACAGGGGCACGGCGACGAGCTCTATGCCCTCGACCTCACACGCCCCGGCGCGCAGTGGAAGCACATCGTCGACACCCAGGACTATACGGCAGAACCGCTCGACGTGGTCGACGGTCAGCTCTATCTGTTCACCTCGCTCGGCGCGCCCCGCAACCGCCTCGTGCGGGTGCCCCTCGATAAGCCTGTGGTCGAAAACTGGGCCGATGTCATTGCCGAAGATCCCGACGGCGGCGTGCTCACTTCGGTCGACTTTGCCGGTCCCGACCGTCTGCTCGCCGTGTTCGACCGCGATGCCTCGAACCACGCCTATGTTTTCTCCACCGATGGCGGCAAAGCAATTTCCGAAATCGAGTTCCCCACCTACGGTACGGCTGCATTCTCGGCCGGCCGCGACGCCGACAAGGTCTTCTACGCCTTCTCGAGCTTCGTATATCCCTCTACCATATACTCCTACGACCCCGCAACGAACAAATCGGAGCTTTACAAAGCTACAGAAATCGAAGGCTTCAATCCCGACGACTATGTGACCGAGCAAGTGTTCTATTCCTCGGCCGACGGCACAAAGATTCCCATGTTTACCGTGCGCCGCAAGGACGTGAAGCCCGACGGCACAAACCCTGTGTATCTATATGGCTACGGAGGCTTTGGCGTAACACTCAATCCCGGCTTCAGCGCCAACCGGCTGCTGTGGCTTGAAAACGGCGGCATCTACGCGCAGGCTAATCTCCGCGGCGGCTCGGAGTACGGCGAATCGTGGCATGAGGCCGGAACGAAGATGGAAAAACTCAACGTGTTCAACGACTTCATCGCCGCTGCCGAGTATATGATCAGCGAAGGCTGGACCAACAAAGACCTCATCACTGTCGAGGGCGGCAGCAACGGCGGTCTTCTTGTCGGCGCCACCGTCAATATGCGTCCCGACCTTTTCCGCGTGGCTATTCCCCGTGTCGGTGTGATGGACATGATGCGCTATCATCTCTTCACCATCGGTTGGAACTGGGCGCACGACTACGGCACCGCTGACGATTCGCCCGAAATGGCGCGCTATCTGCTCGGCTATTCGCCAATTCACAATATCAGAAACGACGGTACGCCCTATCCGGCTATTCTCGTCACCACCGCCGACCACGACGACCGCGTTGTGCCTGCCCACTCATTCAAATATGCCGCCACTCTCCAGGCTGCAAACACTGGCGACGCACCCAAGCTGATCCGTATCGACTCCAAGGCCGGTCACGGTGCCGGCAAGCCCGTGAGCAAAGTAATCGACGAGTACACCGACATCTATTCGTTTATTTTCGAAAACATAGGCCGCGAGCCTGCCGCCGACAAATGACAAGAGGCTTCTTCGGCATAGCGGCATTCTGCGTTCTGGCCCTTCAGAGCTGCTTCACCGGTGTGGAGAGCACACCACGCATCACCCTCGGTGATGTGAAGAAGCAGCAGGCGGCCATTGTCACCGACGAGCAGCGTTTCCTCGAAGACCTTGCCCCGACGCCGCCGGCGCAGTGGCGTCGCGGCCACAGGCTCAGGGTCGACGACAGCAAGATCGGACTGGTGCTGACTGCAGCTTCGGCTTCGGCCGACAGTCTGGCCGGCCGCGACCTTGTGTTCGACGGTTTCGCGCCGGCGGTGTCGCTCACCGGCGCCGATGCGACCGAAGTCCGTTTCCACGCCGACCTCCCCGACGGATGTGCCGAGTATTTCTACCGCATACCTGTCGAGATTTCGCACATCGACACTCTCAGCGCCATTCAGGTGCCTTTTACTGTCGACATGGACCTTGTGGCGCGAGTCGATAGCATTATGCGCGGCAAGCGCTTCTTTGTCCGCACGCCCATGTGGTATTCCGCTGAAGGCAGCCATCAGGCCGTCGACGGTCTGCGTCATGTGGCTGTGAATGTCGACAGTGTCATAGCCGGTGACGCCAACTATCCGCTGGGAGTGGTCTTCACTGTCGAGAAATCCGAGTATGCCGCTCTCCTTCAGCCGGACGGCGGACCATGCACACGCATGGTGTTCATGACAGTGGGGAACAGCCGCGCCGCCACACGTAATTTCGACCATCTGTTCGCTTTCCGCGACCCACGCGAAATTTATCCGGCCATAAAAGACGATGTATGGCAGCTGATAGTTCGCTCGCGTGTCACCGAAGGCATGACACGCGAGGAATGCCGTCTGGCTCTCGGTTCTCCCGCCACTCTCCGACGCATTCCCACCTACGGCGGCATGCACGAAAACTGGCAGTATTCCGACGGTGTCTACCTCTACTTCGTCGACGGTTTCCTCACCCGCTTCCGCCTGTAGCATGGAGAGGCGGTTTCCAACCGCCGGCTCCCAATCGGCGCCCTTCAATCGGCGCCCTTCAACCGGCGCCCTTCAACCGCCGGCTTCCGACCGCCGGCTTTTGCCGCCGAGTGGCCGAAGTGATAGCCTATCGTTCTTTTCTTAATTTGTAATCCATAAATAGCTGCGCTTATCAAAAATAATTTGATAATCGCAACTATTTTATTGTTGATATACGTTAATATTTACAATCATGTGTTGCGTTTTGAACTTTAATGATTATATTTGCGACAAAGTTAATGTCGACAACCTTTACCGCCAATCGTTTAATCATTTCCTGATATTATGAAAAAATCATTATTCATTCTATTTGTCGCTTTTGTGGGCGTAATGCTCACTGGCTGCTCAAGTAACGACGAGCCGGGTGGCGGCGACAACGGCATGGAGAAACCGGCTCTGACAGTAGAGGAAACGGAGGCTACATCAGAGATCAATGAGTTCAGTCTCGATTTTATCAAGGCCGTAGCCGAAAAATCAAGTGATGACGATAATTTTGCAGTATCTCCGCTGAGCATGTCGACATTCCTTGGCATGGTCGCAAATTCGGGCAATGAAACTGCAATTTGCGAAGCCCTGCATTGCAGCGACTTGGCAGCGCTCAACAGTCTTTCGGAAAAATATATGCAGTGGCTTCCGGCAATCGGCAAAAAGCTGAAGATAAATATTGCGAATGCACTTTGGTATGACAAATCATATACTGTGAATCCTGACTTCGCCGATACCGCTCAAGATGTATTCGACTGCGACATATTCGCCCGCGATTTCAGCAATTCCGGTCTTAAAGATGAGATCAACGGTTGGGCAGACAAGAATACCAACGGCATGATAAAAAATCTGGTTGACGAAAATCCTAACATTCTATTTCTTGCGAACGCATTGTATTTCAAGGGCGAATGGTACGAACCTTTCAAAAAGGAAAATACAGTCAGGGCGGATTTCCACGGAATAAACGGAAATACGAGGGTCGATATGATGAAGAACCGGCTCGAAGCAGCGTACTTTGAGACAGATGAAGCCCAGGTAGTCAAACTGCCCTTCGCCAAATCGTTCAGTGCCATAGTAATGATGCCTAAAGAATCGGAGGATATAAACGGCTTTATGAGAGAGAAACTCGCAGAGCACTGGAGCTATATCAGCCCTGCGACCTCTGAATTCTATCGGTGTGATGTCGATTTGTCGTTCCCGAAGTTTGAACTTGCTCCGGAAAAACTGGACATGAATGAAGTTCTTTCAAATCTTGGAATTAATAGCTTAAATGTCAATATTCTTTCAGAAATAATAATTCCTCTTAGTGTCAGCCAGATTGCCACTGTCCGCTTTGATGAAAGAGGTGCTGAAGCAGCGGCTATCACATCCGGTGAGTTAGCGGCAGCGGGACCTCCGGCTAAAAGTGCGACAATGACGGTAGACCGCCCGTTTCTTTTTTTCATCAATGAAAACAGCACCGGACTTTGCCTGTTTGCCGGTAAGGTCGTTAAACTTTGAGCCGTAAATTAAGAGTATGTTTACTTTTAACTTTATGAAATCTTTAGAAGCTTATTCGGCTTGTTT
>CABQCA010000153.1 GCA_902462525.1 uncultured Porphyromonadaceae bacterium | reverse complement strand
GAGCCATACCTTGGTGTTGTCGCCGTCGTTGACATCCATCATGTGGCCCTTGATGAGAAATGTGGCGTCCTTGGGAGCCTCTGTGGTTGCCAAAGCAAGCTCTGCAATCATTTCCTGACGGGTAAGAATCTGCCATGCGGCGGCTTCGTCCGAAGCATTGTCAACACCGGTGACAGGGTAGAAATCGTAGCTGTGCATGGCACCCTGCGAGCTTTCCCACGATTCGGTGCCGCCGTAGGTGAGCATGGCGGCTTCAGGCGCCAGATTCCAGGAGCCGTCGGAAATTGTATAGACACCTTCGCCGGCCGCCTTGACAGTCATTTTGGTTGCATCGCCCTGACCGCCGTCTATAAATATTTCGCCGCCCTGACGTTTCACATAACCGCACGCCGATTTGAGGACATAGGCGTCGCCGTTCTGCACGAGTTCGAAGGCGCGGGCCTGAGGCTTGAGGATGCCCTTGGTGCCCCAGCTGTAGCCGCCGTTGAGCCACATACCGGTCTTGACATTGCGGATATAGTATTCAGTGCCGGATTCGAAAGTCTGGGCAACTGCGCAGAGCGACACTGCCAGACCTGCAAAGAAGAGTAAAGATTTCTTCATAAAAACATGATATTAATTAAGTGAATAATGATAGGCTGTAATTTCGAATCGTTGTGAGCGAGTCATAGGTTTTCGCTGCAAATATAGATATTAATTTCTTATTCCACAAATTTTTGGCTATTTTTGCAAAAGAAAATTCCCGACATCATGAATAAATACATACCTCTGATTCTCTTTTGCATGGCAGCCACAGGCCTCGCTGCGGCCGGGGAGCTTGCCGACTATGTGGAACCCCGCATCGGTACCACACATACCGCCACGGCTACGGCCGGTCTTTTCGGCAAAGGCACCGAGGAGTTGGGCCAGGTCATTCCGGCAGTCCTCGTACCTAACGGAATGAATTTCTGGACGCCGCAGACCCGCGACACCGAGCGTAAATGCGTGGCTCCCTATTATTTTCACGACGACAAACTACAGGGATTCCGCAATTCGCACTGGATAAACGGCGGCTGTACCCAGGACTATGGTTCGGCTACGGTGGCGGCTCTGAGCGGCACTCTGCGCACGTCGCCGGCGGCTCGGGCCACGACCATGGACCGCACCACCGAGGTGTCGCGTCCCGACTACTACTCTGTCGCACTCCCCGATGAGAAGATAACGGCCGAAATGACAGGCACTTCGCGCGCTGCCATATTCCGCTTCACCTACAGCAGCGCCGGCAAAGGATATATAGTGGTCAACCCTAACAGCGACGAGGCCCAGGGTACCGTAGCAGTCGACACTGCCACACGCCGCATAACGGCCGTAAACCCCGTCCACAGAATCTATCAGGGCAAAGGCGAGGAGGCCGGTTTCGCAGGCTACTACGTGCTCGAATGGCCGTCGGCGCTAAAAGTGACATCGTTCGGCGTCTACTCCGCCGACAGCGTGATGCAGGGCATCGCCCGGGCCGATTCGCTTCCGGCCGTCGGTGCTTACATCGAATTCGATGTCGACGCAGGCGAGACTGTGACGGCACGCGCGGCTTCGTCGTTCACATCGGTCGACGGCGCTTTGGCCAACATGCGGGCCGAAATGCCGGCCTGGGACTTCGACGGAACCCGTGCGCTCCTCACCGACATATGGGAGCGACACCTCGGCAAAATCCGCGTTACCGGGGGTACGACCGACGACCTCACGAAGTTCTACAGCGCCCTCTACCGGTGCTCTTTCCTCCCGAGAGTGATAAACGACACCGACGGCTCCTACCCGTCGTTCGCCGGCGGCAAAAAGATAATAAAAACCAGACCAGGACACGACTATTACGATGATTTCAGCATGTGGGACACATATAGAGCGCTCCACCCTCTACTCCTCATTATTGAACCCGAAAAGTCGGCCGATATGATGCAGTCGCTGGCCGACAAATACGAGCAGGGCGGCTGGATGCCCATATTTCCGTGCTGGAACAGCTATACCGCCGCCATGATAGGCGATCATGTGGCTTCTGTTGTGGCCGACGCCTACGTAAAAGGCATACGCGGTTTCGATGTGGAGAAAGCCTACCGCGGCCTGCGGCAGAACGCCTTCAACAGCCCCGCCGATCCCGCCGACTACCGCGACGGAAAAGGGCGCCGTGCCCTCGAATCGTATACTCGCTACGGCTACATTCCGCTCGAAGATACGGTGCCCTACGCCTACCATAAGCGCGAGCAGACCTCACGCACTCTCGAATATGCCTACGACGATTATGCCCTTTCGGTGCTTGCCGATTCGCTGGGTCACAGCGACGATGCTGCCGTGCTCCGCCGCCGGTCGGCCAACTGGCGCAATGTATTCGATCCTTCGGCAGGATATGTGCGCGGCCGTCGTGCCGACGGTTCATGGGAGACGAATTTCAATCCTTTCACGTTTTCGAAAACCATAACCGAAGGCGCGCCCTGCCACTACACATGGTATGTGCCCCACGATCGCCCCGGACTGATCAGCGCCATGGGCGGCCGCGAAGTCTTTGCCGCCCGGCTCGATTCGATGTTCACCCAAGGCCGCTACTGGCACGGAAACGAGCCATGCCACCAGATTGCATGGATGATGAACGATGCCGGACGCCCCGACCTGACGGCGCGCTACGTGCGCCGCATTATGGACACCGAGTACCACACGACCCCCGGCGGACTCGCCGGAAATGACGACGCCGGCCAGATGTCTGCATGGTATGTCTTCGCAGCCATGGGCTTCTATCCTGTATGTCCCGGCACTCCTGAATACGCCCTTACCGAGCCCCTCTTCGACAGCATCGAAATTACCCCTGAAGGACGCCCGACATTCACAATCCGCAAAAAGCACGGGCGCAGCCGTGCCACCACCCTCACCCACAGCCTCATCACCACAGGCGCCACCATCGACCTGTAAACCACCGCTCCATAGAACAAGCAAGGCTGCACCGGAATCCGGCGCAGCCTTGCTGCTATTATTAAGAAAGTGATTATTCGGCAATCATTTTGGTAGCCTTGTTGCCTTTGACGCGAATCACCATCTGACCTGCGGCAGGAGAGGCCACTTCGACACCCTGAAGATTATAGTACTTCACAGGAGCATTCTCATCAACTACGATACCGTCAATACCGCTGCCTTCGTTCCCGGGGAATTTGATGAATCCGACCATAGGAACTGCAACATTATCCTTAGTTTGCCAGCCATATCCGCCATAACGGTTTGACTGATCGCCGAAGCAAGCATCGTAGATAGTAATGGGGTTGTTATCATTGTCTGTCGACTCGACAGACACGAAACTTACAACACCCTCCTTATATGTTGTGTAAGGTATTCTATTACCCATAGCCTCGATCACTTGTGCGGCCGGAAGATTATATGTTCCCATGAGCGCAGAAAGCTGATTCAAGCAATAGAATTTGCTGACATCGAGCTTAGCCATGGCGAAACCTGAAGGAACAGCGCTGAATGTCACATGGTCGGGATCGGAAACATTGAACTGAATATAACCGGCAGAAGTGCTCTCATTCAGTTCTGCGCCCGGGAAGTTGCCGTGATAGGGATCTACCAGACGATATTCGAAAGCGTCGTCAATCGACTGCTGGAGTTCAACTTCGTACTGATACTCAGTTTCAGTCGTAGCGTTGATACCGAAGCTGCTTAAAACCCATGGATCGGCAAATGTAGCCATGCCGACTTTCGACCAGGCACTGTCGTCAACAACGATCTTTTCCATACCTTCGACATCGAAGAGCTCAAGATAACCGGCAGCAGACGTATAGTTTTCGTCAGAAAATGCGATCCAGGCAAAACCGTGCTCGGCAGGAAAAGTAATTTTACCATTGGCATAAGTCGCACTGAAACTACCGTAAACGACTTTACCCTTTTCCGTTTCCGGATCGACTTCGTATGCAAAAGGCGTGAACTGAATGTAGTACTGGGTACCGCCAACGTTAGCCGCTCCCAATTTGGAAGCACCGAATGTTACGGTTCCTGTTGTTGCATTATATGGAGCCGACACCTGCGAAACGAAATCCGGGCATGAGAATACTGCATATTTTCGGTTCAGAGCACCGGTGGTAAGGCTTACGCTGCACTCGCTTTCGTACTGACCTTTGCTGGTCTGGAAATAGTAGTCGCCAATAGTAACGGTATAATCGCCTTCGATACCCTCGTCTACGGCTTCAGCTTTTACTTTGGGGAGCTGGCCGTCAGGAAGTTCTGCATTAAGTTTGTCGAAAGACGAGACCTTGGTCATCTGGATGTCAGAATTTGAAGGCACCATTTTTACGGGAGCCGTCTGACGAATACCGTCGAAGTCGGCGGCAACGGCGCTAACGGTGAGCGCTACGGCCATTGAGACGGCGAAAGAGTAGAATTTCTTCATACGCTTGGATATTATAGGATTAGAATATTCTGATTTGTACCGAAAACATTTTTGATTTTTGGAAACGGTGGCACAAATGTATGCCATATATTTGAACCGTGCAAATATTTATGGCATAATTTTATCAAAACTCGGATATTTTTGACAAAAGAACAGCAAAAATCGCAGAAAGGAGTTCTTTCTGCCATAGTCAGAATTCCAGCGACAGGCGCACGTTGAACTGGCGGCGCGTAAGATAGTTCGGCACGGCATACTGCACGTCGTTGACGTCGGTTACCCAGTAGTAGCTGCTTACATTACTGATGTCGAGAAGATTGAACACATCGACTCCAAGCCATATACTCTTGAAGTGGCGTGCCCAGCCGCTGCGCGGCTCTCCGGCTGAGCGAGGCGACAGCAACGCATACTGCAGGCCGACGTCGAGACGCTTGTAGGCCGGTGCTCTGAAATAACCCTTGTCGAAACTGCCGCGTGGAGCGGAAAACGGCAGTCCGTCGGTGAGAATGCCGCGCATATTGAATTTCAGTTTGGGAATCTTCGGGAAATAATCTGTGAAGAAAAGGGCGAGGCTGTAGCGGCGGTCGTTGGGCCGCGGCACATTCACGCCATTGAGCTTCTCGCTGGACTTCATAAGCGAGAAGCTTATCCATGAATCCGATCCGGGCACAAACTGTCCGAAGAGTTTGAAGTCGATGCCGGCGGTATAGCCCTTGGTGAGGTTGCGGCCTGCGTAGACAAGCTTGAGATTGTCGACTTCGTAGGGTATTAGGTTCGAGAGGGCTTTGTAGTAAGCTTCGCCCGAAACTTTGAAGGGTCTGTCGAAAGCCCTGAACGTGTAGTCAGTGCCGAAAATAAGCTGGAACGAGCTCTGCGACCTGATGTCGGCATTAAGAGTTATCACCTGATTACCGGCTTCATCGGTCTGCGGCAGCCGGAACTCCTTGAAGAAAGGCGACTGATAGTAGAGTCCGGTGGCAAATCGCATTGCAAGCCGCGGATTCTTAGCCGGCACGAAGCCGACGCTTACACGCGGGCTGAAGAGAGTCTCGCCGTTGAAATCCCAGTGCGACACACGCATACCGGCGTTGATATTGAAATATCC
>CABQCA010000152.1 GCA_902462525.1 uncultured Porphyromonadaceae bacterium | reverse complement strand
AAATTGTAAGCCAATTATTTTCAAAAAAAATTTACCTCAAACTGTCAAACACCCGGGCCGCACACCGCCGGAAGATTGCTGCGGTTGTGGATTATCGACACCGCATTGCCGAAATTGCCACGGGCAAGCTCGGCAATCCAATCGGGGATATCGTTGCTGATAGGGCATCCTTTGCGGCAGCCCGGCACCTTGCAGTGAAGGCAGCGCTGGGCTTCGCGGATTGCCTCGGGCAAGGTATAGCTTTCGTTTACTTCTTTAAAATCCATTTTTCATTGTTTAGGGCGGAGGGCCGGACCTTACGGACCGTTGCCGCCTTTATAAATTACGGATTAAACGACGGTTTCGCTCATCGGCCACACGCCGATAAGCCTGTTATTTTGGTCCTTATTCTCAAATTACATGCAAAATTAACTAAAATCAAAGTGAGAGGTCATGGCGCAATTTGTCATTAACATCTTTTAAGATTCCTGCATTATCTTTTTCCAATCCATTTATAGTTTTTTCAGTATATTTGCAACAATTATACGATAATCCGAACCTTTCTTTATTCCATAGATAATAAACCTTCGATAATCACAGATACAAAAACAATGGCACGAAGAACATCTTCATCTTTCCGAGGCCTCTCAAAAACCGGCCTGACAGCAGTACTCGCAGTGGTGGCAATAGCCTTAGTAAGCTGCGGTGGCGACGGTTATTACTTTCAGCGACAGCACCTCGACCGATACATCGAGGAAAATGCCAGGACTAATGATCTAAACAGCGGCATATCGGTGTATTTCGACATGTCGAACGGCATGAACAGCGCCTACAAGACCGACGACAGCAAGAAAATACTTCAGGGCATAATCAATAAACTCGCCGACGGCAACAACGTTGAGTTCTTCGGCCTCGCCGACAAGAAAATCGAGCCTATGGACCTCGACATAACACAGCTCTACAACCACATGCTCAACCCGGCAAGCTACACCCGTCAGATGGCCCCCATCGGCAAGGCTCTCGAGCAGATCGTGGCCAAAAAGCAGCCTGCAGTGCTCATGTCGGACTACGAGGAGTACAAAGGCACCGTAATCGAACGCGCCGCCTACGCCAAGAAATATTTCATCGAGTGGCTGAAGGCAGGCTACAATATCACCTTCTACAGCTGGGGATTCACCGAAGGCGGAAAAGACAAGAAGATGTTCCTCACCGTATTCGACGACAATACATTCCGTCTCAGTTCTATGGTTGAAAACGCCGTAAAGCTGGCCAGTTGGCTAACCGAAGATGATAAATTTGTGCTCGGCGGACGCGACTTCGGCTACCCCATGATCGCCGACTACGTTTCGGAGCGTCAGGGCGGTAACTATCACAACGCAGACAACAAGGACATTGTCTCCGCTGTATTCGAAAACGACAATGCCGAATCGTACAAGAAATACGACCAAAATGCCGAATACTACCCCATTGGTGAAACATGGGCCAACGTTATCAGCAACTCCAAAGCTATGTCGGAAGATGGTATCAAACCTGAAAACCGCTTCGAGCATCTGCTTGGCAACCTCTATGTCGATTTTGGTGCTCAGAACGGCTTCGACATCGACGGCATCGAAGCCCGCGTTTCCGACGTGCAGCAGGCCGTCCGTGCAATGGTCGACACCACAGCTGTCGCTTCCGAACCCACCGAGATAAAGATGGCATTCACCGCCGACCTCGAAGACGATGACGCCCACGAAGGCTGGGACGAAATCACAGTTGACTTCCACGAACGTTTCGACGGCACCTTCGCCGCCGGCATCAACCCTGCCGACCTTATCCGCATCGAAATAATCATTGACGAAGCCAAACCCGAAATCAACGAGGCCCGCGACTTCTTCAGCTGGCAGGACAATCCCTCGCTGGCAAACTCGGTTCTCGAAACCCTCACCGACCCCGGTTGCTCGCCCAAAGGCCGCGTGCTCTACACCTACTATCTAAAGACGCTCTAATGCGCATCAGAGAATCTTATTTATAAAATTAAAAATCATAATACACACTAAAACCATGGAACAAGTTCCTATTTCAAATGCCTATATCTGGGCCCTCACCATCTTTGTAGCATTTCTGCTCATTGCAATCCTTGTAGCTTGTATTATACCCTACAAGCCCAATAACCCCGGCACTACAGCCCGTCGCATTTGGTTCTGGATTCTTGCCGTTGCAACTCCCATCGTAGGATTCCTCATCAACACCTATATCGCCAGCGGTATCGAAGTACCATCTCAGAAAACCGCCTACCTCATGCACTCCGGCATCGGCGCAGGCGTAGGTCTGGTTCTCTTCATCCTTCTTGGATTCATCATCAGCAAGATTTTCCGCAACTCGAAAGTCGGAACCTGGTTCTAATACGCCAACACCAAATAACGAATGGACGACAAATTATTTCTCATAGCGATCGGCGGTACTGGTATGCGCTGTCTTGAGTCTTTCGTGCATATGTGCGCGGCAGGCCTCTTCGACAACCACACCATCGATATCCTCACCATCGACACAGACCAGAACAACGGCAACAAAGGCCGTGTCGAAAATCTCATTGAGCTATATAACAATGTAAAGACCGACGATCCGGTCAACAATCCCGGCGGCAACCAGCTTAACAACACTTTTTTCTCCGCCAAGATCAATCTCTACCGCTTCTTTACCGACTACTCGAAGGACAGCCGCAAGACCCTTGCGCTGCTCTCGGCCACAAATAATATCACCGAAGAAGACCGTCTCGACAATCAGGACCTCTGCGACCTGCTCTTCGAGCGCGACACCGTACAGGACTTCAAGCTCGACCACGGCTACCGCGCCCAAACACACCTCGGCTCGCTGCTGATGTACCACGGCATTGTCGAGGCCGCTATCCACGCACAGCAGGGCGGCGACGATGTCAAACCCCACGAAAAAGAACTCGCCGCTTTCCTCAAACTGCTCAACGACCATGCAGCCACTGCACGGGTATTCGTTTTCGGCAGCGTGTTCGGCGGAACAGGCGCCTCATCGATTCCGGTAATTCCTCTGGCTATCAGCGACGCTCTCCGTCTGTCGTCAAACGGCAACAATCAGCTCAACCTCAAGACCACACTCTTCGGCTCGACGCTACTCACCGACTACTTCAAGTTCAAGGCTCCGACCAAAGAACAGCTGAGTCGCGAAAAAGTTATAGCCGACTCCAACAACTTCGCTCTCAACTCGCAGGCTGCCCTAAGCTTCTACAACGGCGACGCTACCGTGCTCAACACCTACAAGCAGATGTACCACATCGGCTGGCCTGCAAGCCTCAAAATCGACTACTCTGAAGGCCAGGAAGGCGATGTTGTCACAGGCGGTCAGGAACAGGAAAATGCCTGTCATGTGGCCGAACTGATGTGTGCCGCAGCCGCTTACGATTTCTTCACCACCGACCGCGCACAGCTCGAACAAATAAAGTCGGCACAGTATGTGTTCCGCACCGTCGAAACCGGCGAAAACGGCAATATGCAGCTTACCGGCAGAAGCTTTGTAGGCACTACACTCGGCCCAACATTCGAATCGAAGCTTGGCGCTTTCCTGTCGTTCGCCCACTTGATTCTTTCACTCTACGGCGGTGCTTATGAAGACGGAAATGGTGTCACCAATATGCTCAAAGACTTCCACAGAGCAAATTTTGACACGTACGAAGGCCTGACCGACGAACAGCGGGCAGAGATCGGTAAATACATGAAGGAATTCGGCTACAAGTTTGTAAAAGACGCTGTCGTTTTCGGCTGGATTTATCAGATTTTCAGCTCTGTACAGCCGGGCAAGTTCCTTTTCACCGCCGACGCTTTCACTTCGAACAGAAGAAAACTCAGCGAAATCGATCCCGGTGCCATCTTCTCTGATCCAAAGCATCATTGGGACAAAACAGGACTTATAGGTTCAAGCGCAACAAAACATTTCAACACCTTCGTTGAAATCATCAAAAACAATCCCGACACCAACCCGCAAGAAAGCCAGGGCACAACTCTGGAGGAGCGCTTCCTCGCACACATGTACAACGCCATCCAAAAGGCCCAAAAATACTGATAATTCATGCCTAACAAAGTCCTTACTATAGATGTAAAACCGGGTGCTGTTCAGAATGGGACCCTGGATCGCTGGACCACACTTGCCAACACGACCGTTTTCATCAATAATATCATAATCAATGAGTTGGCAGAGGATGCAAACGTCGGCAAACTCGTATCAGGCATCCCTTCGGCATTTGCCCGTGTCGATCTTTTCAAAACCGCCATCAGTCACCTGGCTTCGGGCGGCGACGCCGACTCCGAAAGCAATAACCTTCTCGGCTACTATGCCCAACTCGTCGACGAATGGTATGGCTTTATCGCAGCCATAGCCCTCGACTACGCCCACATCACCGTACGCCGTATCGATCTGGCCTACAGCGAAGGCAACCGCATCGACAAAACATCGCCCAAGCCCGCACTCGACCAGATTGTAAACATCTACGAGCCTAAAGGGGCCTTCGGCAACATGCTCCTCGGCCGTGCTTCGCGCTGGCGCGAACAGGGCGAAAACCAGAACCAGGAGAATCCGCCCTTCATCAACGTCATCAAGTACCGCGAGCAGGTGGTAGGCGCCACAGCCCCCGAGTCGCTGCTCTTCACCTCCACCGGCTATAAATGCGAGCCCTCGCCTGAACGCCCGTGGGTCAGCGCCAAGACAGGCAAATTCTGCAACCCGCTGAACTACCCGATGACAGCCCAGCAGCTGGCAAGCCTTTATGCCTACGTGGGCCATATTCTCTCCGGCTTGCCTCAGGCCGAAGAATACTACAGCAACCTTGGCATCAACGAGCGCGTCGATTACTCCACAGTCCGTCTCCTCCTCGAAAAGTGGAAGAAGGCCATCGAGGCCAAGGCTGCTGATAAAGGTTATGACCTCACTAACGCCAGCATTCCGCCTGTGAGCGCAGCCTTCACTGAGCCTTTCAAACATCTTTTCTGCTATCAGGACAGCCTCTACGGACGCGAAGGCGTTATCTCCGACGCTTTTATCGAAGGTAGCATCAAGTTCGATCCCAAGACTCTGCTGCTCGACGAAAGAGCGCACATAGCCCGTCTCGACCTCAAGTTGCGACCCGAGGAACTTAAGGATCTGCCCGTGCTCGTGCTAACCGCCGCCATAAAGGGCACCAACGAAAAAGCATACTTCGCACTGCCTCTCAGTGCCGGCGGCCTCAACGTGTTCGGCAAGAACGTTGCGGCCCTCGTGGGCATGCAGCAGAACGACATCAAATCGTCGCTCAAAGCCACTTTCGATCCTTCGGTCCGCACCGGCAACCTCGAAGTGGAACTTACCCTCGTCACCATCAGCGGCACTCGCCGCCAGTTCCGCAAGGTCTACACCTCAGACGGCGAAATCAAGAACAAGGACATCCTCATCTGGCCCAACTTCATTTCGCCAATGTGGGATGCCTACTTTATGTACAGCGAACTTCCCCACAACGGTAAAAGCCAGACCTACCGCGCATATCCATTCGTCGGCAAAATTGAGGACGGCTACTTC
>CABQCA010000151.1 GCA_902462525.1 uncultured Porphyromonadaceae bacterium | reverse complement strand
ATTTGGCTGAAGATTTTACATATGTAGAATCAGCACAAATGCCTGCCGGAACTATTGAAAAGCAGTGGACTGTCGAGGGTAATGATGAGCAATATGACTATTTACAGGTTCGTGGCGATGATAGCGGTTCAATTATATTCGAATTTTTGGCAGAGATCACTGATGTAGAATACGTTCAACTCCAATGCGGAGAGGTGAGCGATAAGGGTCTAAATTTCATAACTACATCACACACTGAATCAAAAGATATCTCCGGGGCCCATCTTTTATCAAGTCAGGTATTACATGGCTATACTATTCGAACCCATGTTCACAATCATCCTTCAGGTTCATTAAACAGGAGCAAAGCAGATATTGATTCGGAAATGAGGCTTAATTCATTATATGGTGGAGATAATAATATCATTTATAAAATTTATGCAAAAGGCAAGGGTTATAAAGAATATGAAGGCTATCGGGCTCCAAATATCGTTGTTACGAATAAATAGCATGAGAACTACATTAATTTTGGCGCTATTCAGTTTGATGGTTGTCGTGCAATTGCCTTTAATAGCATGTAATCATCCACATAAACGCTATTATTCAATACCGCAGAACCCGGTGGAATTGCCAATCTCTGACTTGAACAATGAGTATCTTGTCATGTATTTAGACAGGCAGCTTATACCTATGCTGGCCAACGAGCGGAATGCAAAAGGGACTGAAAACAGAATCTATTTGAATTTCGTCGATAAGGCAGAGAATGGAGCTGAAACAGTGGTCGTAACTTGTATCGTAGGTGATTTATACCCAAATCTTTGTCAAGATTATGGAGATAGTATGAATGGTTTTAGTGTACTTAAGGATAAACCCGTGGAAGTATTTGTTTCGGATACGATTCATTCAAAATGGGTGAAATATACCGGAAAGAAGACGACTCCCATGCAATGGAAGGTAACGGTTACAGATCTTCTAACTATCAATGATGCTCAGGTAGACATCACGCTTATTGTAAGTGATGATGAAATAACAATTAAGGATATTGAGAAATGGGAACTGTTTCAGGATAAGCAACCGTGGACATTAATTCCTCTTAAACCTATTAAGGCTTCAGTTCCATACCGTGTGTTTATGGGAAATAATCCCGAGTCTCAAAAATGCCCCGATATAGTAGCGCCCATGCTATTCCCTTAGGAAAATCTAATGAGAATGCAAAGTTCTTTATTCAGAAAATAGAGCCGAGGCTTCAGCGGAAAGATTTTGCGGTTTGGGGCAAAAGACTTATTTTTGTGTGATATTGAATAATTGACATCAAATACTACAGCGATATGTTTTCAGGAATAGTAGAAGAAGCCGCACGCGTGGTGGCTGTGAGCCGCAATGCCGGCAATGTAGAGCTTACCATGAGCTGCTCTTTCGCCGACGAGCTGCACGTCGACCAGTCGGTGGCCCACAACGGCGTATGCCTCACCGTGACAGAAATCAAGCCCGACCGCACCTACACAGTCACCGCAATCCGCGAAACCCTCGACCGCTCCAACCTGGGTCTCCTGTGCGAGGGCGACCTTGTGAACCTCGAACGTTCCATGGTTATGAACGGCCGTCTCGACGGCCACATTGTGCAGGGCCACGTCGACACCACGGCGGTATGCACCGATGTCGAGGAGGCCGACGGCAGCACATACTTCACTTTCGAGTATGAGGTGTCGCGCGAAATGGCGCTCAAAGGCTATATGACTGTCGAAAAAGGTTCGGTGACTGTAAACGGCGTGAGCCTGACAGTGTGCGACAGCACGGTGTCGAGCTTCCGCGTGGCTATCATCCCCTACACTTTCGAACACACCAATTTCTGCAACATCACCAAAGGCTCGAAGGTAAATCTCGAGTTCGACATCATAGGCAAGTACCTGGCACGTCTGCAGGAACTTAAAGAGGCCTGAGCGAATCCGGGGCGGCACGATGGAGAAACTGATGCAGTATGTGTGGCAGCACCTCCTTTTTCCGGCGGCGCACTTCACTGCGGTGTCGGGCGAATCTGTCGAGGTTGTCGACCCGGGACTGCTGAACACCGGCTCGGGGCCTGATTTCTTCAACGCCAAGGTTAAAATCGGCGACCGTATGTGGGCCGGCAACGTGGAGCTGCACGTGCGCGCCAGCGACTGGAAACGCCACGGCCACAGCACCGACGCGGCCTACGACAGCGTGATACTGCACGTAGTGGCCGTCGACGATGCGCGTGTCACCCGGCCTGACGGAGCGGAAATACCGCAGATAGTGATGGCGTGCAACCCTCATCTGCGGGAGCATTTCGACGAACTGACCCTGCGCCGCGGCGACGGCCCGGCCTGTGCCACATATCTGCCCGACATTCCGGCCATAAACATCACCGACTGGCTGACGGCGCTCGCCTTCGAGCGTCTTTACCGCAAGAGCGACCACGCCGCGGCTCTCGCCGACCGCTTCGACGGCAACTGGGTGGCGGCAACCTATGTGATGCTTGCACGTGCTCTCGGCTTCGGCACGAATGCGGAGCCATTCGAGCGTCTGGCACTGTCGGTGCCGCTGAAAGTGCTGCTGAAGCACTCCGACAGCACCGTAAGCGTTGAGGCCATACTCTTCGGGCAATCGGGATTCCTCGCCTCGGCTCCGACCACCGATAGCTATGTATGCCGCCTGAAGGAAGAATACAGCTTCATGTGCTCGAAATTCGACCTTAAGGCTCCGGCATCGCTCGGCTGGAAAACGGGCCGCATCCGCCCTCAGAACCAGCCGCACCGCCGCATAGCGTTGCTTGCCGCAATGATTTCGGGCGGTTTCCGGGCCGGATACCGCATGATGGAGGTGAGCGGTGTGGCCGAGGCCCGTGCATTGTTCTGCACACCTCCGTCGGCCTACTGGACACACCGCTATTCGTTCGGCGCCGAAGACAGCCGTGTGCCGCGTGTGCTCAGCGACGCGTCGGTGGCATCGCTCGTCATCAATGTGGTGGCACCGCTGCTCATGGCCTACGGTACCCGCTATGCCCGCTCTGAAATGTGCGAGAAAGCCGTCGGAATCCTCGAGTCACTGCCGCCGGAAAACAACTCGGTGGTCCGCGCCTTCACCGACTGCGCCGTGCCGTGCTCCGACGCTTTCGCCAGTCAGGCGCTGATAGAGCTTCGCCGCAGCTACTGCGAACCCCGCAAATGCCTCTACTGCCGCATAGGGCACCGGATCCTTGCCTGCAAAGCTATCAGGGTGAAAGGTGAATAAGGGTAGTTTAAAGAGCTTATAAAGTGTAAAAAGTTAAGATAATAGTTATAGGGGCGAGGGGCGAGGGCTTGCCAGCCTGTCAGCTTAACAGCTTGTCAGCCTAAAAAACTCCTAACTTCCTAATCTCCTAATAGCCTGTCAGCTTAACGGCTTGTCAGCCCAAAAATTTCATAAAATGAAACAATACCTCGATTTACTACAGCATATCCTCGACCACGGGACGGTGAAAACCGACCGCACCGGCACCGGCACTCTATCGGTATTCGGCTACCAGATGCGCTTCAACATGGCCGACGGCTTTCCGCTTGTCACCACAAAAAAACTTCATCTAAAATCCATCATCCACGAACTGCTGTGGTTTCTCGCCGGCGACACCAACGTGCGCTACCTTCAGGAAAACGGCGTAAGGATATGGAATGAATGGGCCGATGCCGACGGCGGTCTCGGACACATCTACGGCTACCAGTGGCGTTCGTGGCCCGACTACGACGGGGGCACCATCGACCAGATAGCCGAAGCCGTCGACACCATAAAGCACAATCCCGATTCGCGCCGAATAATTGTGAGCGCCTGGAACGTGGCCGACCTCAAGAACATGAACCTGCCGCCATGCCACGCCTTCTTCCAGTTCTACGTGGCCGACGGACGTCTGAGCCTGCAGCTCTACCAGCGCAGCGCCGACTGCTTCCTCGGTGTGCCGTTCAACATTGCCTCCTATGCCCTGCTGCTGATGATGACGGCGCAGGTGACGGGTCTCGAAGCCGGCGACTTCGTGCACACCCTCGGCGACGCGCACCTCTACCTCAACCACCTCGACCAGGCCCGCCTGCAGCTCACACGCGAACCCCGTCCGCTGCCCCGGATGATAATCAACCCCGATGTCAAGTCGATTTTCGACTTTCACTACGACGATTTCACCCTCGAGGGCTACGACCCTCACCCTCACATCAAAGCCGAAGTAAGCGTATGATACACATCATTGTGGCCATCGACCGACATGGCGCCATCGGCCGCGGCGGCGACCTCCTGTTCCATCTCCGCGACGATTTGCGCCGCTTCAAGGCTCTGACGATGGGCAATACCCTTGTTATGGGCCGCAAGACCTTCGAATCGCTGCCCGGCGGTGCGCTGCCCGGACGACGCAACATAGTGATAACCCGCGACGCGGCTTTTGCCGCACCGGGCGTCGAAACAGCCGCCTCGCCTGCCGAAGCGCTTGGCATGGCAGCCGCCGGGCCGGGCGATACTTTCGTCATCGGCGGCGGACAAATCTATGCCGCCATGCTGCCCGAAGCCGATATTCTCGACCTCACAGTGGTCGACCGTGAAGGAGAAGGCGCCGACACCTATTTCCCTGAAGTAAACCTTGACGGCTACCGCATAGCGGCGCTTGACCGCCGCGACGGTTTCAGCTTCATCACCCTTGAGAGGCGCAAGTAGTTCAATAAGTTTACAGGAGTCTGTAAAGTATTAAGTCGACTTTTGGGCAAGGTGGCGGAACTGCCATACTATCATTACCGCCGTAGCGACAGTAGCTGCGAAATCCGACAGCGGGAACGATGCCCACACACCGCGCAGACCCAGTTCACCGGGAAGCCACAGCAACAATGGAATCAGGAATATAACCTGACGCGACAAGCTGAGGAATATCGATTTACCGGCCTTGCCTATGCTCTGGAAGAAAGCGGTGGAAATGACCTGGAAACCGACCATAGGAAAGACTATGAGACACGTACTGAGCGCGAAATCGCTGGCCGCGACAAGCTCGGCATCGGAGGTGAAAGCCCGCGCTATCAGCGATGGTTCCAGCAGCCCGAACACAGCGCCCGCGCCTGTTACGACAGAAGCCCATGTCACCGCCAGCCAGTAGGTGCGCTTGAGGCGGTGTTGCTGCCCGGCCCCGTAGTTGTAGCCCACAATTGGCTGCATGCCCTGGCAGATGCCCAGCACTACTGTGACAAGAAGCGACGTAAAGGTGATCATGATACCGGCGGCGCCGATGGCACGGTCGCCGCCCCATTCACCCAGCGAGTGGTTGACGATGGCGTTTATTGCGCATGAGGCGGCATTTACCAGTGCCGGTGCCGCTCCTATGCTCACTATTCCCCACACCACCGGTGCTTTCAGGCGATAGGTGCCGCGCCGGAAGCGCAGCGACACGTCGGGGCGCGCGAAATGCCACAGCACGAACCACGACGAGGCTGCCATGGCTATATCAGTGGCTATGGCCGCGCCGGCGATACCGAGATCGAGCACTCTGATGAATATCGGGTCGAGCACCACGTTGACGATAGCGCCGAGCAGCATCGTGGCCATTGCCCGGCCGGGATAACCCG
>CABQCA010000150.1 GCA_902462525.1 uncultured Porphyromonadaceae bacterium | reverse complement strand
CACGCTGTGACTCTTTCGTCGGGGCCGCAAAGACTCCGGCGGCGCAAAGAGCGGCGCAGGCAATAATAATCGGTCGTATCTGCATATCGTTATATTTAGTTTGTAGTTTTTTTGGGCAAGAGGAGGAGTTTGTAGGGGCGCAATACTTTGCGCCCGGAGCGAAAATACTTTTTTATGGTACTGTCATAGCGGGCGCAAAATATTGCGCCCCTACATTATTCCAGCTTAAATCAAAAACCTGAAATGAAGGGTGTTCCGTCGGCTTCGAACTGAATAGGCAGCCAAATGTGGCCGCTGTTGCGGAGATCGCCGGGATTCCATACATCGGCCATGAAGGTGTATTCGTCGTTCTCGGCGAACACCGCCGTGCTTTGGCCGCCGAAGGTCTTTTCGGCTCCTTTACCACGGCAAGGATTGCCCACATAAGTCCACAAGCCCATTATCTTGTCGGCCTTGTGCAGGCGTGCGGCATTCGGCGCCCAGCCCGTGCAGCCCGATGTAATCATCCAGTACTTGCCGCCGTGCTTGAAAATTGCCGGGGCTTCGTTGTGGCCTCCGGGGGCAACCCGTGTGTAGCGGCCGGTATGTCTGGTGTAGGTCGAATCAAGTTCGGCTATCTGGATAGTAAGGTTCTCTTCCGAAGAATACACGTGGTAGGCCGTACCGTCGTCATCGATGAATACAGTCATGTCGCGCGCCATCTGGCCGCCATAGAGATCGCGGATCACGAATGAACCTTCGCTGACGGTTTCAGTCCATTCGGGAGTCCACCATTCCATATCTTTGTCCCATTTCTTGAATTTATTCTCTTCGGCCATGTCAGCCGGATAGTAGCCGGGATTCACACGGCCGGTGCGAATGAGCTTATACGGCCCTTCGGGGCTGTCGGCCTGTGCCACACCGGCATAAGCAGCTCCATAGCCTCGGCCTTTCATCTCATGGTGGAACCAGAGCACCCATTTGCCTGTCGTCGGACAGTAGACAACCTTGGGCCGCTCGATTATGCAGCCGGCCTCGAGAGGTGTGCCGGGAGCACCGTCAAGAGGAAGCACTATTCCACGGTTCTCCCACTTGCTGAGGTCGGTGGATGCGAAGCATGCAACGCCGAGCTGTGGCGAGCCGTCGGTCTTGCTGCCGCGGTGCTCACCGAACCAATAGTATGTTCCCGTGACAGGATCTTTCACAATAGCTCCGCCGTGGGCATTGACATGCTTGCCGTCGGTGTCGGCAAAAGGCTCGCCTTTAACCACCGGCATACCGGCGTTGCACGACAGAGCCGTTGCAGCAAGCACTGAGATAATAATCGGTCGTATTTTCATAATTTTAGTTTTTGGGGCGACGGGCGAAGTACGAGGCCTGTCAGCTCATCAGCTTGTCAGCTTAACTGCCTAACCGCCCGTCTGCTTAACAATGTTTTTCTTTATGTATTCGGTTGGAGAAAGACCGAATTCCTTCTTGAAGACTTTACTGAATGTATTGTAGCTTCCGAAACCGGTGCGGAAGGTTATTTCCTCGATGGAAAGTTCGCGTTTATGAAGCAGCTCCGTGGCATGTTTGAGGCGCAGACGACGTATATATTCGTTGGGCGACACACCCAGCAGCGACATCAGTTTGCGATAGAGGGTCGAATTGCTCATGCACATCTTGTCGGCAAGAAGCGTGACGTTGAGGGCGTCGTCGGCAATATTGTCGCTGAGAATATTGTTCAGTTTTTCGAGGAAATGTGCGTCGAGCGGCGAAAGGCTCTGTTCGACAATTTTCTTCTCTTCCTCGTCCGGAGTCACGGTCTCATCGTCGCTGATAACACGCCCCTCGCTCCTGCTCATCAGATAAGCAGCAAGGCGCTTGCGAGTCATCACATACAGTCCCTTGCCGAATGTGGCCACCCAGTAGAGTCCGCGGCGGTCAATCTCGAAATCGTTTACTATTTTGTCCTCCAGACTGTCGTTGAAAGCCGTGCAGGGCACAGCCTGCGTCCCCTGGCGCGATATGCTGTAGACTCCCACGTCGGTTGACACATACATACTGTCGCCGAAAACCTTGACAGACCGCATATTCGTGAGCGGCATATCGACTTTAGCCACACTTCCGTCAGCCGGACAGTAGATATAGAGCCCTTCCTCATTTGTGCCGGCCCAAACACGACCGCACTCTTCGTCGGCATAGACACAGCGTACATAAGAAGTCAGCCTCTTGCCGTCGTAAGTCAGCGGGACACGACGGAGCACCTCGCCTTTTGACGAAATCAAAGCCATATCGGGATCTGAGCCTATCCATACCGAACCGTCGCGTGTGGCCGAAGCGCTCATAACCGGCAGGTAGCGCTCCCGGCGGTTCTCCTTGAAATAGTTCACACGTGTGATAATCGACGGTTTATGACTGTGAAAATCCACTCCGCGGTTATAGTTGCCTATCCACATGTTTCCATAGGAATCGCGGAGAATACACCGGATGAAAGAGCCGGCAGTACCGCCGGGGGCGTTGTTGTACGGCAACGACGTGAAGCGTGCCGAATCGATGCCGTTTGTCATCACTTCTTTGATGTTCAGCACACTCACTCCGCCCTGCGAGGTAGCGAACCACAGGGTGCCGTTGTCGCCGGCCACGATAGAGCGCACATTGCCGGGCCTTATCGAAGCCGGATTGCAGTGGTCGTGCTCGATTTTCTTTATCTCACCCGTTGTGGGATTGAAGAATGCGGCTCCGTGATCGGTGCCGATCCAGATGTTCCCAAGTTCATAGCCAGTTATGGCATAGACAGTATTGCCCGGCAGCTCGGGATAGCGGTAGTTGCGGAAAGTATGCGTAAGAGTGTCGACCACACTGAGGCCCTGATCGACATGACCGATGTAGAGGCGCCCGTCGGCAGCCTCGTAAGTGGTCCACGACAGTGTCGGAAGTCCCGGTGTGCGTCCCGACACCGACGGGTGGAGCACATCACGCACAGGATCGTAGAACTGAGGCCCGAAATGATAGTGCGTGATCCACATGCCGCTGTTGCGCCCCGGCGTCAGGGCCGCGATGTCGCGGGTTCGGAAGCCGCGGTCTACTTTGGATATTTTATACCCCTGAAGGTCAACACAAAAAATGCCGTTGCGCTGCGAACCGACCCACACATGATCCTTGTCGTCTTCAAGACAAATGAGACTGCTGAGTTCCGGGTCGGTGAGAGCCGAGTTGCCCGGCATATATTTGTGAAAGCGCTTGCCGTCCCAGCGGTTGAGCCCCTCTTCGGTAGCAACCCATATGTTATTGTTGCCGTCCTCGGCAATGGCAGTGACATAACCGTTCGACAGCCCTTTGTCGACACCGAGATGCACTATCTCCTGCCCGGCGGAGCGGATAGCCGTCGTCAGAAAAAGCAGAAATGTGACAGTGAAAAGTCTTGCGGTCATGGTTTAGATTTTACTGATGCAAATATACAAAAATTATACTTTCCGGCACCCCCTCCGGTTCGTGCACCGACATTGCCGTTTCTTGCAATCCGGCCTGAATTGCCTGACACCATACGGTGAATGAACGAATTTTCAATCTATTTGCAAGAAATGGAGAGTTCCTTTTTTGCTTTAAGGGAATTTAACTTTGCAGCGGAGAAAGAACCTGAATACCTTGAAAAAACTAAAATTCATTAACCTTTAATACCAATCATTAAACAATGAAACGCATCTCACTGTGGTTGCTCACACTATTATTAAGTGTGTCAGCCTATGCCCAGAGCTATATGCTCAAAGGCACGGTCGAGGATCAGACGGGCGAACCGCTTATCGGTGCATCAGTCCGGAATCTGGCCTCCAATACAGGCGTCACCACCGACGTCGACGGCAATTTCCAAATTCCTGTGAAAAACGGCGATAAAGTTGAAATCTCCTATGTGGGCTGCCTCGCCGAAACCCTCACTGCCAACGGTCAGAACAACATTAAGGTCGTTCTGAAAGAAAACTCAGAATCTCTCGAAGAAGTCGTAGTCATCGGTTACGGTACGATGAAGAAAAAAGACCTCACCGGTTCGGTAGTCGCAATCGACCCGGCCAAAATCGCCGATCAGAATCCGGGCAACGTACAGGACCTTCTCCGCGGCACTCCCGGCCTTCAGATAGGCTACGATGCATCGGCCAAAGGCGGCGGCTCCATTCAGCTGCGCGGTCAGAACTCGGTTTACACCAAAGGCGACCACAACAGCCCTCTTATCGTGCTCAACGGCATGATATTCTATGGTGAACTCTCGGAGGTCAATCCCGATGACATCGAGCGCATCGACGTGCTCAAAGATGCCTCTTCCACAGCCATCTACGGTGCCCGCGCCGCTTCGGGTGTAATCATCATCACCACCAAGCGCGGCAAGGAAGGCAAGCCTATGATCAACTTCTCGGCCAACCTCGGCGTGAACACCAAGAGCGCCTACCGCGACGTCTACGACGCTGCCGGACAGCTCGCCCAGCGCGAAGAGTACTACCGTGCGACAACCTACAGCTTCAACCCGACTACAGGAGCCTACGAAGCCTATCAGGCAGTCGACGGCAAAGGAAATCTTATCCGCCCAGCCGGCTACTACGACCACTTCAGCAATCTGGGCCGCTACGGCATCGACCAGAACACATGGGCCGCTTATGGCACCAACCCCGCAGGTGCCTCGATGAACGAAATCTACTTCCGCCGTCTCTTCGACATGGGCGAAGTTTCGGAAGAAGTGCTGCAGAACTACCTTGCCGGACGCACCTACAACTGGTACAAGGATACATTCCGCACCAGCCTCAACCAGGACTACAACGTTAGCATCTCGGGGGCCGGCGAACGCTACAACTACTACTTCTCCTTCGGCTACCTCAAGAACGAAGGCGCCGTACGCGGCAACGACTACCGCGCATACCGCTCGAACCTCAAGATTCTGAGCAAAATCACCAACTGGCTCGAATTCTCGGCCAACGTGAACTTCCAGGATCGTACGGACGGTGACATCCAGGTGGATCTCGGCACAAACTACTGGGACGCCAATATGCTGCGCAACTCCCCCTATGCCAACAAGTACACACTCGACGGCCAGCTCGCCCAGTACCCCATGGGCGCCGACAAGAAGGCCGGCTACAACTACGACTTCGAACGTCAGTACAAGAAACTCGACAAAGGCTACACCACCCTCAACACCATCTTCACCGCACGTGTGCTTCTGCCCTTCGGCTTCACCTATCAGTTCAACATCGCTCCCCGCTTCCAGTGGTTCCACGACCGCTACTTCGAATCGGCCTCTCACCCCGACTGGCTCGCCAAGGACCACGGCGTGAACCGCGAGAACACCAAGACTTTCGACTGGTCGCTCAACAACACCGTCACCTGGGACCGCACTTTTAACGACAAGCACCACTTCACAGTCACCCTCGTTCAAGAAGCCGAGGAAAACCGCTACTGGAAAGACCGCATCGAGGCCCGCAACATTCTTCCCTCCGATGCTCTCGGATTCCACAACATCAACAACGCCACCATGGCCGACTCGAAATTCAGCAACGAAGACCGCCACTTCACCGCCGACGCATGGCTGGGACGATTCTTCTACTCTTTCGATGAAAAATATATGATTACGGCTGCCGTGCGCCGCGACGGTTACTGCGCTTTCGGCCAGAACTATCCTCACGCT
>CABQCA010000149.1 GCA_902462525.1 uncultured Porphyromonadaceae bacterium | reverse complement strand
AAGAGTAAGAATTGTAGCGGTACTGCTGCATGAAGTTCTGGATAGCGGTCTTGCCTTTGGCGGCGTCCTGATGTGCGATAGCCTCGGCCTCGATAAAGTACATTTCCTCGACACGCATCAGAGGAATGGCGACTGCGAAAGCGATAGTGCGGTCGCTGAGTTCGCCCTGGCCGGGACGGAACTTGAAGGCGGTGTACGGTTCGAGGCTGTTGTACTTGCTGGGATTGAGGACAGATTCGCGGCCAGACAGCGGGTGACCCTGAGGAGCCTTGAAGACGAGTTTGCGGTAGTCGGCGTTCGAAATCTGATCGTAGAGGCTCTTGTCGATCATCATGTAGCCGCCGTACTGGCCGCCGTAACCGACGTTGGTCTCAGGTGTCATGAACGACATCCAGTTGGTAGAACCCTGCACGGGATCGTCGTTGCTTTCCATCTGGATCGACCACATCCACGAGCTGAACGAGGAGTCGTTGAAGCCCTGGGTTGTGCTGAGCCACTGAGCCTGAGTTAGAGGTGTTGCGCCGGAAGCGTCGATAGCCTTGCGGGCGTATTCCTGGGCCTTGGGATAGTCTTCGTCCCATTCGTACACACGGGCCATCACGCCGAGAGCCACAGCCTTCGAGGGATAAACCTTGGCAGAGGGGCTTTCGCCGGTCTCGTCGTAGTAAGCGATAGCCTTATTAAGATCATTGATAAGGAATGTCACCATTTCGTCGTGCGGCAGACGTTTGTTGTTGGCCTGCTCCTCGGGAGTAGTCTCGGGAGTGGTGACAGGTACGGTGAGGCCGGTTACATCGTTGCCGGCTTCGTTGACACCGGAGATATCGGCATTTTCCTTGAATTCATACACACGTGCCATGTCGAGGTATGTCGACGCACGGTAGATGAGAGCCTGTGCGCAGGCGGTCTTCTCGAAATCCGAATCCGGGTTGGGAATGGCCGAGAGAACGTCGTTGGCGGCACGGACCTGGAAGTTGAGGTAGTACCAGTTGATCTGGCTCAGCAGATAACCCGAGTTAAGGGGCAGCTGCACATCCTGCCAGTAGGAGAAGTGCTGGTAGCCGGTGTAGTTCTGCATCATGTCCTGGGTCTGGACGTTCATCATGATGAAGAACGAAGGATAACCGAAGTTAAATGCATGGTCAGCCCAGGTTTTGTATTTCTTCATGAAAGCGGGCATACCCTGAACAATACCGTCGATGCCCTTGGAGTTCTGGGCCACCTGCTCGGATGTGACACCGCTGGTGGGAAATGTCTCCTCGATACAACCTGTCGACAGCAGCATGGGAGTCGCCACAGCGACAGCCGCAAGTGTCTTGTATATGGTTTTCATCGTTTTATTTTTTATGAGAGATTAGAAAGAAACTGTGATACCGCCTGTGATAGTGCGGACAGCGGCGTTGTAGGTATTACCGCCCGAGAGTGCCTGCGATGTGTTCACGCCGAGAGCATAGGTACGGGGGTCGAAGCCCTGACGCTTGGACCAGAGCCAGATGTTTTCGCACGACATGTAGACGTTGAGTTTCGACACCTGGAACTTGCGTGTGATAGCCGAGGGAAGGGTGTAAGCCACACGGAGGTTCTGGAAGTTGAGGTAAGATGCGTCGGTAAGGAAGCGGTTCGACGATACACTGAAGTCGTCGCCGTACTGCCAGCGGGGAACGCTCGAGTTGGGATTCTCGGGAGTCCAGGCGTCGAGCCAGTCGGCGTGGATAGCGCCGCCGCGGGAGCTGGACTGCATTGTGGTCATGTAGCCGGAGTAGTTTCCGTCGTGAACCTTACCGCCGATCTGATAGGTGAACTGCGCTGTAACTTCGATGCCTTTGTAGCGGAGCGAAGTACCGAAACCGCCTGAGAGCTTGGGAATAGCGCAGCCGGTGAGCTTATAGTCGTCCTGTGTGATGTCGGCAGAACGTTTCTCAATCCAGTTGCCTTCTTTGTCCTTGCCCCAGAACATGGGTTCACCGGTCTCTTTGTTCACGCCGGCATAGTCGGCCTCGAAGTAAGAGTAGACGGGGAGTCCTTCACCGATGAAGAAGCCGCCCGAAGCAGAACCGCTGTGACCGTCGACTACCGAAGTCTTGTTGATATCGGGAAGTTTGAGCACTTTGTTCTTGAGGTGCGACATGTTGAGATTGAGATCCCACGAGAAATCGCGTGTTGCGATCACAGTGCCGTTGAGGTCGATGTCGACGCCGTAGTTGCATACGTCGCCGAAGTTCTCATAGATGTTCGAGAAGCCCGACGAAGCGGCAAGAGGACGCTGGTAGAGCATGTCGGTTGTCTTGGCATAGTAGCCCTCGACGGTACCGCTGAGGCGGTTGTTGAAGAGTTCAAATTCAACGCCGGCGTTGAAGCTGCCGGTCTTTTCCCATGTAATGTCGGGGTTACCCTTCACGGAACTTGCCACGAGAGATGGCTTGCCGCCCACGTTGGCTACTGTGTAGGTGTTGGTGTAGCGGTACGAGCCGATGCCGTCGTTACCTACCTGACCGTAAGAAGCCTTGATCTTGAGAGTGTTCACCCAGTCGACATTGAAGAAGTCTTCCTTCGAGATAATCCATGCGGCGCCGAGAGCCCAGAAGCTGCCCCAGCGGTGGTCGGGGTGGAAGCGGCTTGAAGCATCGCGACGGAAGTAAGCGTTGGCGAAGTACTTCGAGTCGTAGTCGTAGAGAGCGCGGATAATGTAGCCTTCGTTGTTGTAAGCGCCGGTGTACGAATCCATCGAGCCGTCGACGACAGCACCCGAAAGTTCGGGATTTGTGGGCGAGAAGAGCTGGGTCTTGCTGGCACCGAGATAAGCAGTCTTACGATAGGAGTTTTCGTGACCGAGGAGCACCGAAATGTCGTGCTTGCCGAAGATGCGGTTCCATTCGAGGAGCTGCTGGAAGGTGTATTCGGTCATGCGTTCGTGACTTACCGACACGGCACCGTTGGTGGGAGCATCGCTGCCGAAGTAGGGGTTGCCTACAAAGTTGCCGCGGTATTCGTCGACGAATACGGTGTTGTTGGTAGTGAACTTGAAGTCCTTGAGGAAGCGGATTTCGAGATAGCCGTTGGCATTGATGGTGTTGCCGCGTGTAAGGTTGGTGTTGTAGAGCACGTTGCTCATACCGTTCATACCCGGATTAGCGCCCATAGGACGTGTCAGACCGGGGGCGGAGTTTGCATTACCGAAGTCATAGATTGTCATGCCGTCGTTGTTGCGCATGATATTGCCGTTGGCATCACGCACGTACATAGGGAAGATCGGGCCGATTGTCGTAGCGGCTGCAAGGGGGTTGGCAACAGAGCTGCCGCTGCCGTCGCCGCTCATACCGCGGCTCACATAGTGGGCGTACGACGCTGTCGCACCTGCCTTGAGCCACGATTTGATCTGGCTGTCGGCGCTCAGACGGCCGGTGAAGCGTTTGTAGTTGGTATTCTCGATGATACCCTCGTTGTTGAGATAGCCTACCGAAGCATAGAAGTTGGTGCGGTCGGTAGAGTTTGTGATGCTCAGGTTGTATTCCTGACGGAGGCTCTTAGAGTATGTTTCGTCAAGCCAGTTGTCGGGAGTAAGATAGTACTGTTCGCCGTTGTAGGTCACATAGTTGCCGAGAGTGGCATTGGGATTCATCTTGCCGTTGGAGCCGATGAACATTTCGCCGGCGGGCACCTGGTAGATCTGATACATCAGACCCATCGACGAGTTGTTGATGAGGTTTGCATTGGCATTTCGCCATGCAGCGTCGGCGCTGTAGCCGTTGGCAGTGTAATAGTTGTAGAGCGATTTATAGTATGTCTCGTAGTAGAGCTTCGGATCCTTGATGGTGTTGTAGTCCTGTGTGGCACGGGTGTTGACACCCCAGTTGGCATTGAATGTCACCTGACCGGTCGAAGCGGCCTTGGCTTTCTTTGTAGTGATGATGATGACACCGTTGGCACCGCGGGCACCGTAGAGAGCTGTCGAGGCTGCGTCCTTAAGGACAGTAAGCGATTCGACGTCGTTTGTATTGATGTCGCTGATGGAACCGGCGAAGGGCACGCCGTCGAGCACGATAAGGGGCTGCATCGAAGCGTTGAGCGACGAGAAGCCGCGGATCACGATCGACGAAGGACCCGAACCGGGAGCGCCCGACTGCTGATAGAGGTTGGCACCGGGCATTTTGCCGTTGAGCACGCTGAGAACGTTGGTGACGGGAGCGTCTTCGATGGCTGCACCGTCGATGCTGACAGCCGAACCGGTGAAGGCTGCTTTCTTGGCTTTACCATAGGCAACGACCATCACTTCGTCGAGCTTGTTTTCGGTATTCGTAAGAGCAATGTTGAGATTCTGACCGACAGTCACCTCCTGGGTAACCATACCCACGTAGCTGACACGGATCTTGGAGACGCTTTCGGGCACCTTGAGACTGAACTTACCGTCCACGTCTGTAACAGTACCGTTACCTCCACCGATGGGTACGATGGATACGCCGGGCAGCGGTTCTCCATCGCCTGCATAAGTGACCGTACCGCTGACGGTGCGGGTCTGCGCCATAGCGCTGACGGCCATCGTCGCGATGATCACCAGTAATAGAAACAGCTTTTTCATACTTAGAAAAAATTAGACATAAAATTGATTGATTCTTATTGTTCTTTCTTAGGATTGGAAACGCAAACGCGGGCACAAGCCCCTGCTCACGGACTAATCAGTGGGCAAAGTTATAAAACTTTTTTGAGATAGCTAAACATTTTGCAAGAGAAAAAGCCCTATTTTAACACTTGTCTCATGTTTTTTGCCGTATTCATAGCACTTTTTGCGATTTTTTGCTTGCACTCCCTCCCAAAATGAGCATACAACGGTTTCAAACGATTATTCCGCCCGTTTTTCATTTATTCGCCAAAACCGCCTTTCGTCTTAAGATTGGAAAGGCGGTTTTCAGCACCTATGGAAGGCTCCAATGGGAAGGCGGTTTTCAACCGCCGACTGCTCCGCCAATTACCACTATTTAATCCCAACGTCCGGGGTTCGGCGGTTGGAAACCGCCGCTCCATGGGGCTTTCTCACGGGGGCGGCGGTTAAAAACCGCCTCTCCATGAGCTATTTATCGAGCATAAGGGACATGTAGGGGCGGCGTGCGGGCAGGCCGAAGATGTTGCCCGTAGCCGGGGAACTGAAGAGAATGGATGTGAGCACGGGTGTGGTGACGTCCAATGAGGGGCGGGGAACGAGGGACGATGGGCGGCACTCGCCGGCGGCGATACGGTAGCTCTCACCTGTGTCGGCGAGACTTATGGTGGTGCTGAGAGCGGGGTGTGCGGCGGCGAGAGCGCCGAGCGCAGCCTGCGCACTGACTATGCGTGCCATGCCGCGCACCCGCAGATGGGCCTTGCAGCCCGAAAGCGGCGGACGCCAGACGGTGAAAGGGCGTCCGGGCGTTTCGGCACGCAGAACGGCGAGGGCTCCGGTGGCGGCAGCCTCGCTTCCGGCAATGAGCGAGCGGACGGTAACGGTGCTTCCGGGACGACGGGCATCCCATGAGGCAAAAAGACAGGCGCCCATGCCGTCGGCTGCACGGGCGAACACCACTGACCGGCCGCTCTCGAAAGCAAGGTCGTCCATTATATGGCGAAAATCGGTCTCCGAGTGCAGCACACCGCACCCGACAGAACTTTCCACACTGTGAAAAAGGGCGAAAGACGGTTCCTCGGGCACAAC
>CABQCA010000148.1 GCA_902462525.1 uncultured Porphyromonadaceae bacterium | reverse complement strand
CACAATAGCCAATGCCAACGGTGCAAGCGCCACTATCGCACTCAACGAAAGCGACATCGCCATCGCCATCTGCGAAATGCTCGGCGTGACCGACGAGGATACATGGCAGCCCTATGTCGACGACAATGTGCGCCCGCTCTACGTCCGCGCCATCGCTCAGGTAGGCGACTACGAATGGACAAACATAAAATCGAACACCATAGAGCTTCCCCGCGTGGAATTCTACTACGCACTCAAGACACCCGGATTCATCTTCATGACCGGTGTGCCGAGCTTCATCGAGCCTAAAGTGGAAAACCGCGACCAGATGATTCGTCTCTACGAAGCCGACGACGCAATCGGCTCGCAGATCTACTCGGCTGTTGTCGATGTTCCTGCCGGCACTGCTGAATTCCGCTTCTACACACAGCTCGGCAGCGGCTGGGATGATGTGAAAGACTTCTCCGTCGGCGCAGCAGAAGCCGACATGAACACTGTCACTATCACCGACCAGTTCACCGACGGCAAATATGAGGGTCCCGTAGTATTCCCGGGCCGTTCCAACTGGGCCTTCACATGGGCAGGAGGTGAAATGACTATCACCGTCAACCTCAAGAAGAACACCATCACCATTGTTGGCGGCAACCAGCCCGTAGTTACCACCAAATACGTCTATCTGGTAGGCAACCAGTTCGACGGCTGGAAAGAACCCAGTGAGGCCAACGCAGAACTTTTCGAACCATGGAAACTTGAATGTTCCGACGGTTCGGGCGTTTACACCGGCACTTTCGAAATAGGCGCTCAGGTAGCAGAAGGTGGCAATCTTTACTGCCGCTTCTATCAGGAACTCACCGGTTGGGGCGCAGCCCAGTGGGCCGCTGTGAGTGCCAACTATGCAGTTACTCCGGGCGTCGCTGCCGATACCAAATCCGGCGAAGACTGCTTCATGCTCGAAGCCGCCTCGAACTCCAAGATTTCGGTTAGCCTCGACACCAAAGCCAATAAAGTGACTTTCGACTTTGTTGAATAACAGTATTTCAATCTAAAAATATGAAAATCAAGATATATTCCATATTGGCTCTCGGCCTCGCTCTCGCAGCCTGCGACGACGTTGACCTCGGCACCGGCATTCCCGTTGTCAACCCCGAGCTTCCCGCCGCCGGACCCGACCTGGTGACAGTGACTCAGAAAGCCGACATTCCCGCCGTCATTTCGCTGGAACAGTACAACGAACAGGGCCAGAAAATCGCCCTCGCCACAGCCACCGCTGCCGAAGGCTGGCCCGAAGGCTACCGGTTCGGTGCCAACGCCGAATTCAGCACCTCCGAAGACTTCTCGAACGCTTTCACGCTGCCTGTGGTTGTGGAAGGCGAAACATTCACCATCGAGCCGGCCGCGCTCGACGAAGCTGTTCGCAAGAACATCACCAAGAACCCCGTCGACCAGACCCTCTACGTCCGCTACAACGTGAGCGCTGTCAAGGGCAACGAGAGCATAATCCTCGGCGGTCCCGACAAGTTCTACTGCCCGATGAAGATAACCGTGCTTCCCTACGCCCCCTACGCTATCGACGCCACATACTACTACGTGTGGAGCAACACCCCCGACGCATGGACCGCCGACAATGCCGCCGCCATGAGCTTCAAAGGCGACAACCAGTACGACAATCCCGAATTCTCAGGTGTGTTCACAGTCACTGCCGGCGACTACTGGATGATTGTATCGGCCTCCGATCTTGAATCCGGAAACTTCACCGGCGCCTTTACCGCGACCGAAGCCGATGCCGCCAAGGACAAAGGCACTCTCACCGAAACCGGCGGAACACCCGGCAAGATGGCCCTGTCAGGTCCGGTCGAATTCAAATTCAACCGCGAGACTCTCGAATTCAGCTACAAGCAGGCCATCGCCAACATCTGGATGGCAGGCAGCGGCGTAAACGGCACAAGCTGGAACGCCGGCCAGTTCGCCATGGTGCTCTTCACTCAGGACTATGAGAACTATGCAGGCTACGCCAGCCTCAGCGGCGCATCCCAGCCCGAATTCAAGTTCAGCCCCACTAACGCATGGAGCGGCGACTTCGGCGTAGGCGCCGACCTTGAGTTCACCACCTCGGAAAGCGGCGTTGTTTCGGCCAAAGGCAAGGCCGACGGCGGTACTAACATCAAGGTGCCCGCCGAAGGTCTCTACTTCATAAACCTCAACTACGTAAGCCGCGATCTCACCATCACCGAAATCAGCACCATCGGCCTCATCGGCGGTTTCAACGGCTGGGCTGAATCGCTGGCACTGACACCCTCGGACGACAAGCTCACATGGACGGGTACTGTCACAATGAATGCCGGCGACGAATGGAAAATCCGCGCCAACAACGGCTGGGACATCAATCTCGGCGGCACTGCCGACAATCTCACCTGCTTCAACAACCCCGCCAACCTTGTATGCAGCGAAGCCGGCACCTACACCGTGACTCTGCACCTCGACAATATCCCCTACACCGTAACCCTCGAACGCCAGTAAAGGCATAAAATACCAGACAAAAAGCCCGGAGCGCCGAAACGCCCCGGGCTTTTTGTGGTTCAACTTTCGCAAGCTCAAGTTGAAGTGAATAAGGTGAAGGGTGAAAGGTATGGAAATGGATTTTTGAGAAAAATTCTATTATCTTCACCTTTCACCCTTCACTCTTCACCTATAATTGAGCTTGCTCAATTAGCCTGCGAAATCAGCGGCGATGAAACGGGCGACGGAATCAGCGTAGTTGGGACCGATGATGATGTCGGCCTTAGCATTTACTTCGGGAAATGCGTTTTCGACAGCCACGGCCACATCGGCGGCTTCAAGCATGGAGAGGTCGTTGAGATTGTCGCCGAACACCACAAGACGGTCGGCACCAAGTTTCTTTTTCAGGGCTGAGATAGCAGCAGCCTTCGAAACTCCCGGAGCGAAAACCTCGAGATTCGCAATGTCGGGGTTGAAAATGTCGGGATAGCAGCACACAGCAAGGTTTGTGTCACGTCTGAGCATTTCGGCCGTGAGCTCCACACCTCGCCGTACGCCCATGGCAAAAAAGAGGACTGTACGGCCTATGGCTGCCGGAGGAAGTGGTGTACCGGTGTGAAATGCTTTCAGCTTCAGATGCTTCCGCTCGAGATAAAAGTTTTCTTCGGCTTTGTTCATAGCTGCGGCACCATGGTAGACGTCGAGCATCGTGCTGTCGGCACGCATGGAATAGACGAACGGATGCACGCCTTGCCGCCGGCATATCTCCAGCCCCGATGCGACATCGGCTTCGGGCATGTAGTGTACCGTTTCGTAGCACTTTTTCGAACGGCTGTAGGTAGCTGCACCGGTCATGACAATGGCTTCGGCACATGTGTAGGTGTCGGCAAGAAGAGGTACGACGGTCGCAGGCGTGCGCGCCGTGGCCACGGTAATGAGTGCGCCCCGAAGCGAAAGTTCACTGATGATTCCGGCTGTTTCCGCCGATACGCGGCTGTCGGACCCGAGCAGGGTTCCGTCCATGTCGCTTACGTATAATGTTTTCATTATTTGTCGGTTACTTTGGTGAGCGGCGCGGCGAACCGCAATGTCCGCGCAGTAGACAATTTGTTGAACATCACTGTGTAAGTTTCCTTGTCACGGTCGATATCCATCACCATTCCGCGTCCGAAGACAGGATGCTCCACAATATCGCCGCTGCTGAAAAGGTGTCCCCCGGCAATTGAAGCCGGCATTACAGGCATGGGAGCCTGCGACGGAAGAGGACGCTCGAAGCGTATATTCTCCACTCCGGCCTCGTAGAGAAAGCGAGAGGGCGTTTTGTCGGTGTTATCGTGGTTGAAGCCCTCGCTGTCGCTCATGAAGAGACCTTTTTCGGCACGGGTCATGGCCACATAGGCCAGACGCCGCTCTTCCTCGATTTCCTCGGGACCGGAGCAGCGGCGCGAAGGAAACGAAGCTTCGCATAGGTTGCAGATAAACACGTAGGGGAACTCCATACCTTTGGCCGTATGCACTGTCATCAGCTTCACGGCGGGAATATCTCTGCTTTCGGCGTCCATGCCCGTCATGAGCGCCACACGTGCCAGAAATTCGTCGAGGGAGGCATCGTCGTCGTGACCGGCCTCCTCGATGGCACGCTTCAGCTCGGCAAGATTGTCGAGGCGCTCCCATTCACTGAGACCACGCAGCATTTCCTCGTAGCCGGTGAGGTCGAGCAAGCGCTGCAGCAGATCGCCGAGCGGCATTTTTCCCACCATGGCAGCGGCAGTGTCGATGGCATGGATATACTCGCGCCCCCGGCTGCCGCGGAGCACCGGACTGTCGATGTTGCTCCTCAGGGTTTCCATCAGAGTCTGTCCGGTGCGCTCCGCCTCACTGCGCAGAAAGGCGGTTTTCTTTTTACCGAAGCCTCGCGGAGGAATGTTGACTGTGCGTTCGAATGCAATGTCGTCGGCAGTGACGAGCATTCGCAGATAGCATATCACGTCCTTAACCTCGCGGCGGTGATAGAAGGCTGTTCCGCTGTATATGCGATAAACAATTCCGCTTTTGACCAACGTTTCCTCGAGCGTACGCGACAGATGGTGAGCACGATAGAGAATCGCGATATCGGCCGGCGACACACCGCTCTCGACGAGGCCCCTGATGGTCGCGGCTATCCAGCGTGCCTCTGATTTCTCTGTTCGGGCATGATTGACAAGCGGTTTTTCTCCTGAGGCGTTCAGAGCGTGCAGCGACTTAGGATAGCGGTTGCTGTTGTGTGCTATCAGAGCGTTTCCGACAGCAAGAATCTCGGGCGTGGAGCGGTAGTTTGCATCCATCACTATCGTGGTGGCATCGGGATATGCCTTGTCGAAATTGAGAAAGAGACCGACGTCAGCGCCTCGCCACGAGTAGATGGTCTGGTCGGGATCACCGACAATAAAGAGGTTGCGGTGTGTGCCGGCGAGCAGGCGCGCAATCCTGTACTGCCGCGGACTGACGTCCTGGAACTCGTCGACCATCACGTACTGCATTCTTGTCTGCCACTTCTGCAGAATGTCGGGATAAGTGCGCAGAATATAGTCGGCGAAGATGATTATATCGTCGAAATCGAGGGCAAAACTCTTTTTCTGCTCATAGATATAGCGCTGGAAAATTTCGTCGAACCGGTCGGCGTTGCGTTCGCTGCGTTCGAGCAGGCCGGTGTTATTCAGCTCCTCGATGAAACGGATATAGTCGTCGCCCGGGGCGCCCTTGCGGCTGCCGATGTAGTCGGCGGCACGGCTCACGGGAAGTTCCTTGAGTGTCAGCCCCATGTCGGTGTACACCTTCTGAAGAAGGGCAGCGCGGTCGTCCTCGTCGATGATTATAAAGTTCGAGGGGTAGTTCAGCACATGAATATCCTCTTTGAGCAAGCGCACGCAGAAAGAATGAAATGTACAGATAAAGCCGAGATCGAAGTCGCCGAGGAGCCGCCGTATGCGCTGTTTCATCTCGGCAGCGGCCTTGTTTGTGAAAGTGACACACAGAATAGCCGCCGGATCGATGCCGAGCATGTCGGTGAGGAAGCAGAAGCGAGCCGTGAGGGCGCGGGTCTTACCCGTCCCGGCCCCGGCGATAACCCGCACGGGGCCTTCGGTAGTGGTTACGGCCTCTGTCTGCTGTTCGTTGAGCGATTCGAGATACTTCATTCAACTGTTATGGCTGCTGCTGCGCTGTGAGCCGTTATTTCGGGCGCATACTGGC
>CABQCA010000147.1 GCA_902462525.1 uncultured Porphyromonadaceae bacterium | reverse complement strand
CTTCTGCTTTTCAAGAAGTTGGACTCACTGATCTATCGTTTAGCGGACAGTAATAAAATTTATTAACTTTGCAAATCCGACTGAAATTCAATCTTATGAAAAAAACGATTCTCTTCGCCACTGCCTCGCTGTTTAACTTTCACATACTTCCGGCGGCAACGGCGACAGCCGATACTGTCAATGTTCTCAACGAAATAGTAGTAACAGAAAGTGCCGTGAAAGCTCCGGTGCCTCTGCTGCCGCTTGATGTAAAGATAATCGACAGCAGAATAATCGACAACAGCACCGAATCGAACATTCTCCCAGTGCTTCAGAACCGCATTCCCGGCATGTTCGTGACCGAACGCGGCCTCGCAGGCTACGGTGTGAGTGGCGGAGCGGCCGGCTCTGTGTCGATTCGCGGCGTGGGCGGCGGCAACAAGGTGCTCTTTCTCATCGACGAGCAGCCACAATGGGCCGGAGTATTCGGCCATTCGCTTCCTGACACTTATGTAACAAACGACGTCGAAAAGGTCGAAGTTATCAGCGGGCCTTCGTCGCTGCTCTACGGCTCGGGAGCCATGGGCGGTTCGGTGAACCTGATTACACGCCGGGCTTCGCGCGAAGGCTTCAGCGGCTCTGCACGAGCCATGGGCGGAAGCTACGGTAGTCAGAAATACGGTGCCAGAGCCGGTTACAAACACAGTGGGCTGCGCGCCTACGCCGCGGCAAACTACGAATCGACCGACGGCAATCGCGAGGGCATGCAATATTGGCTTGCAAACCAGTATGCCTCGATAAGCTACGATTTTTCGAGCCATTGGGAAGCAGGAGCAAACATGATGCTCACCGAAACTAAAGCACACAACCCCGGCTCTGTCTACCGGCAATTACCACTCGGCATGTGGGCAAAACAGCTGCGCACCACAGCATCCGTTTTCGTAAAGAATCGTTACAACAGATCTTCCGGCGGCATTCAGGCCTACTACAACTGGGGCAAGCACGACATCGACGACGGTCTCGACCGACAGGACAAGCCCCGCACCTACCTTTTCCACTCCAAGGACTACAACATGGGCATAACCGCCTACCAGACCATCAGGCCGTGGAAAGGCAACGATCTCAGTGCCGGCATTGATTTCAAACACTGGGGAGGACGTGCCTACAACACCGACAAAACCGACGGTACGGAATCGCAGATTGTCGACCGTCATGTCAACGAAATCGCCGGCTATGCCATGATGCAGCAGTCGCTGTTCCGCGATTTTCTCAGTCTCAACGCCGGTGTACGCCTCGAACACTCATCGCAGTTCGGCAACCAGTGGGTGCCCCAGGCCGGATTCATACTCCGTCCGCTCCCCGCCTCCCACATCAAATTCAGCTACGGACGCGGATTCCGTTCGCCTACCATTCGCGAACTCTACATGTACGCACCCCGCAACCCAGGTCTGCAGCCCGAATCTATGGATAATTTCGAAGTCGAACTCCGGAATTGGCTGCTTGCGGACCGACTCAACATAGGCATGTCGCTCTACTACATCAACGGCGACAATATGATTCAGACCGTAATGACCGACGGCAACAGCAGAAATGAGAACACCGGTAAATTCATAAACAAAGGATTCGAACTCGATGCATCGTTCAGCATCGACAGCAAGTGGTCGCTTACCGCCAACTACGCTTACCTCCATACCGACTCTCATATCGTAGGCGCTCCCAAAAACAAACTGTTCGGAGAAGTTGCCTTCACTCCCGGCCGATGGCAGTTCACTCTCGATGCCATGAGCGTATGGGGTCTGCTCACCGAAGAATCGAAAGAAAACTATGCGTTGCTAAACGCCCGCGCAGCCTATTCTTTCGACTTAAAGACCCCAGTCACCGTGTTCGTAAAAGGCGAGAATCTCACCGCAACTAAATATCAGATAAACTACGGCTTTCCCATGCCGCGTGCCACCGTCATGGCCGGCGCTGAATGGCGTTTCTGAATAATACTCAACAGCTATATATAATCACACTATGAACAAATTTCTGATTATGGCACTCGCCGCAAGTGCCTCTATCGCAACCGCAGGCTGCAGCACGAAAACAACATCGAATGCCGATACAACAGCCGAAACCACAGGCTCCATCGCTGCAAAAGACACCGCTATAGTCTACTTTATCAAAGACATCACACCTGAAAACCTCCAGAGAGCCTATGAGGCCCTCGGCCGCAAAGCCGAAGGTAAAGTAGCCGTTAAACTCTCCACCGGCGAACCCGGCAACGACTATCACCTCGACCCCAAACTAATAGCTCCTCTGGTGCAGCAGCTCAACGGTACTATTGTGGAAAACAACACAGCCTATAACGGCGGTCGCGACCAAACCGCTGACCACCTCAAGGCAGCCGCCGACCACGGCTTCACCGAAATAGCCCCTGTTGTCATTCTTGATGCCGACGGACAGGACACTCTTATCGTCAGCGGCGGTAAGCATCTCAAGGAAAATTATGTAGGCCGAGAATGGAAGAATTACGATTTCACAGTAGTTCTATCGCACTTCAAAGGCCACCCTATGGCAGGTTTCGGGGGTGCGATGAAAAACATTTCTATCGGCATGGCATCGTCGATGGGCAAATGCTGGATTCACTCCGCAGGCCGCTACACCGACAAAGCTCAGACATGGAGCAACGTGCCCGCCGACACCATATTTCAGGAATCGATGGCGGAAGCCTCTAAATCGGTAATCGACGCCGCCGGCGACAAAATACTCTACATCAACGTGGCAAACAACCTCTCTGTCGACTGCGACTGCGTGGCCACCCCCGCCGCTCCCGAAATGGCCGACCTCGGCATCTTCGCCTCTCTCGATCCCGTGGCAGTCGACCAGGCTTGCCTCGACGCAGTTCTCCAAAGCCCCGATCAAGGCAAAGCACACCTCATCGAACGCATCGAATCGCGAAAAGCTCCCCACAACCTCGAATATGCAGAACAGATAGGTGCCGGCACCCGCGCCTACAAGCTTGTAGTTCTCGAATAAAAAATTCCAGCGAAGTGTGCCGAAATATTTGTCTGACCGCGATTTTTTTCATACCTTTGCACCCGAAATAAGCCATTACGGCTATCATCAATATTATTAACTGTTTAATTTTCAAAGAATGCACTTAAATTCTGAAGAAAAAGCTCAGATCTTCGAGAAGTACGGTAAGAGCAAGACTGACACTGGCTCGCCTGAAGCACAGATTGCATTATTCTCGGTCCGTATCGCTCATTTGACTGAACACCTCAAGTCAAATCACAAAGATCATACAACTGAACGTGCCCTTAAAATGCTGGTAGGCAAGCGTCGTCGTCTTCTCGACTACCTCATGCGCAAAGACATCAACCGCTACCGCGCCATCATCGCACAGAAAGAGCTCGGCATCCGCAAATAAGCGTTGCCTTTACAAAACAACAAATAACCCGTGGCTTAAAGCCACGGGTTATTTTGTTATAAGAGCATTGCGGTGTCTCATCCGCCGACTGCTACAGCTCAGAATTTCACTTTCACCTTCTTTCCGCTGTAAGCGACAGTCTTTTCCGCTCCGTCGGGCAGCACAACCTTGAATGTCCGCTTACCGATCATGCCCGGATATTCGCCCCGGCGCGCACCGATTGTGAGGGTGCGGCTGCGGTCGTTCCACGACATGGGAATTTCGGTATAGGCTCCAGATTCATAGTCGTAGCCATCGCCGCCATCTTCATAGAGTGTGAAATTGCCGTCAGCACCAGGATAGACGGCAACTGTGAGAGCGTCCCATGGCTTCTCGGAAGTGTACTGCACATCAGGGCCGTAGGGAACGATTGAGCCGGCACGCACGAAAAGCGGAATTTTAGAGAACTCAGTGGCCACTTCAACAGTCCTGCCGCCGCCGAGAAGTTCGTTGGTCCAGTAGTTGTACCACTCCGCACCTGCGGGAAGATAAACATTCATCGATTTAGGCTGACTGAAATCGGCCATGACATTGCTGTCGCTCTTAGTTCGCGAATCTGCACTCCAGCCGTCATTTTCAGCAAGCTGTTTCTGCACCAGTTCGGGTGTGTACTGCGGACGAAGAACCGGAGCAACAAGGAAAGCTTTGCCGTACATATATTCTTCTGCATTGCCGAGAACATTGCTGTCGTTCGGAAAATCCATCATAAGCGCACGCATGAAAGTCGACCCGTTTCGGGTCACATCCCATGCCAGCGAGTAGGTGTATGGCAAAATCTTGTAGCGGAGCTTCACTGCATCGACGAGGGCGTCGTATGTCGGCTCACCGGGCTTGCCATAATGATAGAATTCGCGGCTGACATCGGCGCCATGGCTGCGCATCATAGGAGTGAAGACACCGAACTGCAGCCACCGCACATAGAGCTCATGGTACATAGGATTGCGTGTGGCAGAGTCGGGTCCGTCGGAATTGTACGAACCGGCAAAGAAACCACCGAGATCGGAATTCCAATGCGGCATGCCGGTGAGCGAATAGTTGAGGCCGGCGGGAACCTGTTTGCGAAGCATATCCCACGACGACTGAACATCGCCCGACCACACATTGGCGCCGTAGCGCTGCTGCCCCAGAAAACCCGAACGGGTAAGAATGATCACACGTTTTCCGTCGTCAAGGGCACGCTGATGGTCATACACACCGCCAACTGTCATCAGAGGATAGGCATTGCGGAGCGAACGGTACGATTTGCCCAATGCCGTGATTCGGTCGAAATCCTCGTCTTTCCAGTCGAAATGGTCAGGCTCGGTCGAATCCATCCACCAGCCGTCGATACCATATTTATAAAGACCTTTGTTGAGATGCTCCCAGTATATCTCCCTGGCACGGGGGCTGTAGGCATCATAGACGCGGACACCCGACGGATATTCCATATTCGGCGGCCAGCCGTCAACGCCCGACTGCGGCCACGTACTCATATCAAACAGCAGACCCTCCTTGTCGAGCGCGCGGTAGGGCTTTGTCGCCGGTCCGAACGACGACCATATCGAAATCATCATTCTGGCATTAAGACCGTGAATGCTGTCCAGCATTGCCTGTGGCCTGCTGAAAGCCGGATTCTGAAAATCCATGGCATTCCACAGATAATTGTGACCCCAGTACTGCCAGTCCTGAATGATAACATCGAGCGGAATACCGGCCTCACGGTATCTGCGGACAACACCGACAGTCTCGTCGGCCGACTTATAGCGCTCTTTCGACTGCATGAAGCCATAGCTCCACAGCGGCATCATCGGCACATCGCCGGTAAGACGGCGGATAAGTGCCACCGTTCCGTCTGCCGTACCGCCATACATGAAATAATAGTCAATTTCATCACCGACATCGGAGCGGAACGACATCCTGCCGTCTTTATCAGAGAAATTCGTACCGGAATAATTGTCCCAGAAGATACCCCAGCCGCGGTTCGACTGAATCAGTGGCGATACATCCTCAAGATTGCTCTGACACAGATATTTCTCCATATTGCGGTGACTGAGCACGCCATCCTGAAGCTGGCCGAGACCGTAAAGGCCTTCGGCCGGATCGGTGAGCCACGTCTGACTCACCGCGTAGGTGTCGCGGTTCACGTCCTTGAACGGCACGAATTTGCAGCCGTCCTCAGCCACAAGTTTTTCACCGCCGGGTGTGAAGAATGTAATGTTGCCCGATGTCGGATCGGCTGTGACAGTAAGTTTTCCCGATTTTATTTCAATCGAGCCGTCGGCCTTTGTCGTGGTTTTGA
>CABQCA010000146.1 GCA_902462525.1 uncultured Porphyromonadaceae bacterium | reverse complement strand
TACGGATTTATCGTCGTCAACTACGCCAATGGCGACATGGTGGGCCACACCGGCATCTATCCCGCTATTCAGAAGGCCGTAGAGACCCTCGACAACTGTCTCCACGACACTGTCGAAGCCGCCAAAGCCCATGGCTACGAGGTGATTATCATCGCCGACCACGGCAATGCAGACAACGCCGAAAATCCCGACGGAACTCCTAACACAGCACACTCCCTCAACCCCGTGCCTTTCGTCTACGTTACCGACAACAAGAACGCCACTGTTGAGAACGGTATTCTCGCCGACGTAGCTCCTTCGCTTCTTCACATTCTCGATGAAGCCCAGCCCGCCGAAATGACCGGCAAGAACCTCATCAACGACCAAAAATAATATTTCTCTATCCTATAGGCTGTCCGCTAACCCCGGACGGCCTTTTTTATGCAAAAAATACAAGTTGTCCTGAAATTCAGAACAAAAATTGCAATTTCTGTTCCCCCCCCAAAAAAAAAGGACACATTTCATGCCCGGAAAAAGCTTGCTCTCAACAGAAAACCCCGGCATCGCTGCCGAGGCTTTCTCTTGCATGAAAGAACTGTCATATTATCTTCCTCCGGCCGTCGAGCGGTCTGCGCTTGCATCGACATCCACAAGTTTTCGCACACCACGTTTCTGTCGGCCCCACTGGAGATTGTAGTTTATCGAAACATACGGCATACGCATGTCAAGGTGGTTGTGCTGTTCGTTGCGGTTCCACTTGCTCAGCGATTTGCTGCCTTGATCGTATTTACCGAAAGGCATGATTATTCCGGCCGAAAACTGCCACGACTTCCAGTTATAACTGAGGTCGATGACATTCAAATCCTCGCCCCATGATATTTTTTCGCCCCACAGGTCACGCTGGGCACGAATATATTGTCCGGTCAGCGTGAAGCCCCAGTGCGTCAGTGCAAGCTCCGCATTTCCGCTCCAGGCGTTGCTGTGCAGGTCGTAACCGGTGCCTCGCATTCGTTCCGTACGGAACTGCAGATAGCCGCTTGCCATAAGCCAGCCCGGAACGATTTCTATCTGCGGAGCGAGGAAGAACGAAAGGTTCTGCAGTCCGCGGCTGTTCTCATAGGTGGTGATGAGCCGGTCGTTGTCCCAGTAAAGAACCGGAGTGATTGCATCGGGCGATGTAAAAGCCCGTACTCCGAACGAACCGCTGACACGGGGCAGATTAAATCCATAGCGGAATGTCAGCATATAGGAGCTGGCAGTCTTGATATCCTGATTGCCCACACGCCACTGGAATCCGTCGAGCTGCTGCGGCACCACGTTTGTCTCGGCCAGCGTGGGAGTCGACTGCCACGATGTGAAGTTGAGCCGGAAATTATGATTCTGATTCAGAGAGTATGTGACCGTTGCCTGAGGACGAGGACTCCACGAATGATTTCCCTGGTCGGTTTCCTTAAACATAAAGTCGGTGTACTGCATTCCCATTCCTGCTGTCGCCGTCCACTTTCCGAAGCGATGGAAGTATTCGGCAAAAAAATAGACTTTGTCCTGTCGCTGGTGGAATACTCTGCCGTCGAGATTGTCGTAGCACGAGCGATTGCGGTTGGCCGTGTACGAAGCCCCGGCTGTGAACCTGCCGTTTTTCCAGTCCTTTATATAGTCGGCTTCGATAGCGTATGCCTGATTCCGGTCTTTGATATCGGTGTCGATCGAAGTAATGTAATCCCACGGCTTCTCAGCGCCGGGCAGTTGTTCCAGATAGTTTGAAAACGACCGACCCGAGTAGAACGAACTGTTGAAATCAACAATCAGCATTTGCTTGCGTGCGAAATTCTGCTGCCAGTAGAGCGACAACGACGGCGTGCCGCCATTGTTGCCGTGTGAATCGGTAAGCAAAATGTCGTCGGCTCCGTTGCTCAGCGAGAGAAGCCCGTGGTACACAAACCTGTCGTTCAGGCTCCGGTGATAGCCGAATTGCGCCATGAAGACCGTTGTGTCGGGCTTGATATAGTTGTACGACGCCCATGCGTTGAGCATCGAATTGTCCATCGTGCCTCCGCGCGAACTTTCATCACGAGTCACCGATTTTCCGTCGGGATATGTAAAAGTTTCAGTATAGTCGCGGTGTGTTCCGAGTTTGTTGGTGAGTTTGAAGTTTCCGCCGACCTCCCACTGCGAGCGTCCTGTGTTGAATTTTGCATCGGCCATGTAAAAGCCCCATGCCTGATTAAGAGCCGGACGTGCCATCGCCATAAGCGATCCGCCTACGGTAGGATTCGCTACAACAATATTAAGCACATAGTTTGCTCCGCCATATCGCAGTCCGGGATTGTCGATCCATTCCACACGCCGGATAGTCTCCGGCAACAGCGACCGAACCTGGTCGATAGTCGAAACGCGACCGTTGATACGAACCTGCACCGACTGGCCGGCTGCCTGAATCGAGCCCAGTGCATCGCTGACACTCAACGAAGGTATCATCAGATTTACAAGCAGCTGCATTCCGTTTCTGGAGTTATCGACAGCGCTTTTCGACGGATGGTAAACATCCATATCAGCCTTACGGATAACCCTCGGCGCTTCTATCACAATCTCATTAAGTTCCTGAGCCGGCAGCGAGTCAGACTCCTCGGTTTGAGCGAATGTGCCTATAGAACTGAGCACAACTGATGCAAGAAGTATCGTCTGTTTCATTATTTTGAAGTCGTTTGTTTCTACGACACAAAATTACAGACTTGTGTTACAATAATTTTCAACAAATGTTGAAAAGAGTCCGCTCAGATGTTTTTCCGCAGGCGGCTCAGATGAGTCTGAGTGATATTCAGAAAAGAAGCGATATCTTTCAGCGGAAAGAGCGAGAAAATGTCGGGATGCCGGGATATAAGATCGTTGTAACGCTGCTGAGCCGTTTTACAATATAAATCCTTGTACCGGTCATATACCGTAGAAAACACAGCCTCAGTGCCAACCATTACAATCTCTCTGAATTCAGGGCTGTTTTTCATGCGCTCGCCGAGCTCTGTCGTTGAGACACAGTAAATCTCGCAAGGTGTTTCAGCAATCACCGACGTCCTCGCTTTCTGTCCCCGAAGCGAGAACGGAAAATCACTCACAAACTCTCCGGCAAACTCCAGACCCACCACATGCTCTGTGCCGTCGTCGCCGTACGCCACATATTTCAGCGTGCCCGACTTTATATATCCGAAGTAGCGGGCTACGGCACCGGCTGTGAAAAACGCTTCGTCACGGTCGTAACTGCGCAACTCACCCTCCCGCAGGCACATTTCCCGCAGATAATCCACAACCGGGCTTTCGATGTATGTGTTGAAACTGGTCATAACTGTCAGTTCATAATTTCAATAGTGAAGAGCCGGAATCGGAATTATAAAGATTCCGGCCTGCAGTGCGGAAAATGGAACCGAAATCGGCTGAATAGCTTACCGACACCACGACCATGTTCCCGTTATTCTTGATATAACGCTCCCGATACGATGGATTGACCGACGAATAGTCCCACGACGGATAACGCGTACCTTTTTTATCGAACATGTACATCCAGCTCGCTCCGACAGTCCAGTGCTTGTCGGGCTGCCATTCAAACTGCAGAGCGTCGCCATTTTCATCTTTATTGATGTAATGTCCGTTGAGAAATTTGCCCGGAAGCTTGCGCCAGTATGAAACAGTGTACGGTCCGTGGTTCCACCATAACGAAAGACTGCCGTCAAAGGAAGTGAGATTGTGGTTCCAGCCTGCACCTTTTGTCTCATAATGGGTGAGACTCATATAAAGGTTTGCGCCGAATCCGTGGAAATCGCTGATTCGCAGTGTCAGATCGTTCTGAAGTACGCGGCGGTATTTAGCATTTACCGATTGAGACAGAAACAGGCCGTCGCCGGAATAGGAAACATCATTTATCACATTGTTGTTCGTATTGGCATAGGCACACAGGTAGGAAGCTCTGAATTTTCGGTAGCTGAAATCCGCTCCTATCCTGTACACGAATCTTTCGGCCACTTTAAGCTTCGGATTGCCGTTCGATACAAGATAAGGAGTGGTTTGCTGCGGATAGTCGGTAAGAGCGGTGAGCGACGGTATCTCGGGCACGTACCGGAAAGAGCCCTGCAGACTCCAGCGGTCGTTTATGTTCCAGGATATCTGAAGGCTCGAAAGATTCCTTATAAAATTCCGCTTGTTCAGATCATTTTTTATCCAGAACAATTTTGCTCCGGTCGCCAGAGCGAAATAAAAATTGCCGGCACGCTGCCCCAGCCGTACGTAAGCATAGTTGTTGTTTTCAGTAAGAACAGGCTCATAGTCAGTCAGAAGGTACTTGTTAGTACTGCGTGACACCGTATTCTGACATCCCGCAGAGAGCGAGGTTTTTTCGCTGAAATTGTGGGTATAGCTTATTTCGGAAATCAGGGAACGGCGGCGGCTGTCGACATTCATGATATAGCTGGTGACATTCGTGATGATAAAAGAGTCGGTGGTGCCGTCGGAAAATAAATAGTTGTTGTCGCGGCGGTAATCGCTTGAACTCAGTGTGCCGACCACCTGGGCTTCCAGCGAATTTTTGTCATTGAAATCACGGTGAAAAAACAGATCGAGCGAGGGCGTGAAGTCTTTCGACTTGGAATAATTGAAGTTATAGTATTCACCCAATTCTGAATCGAGCGTATTTGCTATGGAGCGGCTTTTGCTGGAACGGGGAGTGGCGTTGAATGTGGCTGAAAACAAGGTCTTGGCGTTCGGACGGAAATCATATTTCAGTTTCATTGCATGTGTATGATAGCTGAAAGGGTTCCTGTCTTGCTCCTTCAGGTCCACACGGAAATCATCGCCGATATAACTTTCAGTCGTATTGTCGTACACCTGCTGGTAGTTTCGCCATGAGGGCTGATATTGCAGCGTGAACTGCGAAGCTCCCTGATGGTAGGATGCTCTGATATTTGCATCGACAAAAGCCGTGTTTAAAGCACTGCGGCCCCAGGCGTAGACCTGACCACCGTCATTGCGTTTTTTCAAGGCTATACTGACAAACCCCGACTTGCCGGAATCGGCATAGCGTGCCGGAGTGAACCTTGAAAATTCAATTTTTTCTATATCATTAGGTTTCAGTGCATTTACATCGTCAATTGACGACGGGACACCGTCGATGAGTATCACAGGCATACCTCCGTCTACAGAGATTGTGCGGTTTATTGGATTAGCCTGCAAGCCGGCGAGAGGCAGTTTCTGAAACAAGCTTATGGAAGTCGCCGAGGCTCTTACATCAGCGCTTGCAGGGTATATTATAGTGCGGCCTTTGGAATTAATGGCTGAATTACCGGTAACCGTCAATTCTTTCAGTGCCGTTGCTTCGTCGAGGTATATGCTGCCAAGATTCAGATTACCGGTGCCGGCTTTGATTATGATATTGACCGACGAGAATCCGGTCATGGAAATTTCAAGATCCAGAGCGGATTTCTCGTTGGTATCCAGAGAGAAAACGCCGTCAGCATCCGAGGTTGTGCCTTTTATGAGTTTGCCGTCGGACAACAATCTGCAACCGGCACCGGCGACTGCCGTAGAATCGCCGGAAGAAAGGATTGTACCTTGTATTGACCGGGCACTCAATTCCGGCAGGAAACAGACAAGTGTAAGAACTAAAAAAGCGAAACGTGACATAAACCAGGGTCTGCGGCGGCGGCTCAGCCTGCCGGATTATTATTATACTATTACTGTCCGCTAAACTTTAGGAAGCAATAGAAAAAAATAGGGCCGATTCCAT
>CABQCA010000145.1 GCA_902462525.1 uncultured Porphyromonadaceae bacterium | reverse complement strand
ATCATCGTCCGATTGGGCATATAAAATATTCACTAATCTAATTCAACCAACAGGTTAAAAAAGAACTTATCTGCAATTATGCGTTTATTCCATAGTGTCGGCGAGAGCATGGGCTACAGCAATGCCGTCGATGGCGGCAGAGACTATGCCGCCGGCATAGCCTGCTCCTTCGCCGCAGGGGTAGAGACCCGGCAACGCGATGTGACACAGGGTGTCGCGATCGCGGGGTATGCGGACGGGCGACGAAGTGCGCGTCTCGTCGCCGATGAGGACGGCTTCGTTCGTCAGAAAGCCTCGCTGCCTGGCACCGAATACCTTGAAACCCTCGCGCAAACGACGTGCTACGCCTTCGGGCAGCAGCTTGTCGACACGGGCGCTGATAAGTCCGGGCGGATAGGACGAGCGAGGCAAGTCGGACGACTGACGGCATGCCACAAAATCTTCCATGCGCTGGGCCGGCGCCTGCTGGGTGTGACCGGCAGCCTCGAAGAACCGATTCTCAATCGACTCCTGAAAGCGCATCATCTTCAGTGCATTGTCTTTCGGGTCAGCGCTATCGGGAATATCCTCGGGAAGAATCTCCACCACCATGCCTGAGTTAGCCCAGCGAGTGCCCCGGTTTGCAGGCGACATACCGTTGACCACCAGCTGCCCCGGAGCGCTGGCTGCCGGAATGATGTAGCCGCCTGGACACATGCAGAAAGAGTAGACAGCGCGGCCGTCAACGCGAGTGAGCATGCTGTACTCTGCCGCAGGCAGATACTTGCCGCGGCCTTTGGGCGAATGGTACTGTATGCGGTCGATTAATTCCTGCGGGTGCTCCAGACGCACGCCCACAGCTATGCCTTTCGGCTCGAGGGACACACCACTGTCGGAAAGGAAGCGGTATACATCGCGGGCCGAATGCCCGGTAGCAAGAATCACCGGGCCGGCATAGCTGACGCCGTCGGCAGTAACAGCGCCCTCCACGCGGTCGTTTTCAATTATCAGCCCGGTGACCTTTGTGCCGAAATGCACCTCACCGCCACATGCGATTATGGTTTCGCGCATGGCCTTGATGACGGCCGGAAGCCGGTCGGTACCGATGTGCGGATGGGCATCGACAAGGATATCGGCCTGCGCTCCATGCTGATGGAAGATGCGGAGTACTTTTTCGACCGGGCCGCGCTTCTTGCTGCGGGTATAGAGCTTGCCGTCGGAATATGCGCCGGCACCACCCTCGCCGAAGCAGTAGTTCGAATCGGGGTCGACAGTGCCTTCACGGTTTATGGCCACCATGTCGCGACGGCGCGAATCCACGTCTTTTCCACGTTCCAGAATCACCGGCTTGATTCCGAGCTCGATGAGTTCGAGAGCCGCAAAAAGTCCGGCCGGCCCGGCACCGACAATAATTGCGGTGCGGGCACCGCTTACACGATGATACTCCACCGGTACGAAAGCCACAGCGGATTCATCTATACTGTCGACGTGGACTTTGACAGAGAGATTCACCACCACATTGCGCTGGCGCGCGTCGATGGAGCGGCGTACGATATCGACTCGACGCACTCGGTTCTTTTCTATGTGAAGCTCACGGGCACACCGGGCGGCAAGCAGCGCGGGTGTGGCTGCAGTCGCTGGGTCGAGACGCAGTTCTAAGGTTTCAGGCATTGGTGCGTAGGCTGTTGAGATTGCGCGAAATGCGCTTGTTCATTATCAGTACTGTGACAAGAGCAAGCACGAAAGCTATGAAATCGCTCGAACACATGGCTATCCATACGCCGTCGACACCGTACTTAGGCGGAAGTATCCACAGGAAAGGCAGCAGGAAAATAAGCTGGCGTGTGAGCGAAAGAAATATCGAGAGTTTAGGCTTTCCTATCGACTGGAAATAGTTCTGTATCACTATTTGGGCGCCTACCACAGGATAGAAAAGAAAGAAGATGCGGAAGCCAGGACGGGCAATGTCGATCATGGCCCTGTCGACAGTGAACATACTGCTGATGGCATCGGGGAACAGTTCTGTCACCGCCCAGCCAATGCATGCCACCGCCGTACCCAGCAATATGCCTTTTTTCAAAGTGGCGTTCACACGCGGCCAGTCGGCTGCACCGTAGTTATAACCGAGGATAGGCTGCATACCCTGAGTGATGCCGAAGATAATCATCACAAAGAACATCGTAGTTCGGTTGATTATGCCGTAGGCTCCCACCGCGAGATTACCGTCGGGACCGGCACTGTCGAGAAGTGCCTTGTTGATGAACACCACCACAAGGCATGCGCAGCAGTTCATCAGGAACGGCGACATGCCGATTGCATAGATACGGCGCACCATGTCGCCTGAAAAATGCCAGCATGAACGGCTGAAATGAATGAAACTCTTTTTCGACATAAAATGAAAGAGTACCCATACGAAAGCCGACAGCTGCCCGAGAATAGTTGCAATGGCGGCGCCGGCTATGCCCCAGTCGAGGACAAAAATCATTATTGGAGCCGCGATGATGTTCACAGCTACCGACAGAAGCGCCGAAACCATGGCCTTGCGGGGATAGCCTGTGGCGCGCATTATGTTGTTGAGACCAAGAAAAACATACGAAACAGGTGTACCGAGCAGAATAATGAACATAAACTCGCGGGCATAGCCGACAGTTTCGGCGGTAGCGCCGAAGAAATAGAGAATAGGGTCGAGCCACAATAGGCCCACAGTCATTATCACCAGAGCATGGACAAGACACAGAATCGTCACATTGCCCAGAACAACCGAGGCTTTGCCTGTATTTTTCTGTCCTAAAAAAATCGATGAGATAGTGGCGCCCCCGACAGCCACAAGAACGCAGAAGGCAACTACAAGGTTCATCAGCGGAAATGTAATGGCAAGGCCGGTGATAGCCATGGCGCCTACGCCGCGACCTATAAAAATGCTGTCGATTATATTGTAGAGCGAGGTGGCCAGCGACGCCACGATAGCCGGCAGGGAATACTGCAGCAGCAACTGACCTATAGTTTTGGTGCCAAGGTCGTTAGGGTTGCTTGTCTTACTTGAATCTGTATCGGCCATAATAAATGATGAAACGTCTTATCTCTCAAAAAAACAAAAGCCGCACGGATAATGATTCGTACGGCTTTCATCTTAGTGGCGGGGGCAGGACTCGAACCTACGACCTTTGGGTTATGAGCCCAACGAGCTACCACTGCTCCACCCCGCGGTGTTTTGACAGTGCAAAGGTAGAAACTATTTTCTAAAACACCAAATACATTAACCTACTTTAACTCTACAGAGTAAGACCATATATAATCGTTAGTTTTGTTTCAAAATATATGTTGTTAATTATTAAATAATGTTTATTATATTGGCGAAATTAAGGTTTTTTTTTACTTTTGCGTAATGCGTCGGAACATTTCGCGCTTAAGTGAATACGAACCAATGAGAGACATTATCAGAGTTCTTGCTCCCGGAATCGTGGCCCTGCTGGCTTCTACGATACCTTTCGAAGCCCCCGCCGGAGCAAGAGAAGATGCCGCTACCGCGGCTATAAACCACTATCTGCCCGGCACTACCGGTTTCGGGGCCGTACAGGCAAAGAAAGTAACCGTCAACAATGCCAAAAAGACCATTAAGGTCGAATACAACGGCAATGCTGCTTATGTGCCGTTCGATGCCGAAAGCCTCAGGTCGCTGAAAAATGATGTGCGCAAGGCCCTCGGCCCGAAATATACAAATTACAAGGTGACGCTCACAAGCGGAAACACCAGTCTCGACCGTCTCGCCCTCTTCGCCGATAAAAAGAATGTCGGCCCTACCGAGAAAAAGCCTTTTATCACACGAGACGACGCAGAGAAAGCCCCCGAAGGCCTCGACGGTGCCAACATAGCCCTTTGGCAGAGCCACGGCTGGTACTTCGAGCCCAAACTCAACCGCTGGGAATGGCAGCGAGCCCGAATATTCCAGACTGTCGAGGACCTCTACCCGCAGTCCTACGTCATACCATTCCTGATGCCTATGCTCGAAAACGCCGGCGCATACGTGATGAGTCCCCGCGAACGCGATGTGAACACCACCGAAATAATAATCGACAACGACGGCGGTCTCGCTCAAGGCAGCATCGAAACCAAGGGAAAATTCAGAACAGCCGAAGGCTTTGGCTACAATAAAAATGTTCTGAAAGTAGGCGACAACCCTTTCAAAAGCGGTACTGCTCTCATTGCCGATGCTAATGGCAAAAACAGCTTCAAATGGAACGCTGAAATACCGGCCGACGGCAACTACGCCGTCTACGTAAGCTATCAGAGTCTGCCCAAGAGCACCGAAGCTGCACACTATACTGTCAATGCCGCCGACGGCGCACATCACTTCACCGTAAACCAGCGCATGGGAGGCGGGACATGGATCTACCTCGGCCACTTCCCGCTCAAAGCAGGACGTCAGTCAGTGGTCGAACTCGGAAGCAACGACGAAGCCGGCCGCGTGCTCAGCGCCGACGCCGTAAAGATTGGCGGCGGCATGGGCAATGTGGCCCGTATCGTCAAAGAACCTCTCGACAGTATCGACTATGAATACGTTCTCTCGGGCTATCCGCGCTTCACCGAAGGCGCCCGCTACTTTCTGCAGTGGGCCGGCGCCCCCGACAGCGTGTACACGCCCACCGAGAATGTCAATGACTACACCGACGACTACAGCTGCCGGGGACTTTGGGTAAACTGGCTCGCAGGCGGCTCCTCTATGCTCCCGGGGCAAAAGGGCCTCAACATTCCCGTCGACCTCAGTTTCGCATTCCATACCGATGCAGGTACCACTCTCAACGACTCAATCATAGGCACTCTTGGCATATACTGCACAAAGGGCGAAACAACCGGCAACGGCAGCAGCCGTCTCGCTTCGCGCGACCTCACCGACCTTATAGTCACAAATATCGTCGACGATGTCCGTTCCTACTTCGAGCCGAACTGGACTCGCCGCGGTATGTGGGACCGCTCATACCATGAGGCTCGCTCGCCTCAGGTGCCGGCCATGCTGCTCGAATTCCTCAGCCACCAGAACTTCGCCGACATGTCGTACGGCCTCGACCCGACATTCCGGTTCACCGTAAGCCGCGCCATATATAAAGGTATGCTCAAATTCCTTGCACACCGCGACGTCCGGTCCTACACAGTGCAGCCCCTGCCGGTGAGGACTTTCGCCATCACCGAGGACGGCAACGGCTGGAAACTGTCGTGGAAAGAGACTGTCGACAGTCTCGAACCGACAGCACACCCAACCTACTATCTCGTGCAGCTGCGCACCGGCAACGGTTTCCGCACCATCGCAAGAACCGAAAACACCGAGTACACAGTAGGCTCCGCTCCCGTGGGCACCGTAGCTTCCTACCGCATCATCGCCGGAAACGCCGGCGGTGTGTCGTTCCCCTCCGAAGTGCTGGCATGCGGCCGCGCGGCAAATGCCCGGGGCACACTCACGATAGTGAACGGCTTCACCCGCGTGAGCGCTCCCGACCGCTTCGATGCCGGCAGCGACAGCACTGAAATCGCCGGATTCTATGATGCCCGCGACGGCGGTGTGCCCTACATACAGGATATTTCCTACATCGGCGAGCAGTTCGAATTCCGACGTCAGATACCGTGGATGGACGATGATGCCGCAGGGTTCGGCGCTTCGCGCGCCAACTATGAGGACAAAGTGATAGCAGGCAACACCTTCGACTACCCGGCCCTCCACGGAGAAGCCGCTTTGGCCGCCGGATGGTCGTTCGTATCGACATCGGTCGAAGCATTCTGTGAAGCCACCGATACTCCGGAAGCCGTCGATCTTATCCTCGGCAAACAGAAGGAAACG
>CABQCA010000144.1 GCA_902462525.1 uncultured Porphyromonadaceae bacterium | reverse complement strand
CGCTGCCGGCGCCATCAAAGGCCATGCGGCAGTATGCGGCGAATATGCCGCACGCCTCTACGGACTCGACATTCTTGCCGAGGGCATCGAAACCAACAAACGCAATTTCACGCGGTTCCTCATTCTGGCCGACCCGCTTATCGTCGCCGAACACGGTCCGTCGGAACTCGAGGCCGACAAAGCCTCGCTGATGTTCACACTGCCCCACTCGCCGGGAGCGCTGTCAAAAATTCTGACAATACTGTCGTTCTACGACATCAATCTCTCCAAAATACAGTCTACGCCCATAGTAGGCCGCGAGTGGGAGTACCGGTTCTACATCGACCTCACTTTCGACAATGTGGTGCGCTACCGTCAGGCCGTCGACGCCGTCCGTCCTCTTCTGAACGATCTTAAAATTCTCGGTGAATACCGATCAGCAATATGACAATGACAAAACAGATACAACCCGCCGACCGCCTCAACAGCGTCAGTGAATACTATTTCTCACGAAAGCTCAAGGAAATAGCCCGTCTCCGCGCACAGGGCATCGACATAATATCACTTGGCATCGGAGGTCCCGACATGATGCCGCCGCAAGCCGCCGTCAATGCCGCCGTAGCGTGTCTGCAACGCCCCGATACCCACAGCTATCAGATGACAGTGGGGCTCCCGGAACTTCGCCAGGCCTTCACAGGCTGGTACGAGCGTCGCTATGGCGTAGGCAGCCTCGACCCCGACCGGAACGTTCTTCCGCTTATCGGTTCGAAAGAGGGTGTGCTCAACATCGCGCTCGCATTCCTCAACCCCGGCGACGGCGTGCTCGTGCCCGACCCCGGCTACCCTACCTATACCTCTGCCTCGCGCATAGCGCTTGCCGAAGTCTTCACCTACACTCTCAGCGACGAAAACGGCTGGGTTCCCGATTTCGAGGCCCTTGAGCGCCTGCCGCTCAAACGCATAAAGCTGATGTGGGTCAACTATCCGCACATGCCCACCGGCACGCCTGCTTCTATGGAAATCTTCCGCCGGCTCGTTGATTTCGGACGCCGCCACAGCATTGTCATTGTCAACGACAACCCCTACAGCATGATTCTCAACGACCGCCCGCTGAGCATTCTCAACGTTCCCGGTGCCGACGAAGTAGCCATCGAGATGAACTCGCTCAGCAAGTGCCTCAATATGGCCGGCTGGCGTGTTGGCATGATGGTATCTAACCCCGCATTCATCGAGTGGGTGCTCAAGGTGAAAAGCAACATCGACTCCGGCCAGCCACGTGCCATAATGGAAGGCGCCATCGCCGCCCTCGCGCAGCCCGACAGCTGGTACGAAGCCCTCAATGCCGAGTACGCCGCCCGTCAGGCCATAGCCGGCCGCATTATGGACGCTTTGGGCTGCACATGGCGCCACGGCCAGCAAGGGCTCTTCCTTTGGGGGCGCATTCCCGATACTGAAAAAAGCGCCGAAGCTTTCGCCGACCGTATTCTCGCCGAAAAGCGTGTATTCATCACCCCGGGATTCATTTTCGGCAAAGCCGGCGAACGCTACGTCCGCATATCGCTCTGCGCACCGCAGGCAACACTACTCCAGGCCCTTGATAGAATTTAATAATGGAAAGGCGGTTTCCAACCGCCGGCCCGCTACTTAAAATAAAAAATGGAATTTCAAGCATTATTCTCCGATGATATAATGAACCGCCGGCCCATAGTACTCGCCGGTCCATGCAGCGCCGAAAGCGAGGCGCAGGTTCTCGACACGGCCCGGCGTCTGAATGCCGCCGGCATCCGCATTTTCCGCGCTGGCGTATGGAAGCCCCGCACCAAGCCCGGCGGTTTCGAAGGCATAGGCACTCCGGCTCTTGCATGGCTGGCTAAAGTAAAAGCCGAAACAGGTATGCTCACAGCCACCGAGGTAGCAAACGAACGCCACACCCGCGAGGCCATCGACGCCGGCATCGATGTGCTGTGGATAGGCGCGCGGACATCGGCAAATCCTTTTGCCGTGCAAGAAATCGCCGACGTACTGGCATCGCTTCCCGACGAACGCCGCGAGTCGCTGACAGTTCTTGTAAAAAACCCGGTAAACCCCGATCTCGAACTGTGGATAGGCGCCATAGAGCGCATCTACAACTCCGGCGTGCACCGCATCGGCGCCATTCACCGCGGTTTCAGCTCCTATGGTAAGCACATCTACCGCAATCCGCCGAAATGGCGCATTCCCATCGAACTTCACCGCCGTCTGCCCGAACTGCCCATAATCTGCGACCCCAGCCACATCGGCGGCAAACGCGAACTTATAGCTCCCCTTGCGCAACAAGCCCTCGACATGGACTTCGACGGATTCATAATCGAAAGTCACTGCACTCCCGACGACGCCCTGAGCGACGCCGCCCAGCAGGTGACTCCCGAAGTGCTCGCATATATCCTCGACGCGCTTGTGATACCCTCGGAAACATCGTCGACCGAAAGCCTCGGATTACTCCGAAAGCAAATCGACCGTCTCGACGACGAACTGCTCGAACTGCTTGCGAAGCGAATGCGCGTGGCACGCGACATCGGCCGCTATAAAAAAGAACACAATATGCCGGTTCTCCAGCCCGGACGCTACAACGACCTGATGCAGCAACGTGTAGACGCCGGCGTATCGCTCGAGCTCAACGCCGAATTCATAAGAAACGTACTCGCTTCGATTCATGAGGAATCGGTGCGCCAACAACTTGAATTACAATGAAAATTCTCATTCTCGGCGCCGGCAAGATGGGCTCGTTCTTCTGCGACCTGCTGTCGTTCGACCACGATGTTGCCGTCTACGACAGCGACCCGTCGCGCCTGCGGTTTACCTACAATGTACGTCGTTTCGCGTCGCCCGACGAAGTGAGCGGTTTCGCCCCCGACATGGTGATCAACGCTGCCACAGTCAAGTACACCATCGATGCTTTTCGCCGAATTCTGCCGTACATCAGTCCGGAAACCATACTGAGCGACATCGCTTCAGTAAAACGCGGACTGCCCGAATTCTATGCCGAAGCCGGACATCCGTTTGTGTCGACGCATCCGATGTTCGGTCCCACTTTCGCGTCGCTGTCGAATCTTGCCAATGAAAACGCCATAATAATCAGCGAGGGAGATGCCGCCGGAATCGACTTTTTCGACCGGCTGTACCGTTCGCTCGGCCTTCACATCGAGCGCTATACATTCCGCGGGCACGACGCCACAATAGCCTATTCACTGTCGGTGCCTTTCGCCTCGAGTCTTGTGTTCGGCTCGGCAATGAAACACCAGCCCGCACCGGGCACCACTTTCAAGAGGCATCTGGCCATAGCACGTGGACTGATGAGCGAAGACGACTACCTGCTGTCGGAGATTCTTTTCAACCCCGATTCGGTGGCGCAGCTCGACCGTATTCTCGAATCGCTCAGAGAACTTCGTGAAATAGTGGCGTCGCGCGACTGCGACGCCATGAAGCAGTACCTCGAAATGGTCCGCGCAAATCTTAGATAAAAGTTTATAGGGGCGCGGGGCGAGGTACGAGGCTCATTAGCTTGTCAGCCTGTCTGCTTGTCAGCCTAATCACAGACATTCAGCGGAAAAGGACAGACGACGCATCGGAGGGCATACGCCAGTCGCCGCGCGGCGACAGACACACGCTGCCCACCTTTGGTCCGTCGGGCATGCACGAACGCTTGAACTGCTGGCTGAAGAACCGACGGAAGAAGGTCTTCAGCCATTTTTCAATAGTTGCCGTGTCGTACTGATCTTCGGTGAATGCCCGGCGTGCCAGCTTGAGTATGCGTTCGGGCGTAAAGCCATAGCGCAAAGTGTAGTACAGAAAGAAATCGTGCAGTTCGTAGGGGCCGACGGCGTCCTCTGTCTTCTGCTTTATGGTACCGTCGGCAGCGGCAGGCAGCAATTCCGGGCTGATGGGAGTGTCGATGATGTCGAGGAGCGGGCGCCGCACGGCCTCGTCGTCGGTATCGGCTGCGACATAGGCCGTAAGGTGCTTTACAAGCGTTTTGGGCACCCCGGCGTTGACGCCGTACATCGACATCTGGTCGCCGTTGTACGTCGCCCATCCGAGCGCGAGTTCCGATAGATCGCCGGTGCCGAGCACCATTCCGCCGAGTTCGTTGGCGAGGTCCATGAGAATCTGAGTGCGTTCGCGGGCCTGGCTGTTTTCATAGGTCACGTCCTGTACCGAAGGGTCATGGCCGATGTCGGCGAAATGCTGATTTACAGCTTTCACAATCGAAATTTCGCGAATGTCGACTCCGAGGGCCTCCATCAGAGCCACGGCATTGCCGTGAGTGCGACCGGTAGTGCCGAAGCCCGGCATCGTGACGCCGGCTATACCCTTGCGGTCGAGGCCGAGACGGTCGAAGGCGCGCACGGCCACCAGAAGCGCCAGTGTGGAGTCGAGACCGCCGGAAATTCCTACTACAAGGCACTTGCAGCCCGTGGCGTGCAGACGTTTGCAAAGACCGGCCACCTGGATGTTGAATATCTCCTCGCAGCGCTCCTTGAGTCGTTCGTCCGAAGCGGGAACGAAGGGGTGCGGGTCGACGGTGCGCAGCAGATTATTATACTCGGCTTCAACAGACACCGCCGAAGTCTGATACATGTTCCGTTTTTCAGCATAGTTTGCAGCGCAGTCGTAGAAGGTGCCCATGTGCATGCGGTCGCGGGCGATAGCCTCGACATCGATGTCGCGCACAAGCAGCTGCGGGCCGGTGTACCAGCGCTCGTTGGCGCCGAGGAGCGTTCCGTTTTCGGCTATCAGCAGTTTGGCGTCGAAGACGAGGTCGGTCGACGACTCGCCGAATCCGGCCGAGGCATAGACATATCCGGCCATGCAGCGCGCCGACTGCTGGCGCACAAGCGATGTGAGATAGGCGTATTTGCCTATCAGGTCGGGACTCGCCGAGAGGTTGAAAATGACGCTCGCACCCATCATAGCCGAAATGCAGCTTGGAGGCACGGGCACCCACAGGTCCTCGCATATTTCTATGGCAATATCCACTTCCTTGTGACGGATTATGGTGGCTCCGGGAGTATCTTCCGACGGCTGCCACCAGCGGCGTTCGTAGAACTCGTTGTAGTTCGGCACATAGGTTTTGTTCACTATGGCTTCTATCATACCGTTGCAGATTGCATAGGCGCTGTTGAAGAGCACATAGTTGTCCTTGAATGGCGCACCGACAATCACAAGAAGTCCCGGCATGGCGCGGGTGGCGTCGGTGATGGTCCGGACTGCGTCGCGGGCGCCGTCGAGCAGGGTCTTATTATGGAAAAGGTCGCCGCATGTGTAGCCGGTGACACACATTTCAGGGAATACCACCACGTCGGCACCGGCGTCGCAGGCCTGCCGGGCAAGCTCGATAATCCGTTGGCTGTTGGTGGCGGGATCGGCCACCGCGACAAGCGGCGAGGCAGCCGCGACTCTGAAAAAACCGTCTTTCATCTTATGGTCTTACTTATTGTATGTTTTCCAGATTTCAGTTTTCTATCTTTTTCACCGGGCAGTCGCAGGACTGCCCCGGTACCATCGGGAATTTCAATCTCGTAAACTATGCTGTCGCCCTCCTTGCGCCAGCCCGAAGCGATGAGCCCTTTCGGAGAACTGTAGGTGGCGCGGGCTCTGGTCAGCCCGTCGGGACGTCGGTCGACAACCGGAGCTATCACAATTCCCTCGCGGGTGTAGCCGATTCCGGCGCAATGCTCTATGAGCCATTGCCCGACGGCACCGAACGAATAGTGATTGAACGAGTTCATGCCGTTATTCCCGCCGAAACCGTCGCTGCGGGTGTAGGAGTTAAGGCGTTCCCAGATAGTAGTGGCGCCCTGGTCGACAGGATACAG
>CABQCA010000143.1 GCA_902462525.1 uncultured Porphyromonadaceae bacterium | reverse complement strand
CTATACCACATGGGGACGTCAGCAGGCCAACGATGCTCCTGTCTTCCGCCTCGCCGATATTCTGCTCATGAAGGCCGAATGTATTCTCCGCGGTGCTACCGCTACTCTCGGCCAGACTCCCATGAGCCTCTTCAACGAAATCCGCCGCTGCGCAAGCGCTCCCGAACTCACCAAGGATCCCACTCTTCAGGAAATCCTCGACGAACGTTCGCGCGAATTTATCCTCGAACCCTGGCGCCGCAACGACCTTATCCGCTTCGGTCAGTTCGAAAACGACTGGGGGCAGAAGAACCGCTACAAAGTCTGGGACGACGCCGAACACACAACTTTCCACTGGGTTGAACGCCCCGGCGTGAAGGATCCCAACCGCCGTCTCATGCCTATCCACCGCGGAATCCTCGAAACAAACCTCAACTGGAGCCAGAACCCCGGCTATCAGGGTCTCTGATAAAACCACGAAACTTTAAGGGTACGTGCCCGCAGGCACGTACCCTCCCCCTAAAACCTATGACAGAAACCATCTAACAAACCTTAACAACATTATTATGGCAAACATCTACATTAAACGCAGTGCTCTTCTCCTTGGCGCAGCCGCCATCGCAGCATCTGCAACAGCCGGCGCCTACCGCGACGTTACCGGACAGTACATGAACGAGCCCGCATGGATTCCCGGTTGGCAAGGCGCACTTGCAGCAACCAGTGACGGCGTAGGCGAAGTATGGAACGGTGCATTCCGTCTCTATCAGACTCTGCCCGATATGCCCGCAGGGGAATACACCCTTAAAGCCGACGCTTTATACCGCTGCGGCAACAACGACTTCTCAAAAGCCAACATGGCTAACGGCGCTAACCACTATGCTTTCATCTTTATCAACGGCGAGAAGAAAGCCGTAAAAGGCCTTTTCGACGGTCGTGACACTGCTCCCAACGACAAAACTGAGGCTGCTGCGGCTTTTGCTGCAGGTGAATATGCCAACGAAATCACTGTCAACCACCCCGGCGGCGACATGGTTGTCGGCATAGTGAACGAAGGCGGCTACGGTGACGAATGGTGCTGCTTCGACAACTTCCAGCTCTTCAAAGGAAGCGAAAATCTCACCTCCAAAATCAAAAACGCCGACTTCTCAGGCACTCTCAACAATAAATCAACAGCCTGGGACTATACTACTACCGGCAAAACGCCCGATGTAAACAAAGGCGGTGGTGTTTTCCGTAAAACCAATGCCACTGGCTACAATATCGGACAGCAGGTAGAACTTCCTGCAGGCAAATACCGCTTCTCCATGCTCACTTTCCATCGTTATGGAGGTAGCGGCAACGCCAACGGTAAAATCGTCAGTGTTAAAAATGAGTTCAAATGGATAGAGGCCAAGTCTCCCAAAGATTGGTTCGATGCCGGCAACTACGAGGCTAACACAAACTACACCCACTCGTACATCTACATGTGCCAAAGCGAAATCAAACCTCAATCTATGGATTGGGAGGATGATTTCGGAGATCTTAATCCCGAAACAGACAAGCGCACTCGTGTGAAAGACTGCTGGGAAATATGGAACGGCGAATACGACAAGATGCCGGAAAACGAAACACGTGCCGATGCCAACGGGAACGAAATCGTGCCCGCCTACGGCAGTGTCCGTAACGTTGTGGAAGGCTGGGGTGACTCAGGCATCGAACGCGAATCGGCCGCTCACTTCGTGCTCTATCCCGAAAAATACCGTCAGTTCGTAGAATTCGAACTCACGGCTCCCACCAAGGTATGGGTCGGCCTTCACAAAATCGAAAACACATCTGACCAATACTGGCAGCCCTGGGCTGACATCAAGCTCGAAAAATGGGACGAAAACGCTGCCGGTATCGGCACTATCGTGGCTGAAGACGAAAACGCTCCCGTAGAGTACTACAACCTGCAGGGCGTCCGTGTTGCCAACCCCGCAAACGGCCTCTTCATCGTCAAGAAAGGCAACAAAGCCACCAAGCAGTACATCCGCTGATAGCATAAGCGAAACAACTTCACACAGCCTCCGGCCACCGCCGGGGGCTGTTTTCACATGGAGAGGCGGTTTCCAACCGCCGGCCTTCCGCGACATTATACTTTTCACAGGCAAAGCCGGCGGTTAGAAAAACCGCCTCTCCATGGATTAATTCAAAAAACGGGATACGGATTATGAAATTCGGACGGAATTTGCTATTTTTGCATTTCAAATCAATCTCCCTTCGATATGGCATTTTCTGAAAATCCCGAGGGTGCCAAGCTCACCCCCGAAGAAATAAAACAACTTGTCGACGAAGCCGACCGTCTGAGCGAAAACGAACAGTACGACGAAGCTTTCAAACTCGACAAACGGGCAGCCGACGCCGGCGACGCACGTGCCATGACGCACGTAGGCTGGTACTACGAAACTGGCAGCGGCATCGCCTACAACCCCATGGCGGCCTTCGGCTGGTACGCCAAAGCGGCGTCGCTGAACTTCGCCCCCGGGCAGTACTGCCTCGGCATGTGCTATGAGGAAGGCATAGGCACCCGTGTCGACCTCGACAAAGCCATCGGCTACTACCGCCTCGCAGCAGCCGGCGGTCTCGACGATGCCGCCGAAGCCCTGCGCCGTCTCGGCGCCGAGCTCACCGCACCAAAGGGAAGTCCGCATTACAACTCCCTTCAGCTGCAGCGCATAGCCGACGAGGCCCGCAGCTACTATGTGCAGGAACTCTTCGCCAAGGCCATCGAACAGGCCGTAATCGTTGCAAACGCCGAAAACGCCGAACTAAACGACCGCTCCATAGCACAGCACGTGCTCGGCATGAGCATGCTCCGCACGGGAGCCGATTCCGCCGAAGCCGAGCGATGGCTTCAGTCGGCAGCCGACTACGGCTATATTCCCGCCATAATTGACCTTGCCACCATCTACAAAGAAGGCACTATCCTTACCAAAGACCATGTTCTGGCAGCCCGGCTCTACGAAAAAGCCGTGAAAGCCGGCCACAAACCCGCATGCTTCTATCTGGGACAGTGCTACGAGTTCGGCGAAGGTGTCAGCGCCGACGTCGACACAGCTTTCAGCCTCTACAACGAAGGCGCCACAGCCAACGACCCCGCGGCACAATATGCCGTAGGAATGTGCTGGATGACAGGCTCCGGCACCGGCGAAGACTATCCCACGGCCGAACATTACTTCCTCCTTGCCGCAGCACAGGGTTACGCCGAAGCTGAAGAGGCCCTCCGTACGCTCGAGATGCTACAGCACCCCGTGGCCGAAGAAAAGCCTGCTCCCAAAAAGCCTGCCGCAAAAACATCCGCAACAACCGCCGGCACCGAAGCCGCCGGCGAGGAAATGAAGCAGAAAATCGCCCGTGCCGAACAGCTTGTGGCTGAAAAGAAATACGACGAGGCCCGGCCTCTCATCGAGGAATGCGCCGAAGTGGGCATGGCCCGCGCACAGGCTCTCCTCGGCGACTTCTACTATAAAGCCCGCGGAGGATGTCCGCGCGACACCCGGAAAGCACTCGAATGGTACCGTCGCGGTGCCGACGGCGGCGACACCGACGCCATGATGGGCGCCGCCGCTATCCTCGACGCCGAGGACAAGGACGACGAAGCCTCCGCATACTACGAACAGGCCGCAGTGGCCGGAAACATTCAGGCAGCTTACAATCTCGGCCGCATGTACGAACTCGGCAACGGCATCGAGAAAGACATCACACGCGCCTTCACATGGTATCTCACCGCCGCAGAAGGAGGCGACACCCTGTCGATGCGCCTTGTGGCCATAATGTACGAAAACGGCAACGGCACGACAGCGGACCCTGCCGCTGCGCTCGAATGGTACTCCAAAGCTGCCAAAAACGGCGACTTCGCCGCAAAGAAAGCTGTAAAACGTCTTCAGGAAGAAGGCGTCAAAGCCTCCGGCACTCCCAAGAAAGACACACCCGTTGTCGGCGGAACTCAAGGCTCCGCTCTCACCGAACAGGAAATAGCCCACCTAATCACCCAGGCTAAAAACCTGGCCGACGAAGGCGATCTGGCCGGCAGCTTCCGCATACACCAACGCCTTGCCGATGCCGGCGTGGCCCGGGGCCTCAATTCGCTCGGCTGCGACTACGTATACGGAAAGAGCGTCGATGTCGACCTCGCAAAAGGCATCGGCCTGCTGCGCCGCGCCGCCGAAATGGGCGAGCCGCACGCCATGGCGAACCTCGGCGACCTCTACCTCCTCGGTAAAGGCGTGGAGACGGACGGCAAGACGGCCCTCAACTGGTACCGTCAGTCGGCCGACAAAGGTTACGGACCGGCATGCTATATGATCGGTCTGATGTACTACGACGGTGAGTCGGGCATAGAACAGAACTATTCGGAAGCTAAAAAATGGTTTGACAAAGCTATCGAGCTCGGCGACGGCGAGGCCAACGTCGGCCTTGGCATGCTGGCGGACAACGGATACCTCACAGGCTCTTTAAACGCCGCCGACTATTATTTCAGAGGTGCATGCTGCGGAAGCGCCGACGGCGCCGAATTTTTTGCACAATGCTACCTCGACGGCAACGGACGCAAAGCCGACCGCGAGATGGCGCTCCGCTACTTCCGCATTGCTTATCTGTTCGATCAGGAGAGAGGCATCGAAAAGATAAAAGAACATTTCGGAAACATCGACCCCGAACCGACCGAAGACGAAGTGCTGGAAGCAGGCCGCAAGGCATCGTCGCTCTACCCCGACAACATGACAGCCGCCCTCGAAGAAGCTCTTCTTCCGGCAGCTGCCGGCGACCCTTACGCCTCGGAAATCGTGGCGCTCTGCCTCACATTCGGCGATTTCAAAAACGACAAGCGTGCAACCGAATTGTATCTCGTGGCAGCGCGTGCCGGTCTGTCTGCCAGTCAGCAGAATGTCGGCGTACGCTATCAGAAAGGTATCGGTATCGACGCCGACCCCGTCGAAGCCCTCATGTGGTTCAAAAAATCGGCCGATCAGGACAACGTCAATGCCATGATAAACTATGCCTACGCCATGTCGAACGGCATCGGCACTGCACCCGACCAGAAAGTGGCCGTAGAATGGTACCGTCGCGCAGCCGACAAGAATTCGGGTCTCGGCTCCTACAACCTCGGCACAATGTACGAGGACGGCAACGGCGTGGCGGTCGATTTCAACGAAGCCATGCGTCTCTACAAGCGGGCTCTCGAACTCGGATATACCGACGCAGAAACTGCCATAAAGAATCTTGAAAAACGAATGGGCGCCAAGACCGAAAGCTCCGGTCAGGGTTCATTCGCAGAATCAAAAGCACAAGCCGCCGACCGCCTCTACAGCAAAGGAGCCTATGCCGAAGCTTTCGAGATGGCCCGTCCACTTGCCGATGCCGGCGACGCCCTGGCGGCACAGGTAATGGGTCTTTGCTACGAATTCGGACGGGGCACCTCGGAGAACATGGCCAAAGCCGTGCACTACTATCAGATTGCAGTCAAGGGCAATCAGCCGCTGGCAGCGCTCAATCTCGGCGTTGCATATGAATTCGGCAAAGGCGGCCTGCCGGTCGACAAACGCCGTGCCACCGAATTCTACCGCATGGCAGCCGATGCCGGCAACGACATCGCCCAGTGCAACCTCGGCTACTGCTACGAATCGGGCACAGGAGTGCCCCGCGACATGAGCGTGGCCGCCCGATGGTACAAAAAAGCTGCCGACCAGAACAACGGCCGCGCCCAGGCCTACCTCGCCGACTGCTACCTCAGCGGCGAAGGTGTCAGAAAAGACCCGTCGGCGGCTATTGACCTCTATCACAAGGCCGCTAACGGCGGGAACACCTATGCACGGCGCCGCCTCGGCTTCTGCTATGAGTACAGC
>CABQCA010000142.1 GCA_902462525.1 uncultured Porphyromonadaceae bacterium | reverse complement strand
CGGTCGGCGAGGTTGTAGAGCTGTTTCTCGATGATATGCTCGGGTGTCGGCACATCCTTGCGTTCGAATTTCTTGCCGATTATGCGCTCTATTTCGCGCAGCTTGCCCTTTTCGCGCGAGTGGATGATGGCTATCGACACGCCTGTTTTGCCGGCACGGCCTGTGCGGCCCGAACGGTGGGTGTAGACCGCCGTGTCGTCGGGCAGCCCGTAGTTTATCACGTGTGTGAGATCGTCGACGTCGAGGCCGCGGGCAGCAACGTCGGTGGCCACAAGGAGTGTTATCACGCGGTCGCGGAACTTGCGCATCACGATGTCGCGCTGCTGCTGGCTGAGGTCGCCGTGCAGCGCGTCGGCATTGTAGCCGTCGGCGATGAGCTTGTCGGCTATTTCCTGGGTGTCGCGGCGGGTACGGCAGAAGATGATGGCGTAGATATTCGGCGAATTGTCGGCGATGCGCTTCAGGGCCAGGTATTTGTCGCGGGCGTTCACCATGTAGTAGATGTGCCGCACGTTCTTGGCGCCTTCGTTGCGGGTGCCTATCACTATTTCCTCGGGGTCTTTCATGAAGCGCTTCGATATCTTCGCTACTTCGGCGGGCATTGTGGCCGAGAATAGCAGCATCTTGCGGTCGTCGGGAACGTGCGAGAGGATATCGTTGATGGAATCGACGAAGCCCATGTTGAGCATTTCGTCGGCTTCATCGAGCACCACGGTGTGCACGTCTTCCAGATTCACTACTCCGCGGTTTATCAGGTCGATGAGGCGTCCGGGGGTGGCCACGATAATCTGTACGCCTTTGCGCAGCGAGCGTATCTGGCTTTCGATGCTCGAGCCGCCGTACACCGGCAGGATCTCGATGTCGGGCACATATTTGGCGAAGTCGGCGAGATCGCCGGCTATCTGGAGGCACAGCTCGCGTGTCGGGGCAAGCACAAGGGCCTGCGGCACGCGACGGTTGAGGTCGACTCGCTGTATCAGAGGCAGACCGAAGGCTGCTGTCTTGCCGGTGCCGGTCTGTGCGAGGGCCACAAGGTCGTGGTCGCCGCCGAGAAGCACCGGTATCACCTTCTCCTGTACTGGCATCGGGGTCTCAAACCCCATATCGGCTATGCCCTGCAGGAGGTCGGGACGTACGCCTAATTCTTCAAATGTCTGCATATTCTATGTCGTTTTAAGCTCAACTTTCGCAAGTTCACGTTGAAGTGAAAAAGTTGAAGGAGTGAAAAGAGTTAAGATAATAGTTTTTCAGGGACGAGGCTTATCGGCTTGTCAGCCCGTTATCTCAACTTTTTAAACCTATTACTTTTTCAACTATATCATTAACTGTAAGCAAGTTGAGAACTTGCGAAACTCAATTAAAATTTACTTGCCCCTTTCAACTAAATAAAATGCCCCGCCGGGGCATTTTGTTCAGTTGTCGCCGTGTTCGCGAAGCAGACGCCGTGCCTCGTCGGCATCTGCTTCCGGCACGAAAAGGCGCACCGGCGCCCATGTGGCGCCGGCGCCGTAGAGTGTCGACATGGCATCGTCGACAACGGTGCAGTGTATGCCGTTGTTTTCCAGCATTCCGGCTGCTATCGAGGCCTGCCGTGCATCGCTGTACTCTGCTATTGCTATCATTATCGGGCAATTATGAGGAAGTACTGTTTCTTGCCTTTCTGCACGATGATATACTTGCCGTCGAGCAGCATGTCGGTCGAGGCCGCTATCTGCGGATCGCTCACTTTCTCTTTGTTTATCGAGAAACCTCCACCCTGCACAAGCTTGCGCATCTCGGCCTTCGAGGGGAACACTGCGGCTTTCTCGGTGAGCAGATCGGCCATGCGTATGCCGGCTTCGATGTCGGCGCGGTCGACTTCGAAGGTGGGCACGCCTTCGAATACATCGAGCAGTGTGGCCTCGTCGAGATGGCGGAGAGCGTCGGCTGCCTTGTTGCTGAAGAGTATCGACGATGCCTCCACGGCGGCATCATAGTCGGCGGCCGAGTGTACCATGGTGGTGAGTTCCTGAGCCAGACGGCGCTGCAGGGGGCGTTTGCCCGGGTCGGCTTTCTGCTCGGCGCTCAGAGCCTCGATTTCCTCGCGGCTGAGGGTGGTGAAGATGCGGATATATTTTTCGGCATCGTCGTCCGACACATTGAGCCAGAATTGGTAGAATTTGTAGGGCGATGTGCGTTTGGGGTCGAGCCACACGTTGCCGCTCTCTGTCTTGCCGAATTTGCCGCCGTCGGCCTTGGTAATCAGCGGGCAGGTGAGGGCATAGGCGTCGTCGCGGCCTTCGATGCGGCGGATAAGCTCGGTGCCCGTGGTCATGTTGCCCCACTGGTCGGAGCCGCCGAGCTGCAGACGGCAGCCCTTGGTGCGGTAGAGGTTCAGAAAGTCGTAGCCCTGCAGCAGCTGGTAGGAAAATTCGGTGAACGACATGCCCTCGCGGCTTTCGCCCGACAGACGCTTCTTCACCGAGTCCTTGGCCATCATGTAGTTGACGGTGATATGTTTGCCAACATCGCGGATAAATTCGAGGAAACCGAAGTCCTTCATCCAGTCGTAGTTGTTCACCAGCTCGGCGGCGTTGGGTGCGTCGGAGTCGAAATCGAGGAATTTGGCCAGCTGGGCCTTGATACATTCCTGATTGTGGCGCAGGGTCGGCTCGTCGATGAGTTTGCGTTCCTGGCTCTTCATCGAGGGGTCGCCTATCATGCCTGTGGCGCCCCCTACGAGTGCTATGGGCTTATGGCCGGCACGCTGGAAGTGCTTGAGCATCATCACGCCCACAAGGTGGCCTATGTGGAGGCTGTCGGCGGTAGGGTCGATGCCGAGATAGGCCGTTGCCATGCCCTCGGCGAGCATTTTGTCGGTACCCGGCATGACGGTGTGGATCATGCCGCGCCATGTTAGTTCTTCAATAAAGTCCATTTCTTTTTATTGATTTTTCAGAATTCGGTGAAAGCAAGCGGCAGCAGCGATGTCACAGATGCCACACGGTAGACGCGGTCGGCGCCCGCAAGGAGCACAGGCACGTTGTGTCCGGCAAGCACCTCATACTCCAGAAGCGCCTGACGGCAGGCGCCGCAGGGTGCTGTCGGCACAGAGGTGGGGCGTCCGTCGGTGCCCACGGCTGCTATGGCTATCATCTCGAAAGTAACGCCCGGGTGGTTGGCACCGGCATTGAAACAGGCCGAGCGCTCGGCGCAGGTGCCCGAAGGATATGCCACATTCTCCTGATTGGCTCCTGTCACCACCGTGCCGTCGGCAAGCAGGATTGCAGCTCCGACGTGGAAGTGGCTGTACGGTGCGTACGATCCTCCCACGGCCTTTTGAGCGGCTCCTACGAGCATTCGCTCTGTGGCGTCGAGTTCGTCGTAGCTTTTCTCTGTTACCGATGTTATTATCTCTATCTCTTTCATAATTATCAGTTACGTTCTGCAAATTTAGCGCTTTTTCCGCTACTCACCAAATAATAAGGTGAAGGGTGAAAGGTGAAGAGTGTAGGGTGGAAGAAGATGCCACTTTTCACCTTCCACCTTTCACCCTTTATCTTTCACTCTAAACAAGCTTTCATAGTCTGGCGGCGCGCACCGACATAGAGACCGATGGCCCGGCTCATCAGAATGTCGTCGTGGTAGCCGCGGCGAGCGCCGTAGGTGCCTCCCGGGCCGTTCTCATAGGTGCTAAGTTCGTTGCAGGCATCATCGTCGCGTTCTATGTAGCCGTTTTCCCTTAGCAGCATCTGAAGGTGTATCATCAGCGCCGCTTTGCTGCTGCGGTTGGTGTGGAAACCTATGCGGTTGCTCCATTGCTGTGTAGCGGTGTCGAAGGCTTCACGGCGGTAGAGATTGGCATAGCATCGTGCAAGCATGCTGATGATATAGCCGGCGCTGTCCTCCATCATGGCGTCGCGGCTCTCCAGGGTGTTGCTCTCCACCACAAGTAGGGCGCGGTTGTAGTAGGTGGCAAGGTCGGCTATAGTGTGCACGAGGCAGTCGTGCGGCGTGTGGCCGCGCCATTGTGCCACAACTTCCGGTAGCGACTCCGCTCCGTCGAAGCGAATAACCGATGCCACCGACCAGTCGCTCTCCGGTCGTGTGCCGCCGATGTCGACCGACACTACATAGAAACTGCCCTGCATCGGATGGCGCCATATTTTCAGGCAGCCGCCGGGAGCCGACACGGCATTGCCGCCGCACAGCTCGCCGCGGAAAATCTCGCGTTTGCAGCTCTTACGCAGCAGGGCGATGTCGGAATCGGCGAACACCGCCGAACCGTTGCTCGCGAATGCCTCGGTGTCGTTGGCCGGGTACTCGGCCTGCATGTGCTGCACCGAGCTGTATTCGGCCAGCTTGCAGCGCCGCCACCACAACCTGTCGAGCGTCACTCCGAGACCGAAAAGATGATTCTCGTCGTCGGTGAGGGCGCCGGCGAAGGCCTGCCTGTCGTGGGGCGCGAGACGGTAGATGTCGATTTCGAACCACGGCACGAACACTGCGTGCTTGTCGCCCTCGCCCTTGCGGCACCGCAGCCACTCGGAGTGGAAATAGTTTCCGACGCCGTTGGCCGTCGATTCCACGGCTATCAGCGAGTAAGGCGTCAGGGCCACGCCGCCGCATACTGCCCGGATTACGTCGTCGGGCTGACGTGTGGGGGTGTCGGCCCAGTATGCCATCTCGCTCAGGTGCGCCATAGCGTAGTCGCCGCCGCGGACGCTGTCGGGCCGCTCGGCCGACGCCAGGGTCACCACACAGTCGCGGCCCTCGATGCGCCGTATGTTGTGGCTGCCCTCGTAGGCCTTGAAGCACGGTGCCTTGTCGCCCTCCCACAGCTCGGCCGGGTACGACTCGAGCAGGCGGCTGTACATGCCGCGTATCGATGCCGACGTGTCCTTCAGATGTGCGCATATCAGCGAGTTCCAGTTGCGGCGGTGGCAGCATTGTATCCATGCCATATAGATCTGCACAAGCGTGCTGCCGCCCCACTGCCGCGCCTTGAGCAGTATCAGCCGGACAGGACGCCCGGAAGTGCGGTCGTCCTCGAGCACGCCGAGAACACGCCGTTGCGCGCGGTTGAGCACGAAAGGCACCAGGCGCCCCTCGGTTTTGTGTTTGATTTTTACGCACGTGGCAGCCCAGTATTCGAAGTCGTAGCGGCAGCGCAGCCGTTTCCATGCGGTGACGTCGGCGCGGCTGTGCTCGTAGTCGCGGTCGAGAGTCATCGCCACCGGCAGGTACATGTAGCCGCTCATGCCCGCCGGAGGCATCGACCGCACCCGGGCGCCGTAGCAGCCCAGACCTTTCCCGGGGTCGTAGCCGGCTTCGGCGCAGGCCTCGAGACCGCTGCGGATATCATCGAGAGCAAGAATCACTTCCGTATCCATGATGTTTCGAGGCTGAACATTCGTACTGTGGTCGCTGTGGCGGCACGACCTTTGAGCGAAAGTGTCAGCGTGCGTGCCGGAGCGCCTGTCAGACGCATTTCCATGGGACTGAGAACGGCGCCGCTGATTTTCCGCTCTGCTATGGGACGGCCGGAGGCACTCAGCGACAGCGTGCAGCTCAGCGACCGGCCCGTCATGTCGGCCAGCAGCCGCAATGGCATGAACGCGCGCCGCCCATGGGGTGTGAACACATCGGTGTACTCCACATCGGCAAACAGCGCCGTACCACTCTGCGACACACGGCACAGTCCGGTGGCGAACAGCGCATACCATTCGCCACCGGTGTTCACGGTGCCGGTGCAGTCGCCGCAGCTTAGTTCGTACGTCCCTTCCCGGCAGAATACCGTGGCCCCGCCGCCATGGCGATAGGCTATCAGTTCGTCGTGAGTGCTGTCGTATGCAAGAGCCGAGAACGGCGCCGCGCGGCAGATGTCGCGGACGGCGCCACGGGCGCTCAGCGCCGATACTACGCTTCCGCTCACGGTTTTCAGAAGTACATATACTTCGCCTCTTGCCGCAGCCATGCAGCAGTCGCCAGTGGCTC
>CABQCA010000141.1 GCA_902462525.1 uncultured Porphyromonadaceae bacterium | reverse complement strand
CCATCGAGGCCGACAGCGTGTGCGCCCAGGGCTGCACGGTAGTACTCTACTCCATTCAGGGAATACAGCTCGCCGCTGCGGCCGACAGACTCGACATTTCGGCTTACCCCGCAGGCATATACATCGTAAAAGCCGGCGACAGCACCCGTAAAATCATCAGGAATTAAGCCATGAAAAGAATACTCACAGCCACTTTGGCTTTCGCAACAGCGACAGGTGTTCTTTTCGCTGAAACACTCACGCCCGAAGAGGCACTGGCGCGCCTGTCGTCGCCTTCGGGAGCGATGCGGGCACCCCTTCACCTCAGCACCGCGCCTGTGCTTGTGAACACCACCAAAGGCGGCGACGGCGAAGCCGCCGTATATCTCTTCGACCGAAACAGCGACGGATTCATCATAGTCAGCGCCGACGACACAACCGAACCGCTGCTGGCTTACTCCGACGCCGGAAGTGTCGGAAACGGCGACATACCTCCCCAGCTTCAGTGGTGGCTCGAAGAGTACGCCCGCCAGATACAGTACAATAAAGAACACGGCGCCCTCTACATCCCCCGCCGAGCCCTGCAGCGCGAGGCTATCGCTCCCATGATAACCACCGACTGGGATCAGGGTGCGCCCTATAACATGCAGTGCCCCATGAGCGGCACCGACCGCACCTACACAGGCTGCGTGGCCACAGCCATGGCACAGGTGCTGAACTACTGGAAGTACCCCGAGCGCGGCAAAGGTTCCATTTCCTACAACGCCACAACTCTTCAGAAGCGCCTCACGCTCAATTTCAGCCGTCAAACCATCGACTGGGACAACATGCTGCCCAAATACACCGAAGGCAGCTACACCGAGGCTCAGGCCAATGCCGTGGCCTACCTTATGAAGGCATGCGGCTACTCAGTGAAAATGGACTACGGTCTCGATTCTTCCGGTGCCCTGGCAATGAATATCGCCAACGCTCTGATCACTTATTTCAATTACGACCCCAACATACGTTATGAACTGCGCCAGTACCACACCACATCGGAATGGACCGACCTGCTGTACGACAATCTCAAAAACGTAGGTCCGATTCTCTACGGGGGAGGCTCGCTGCTCGGCGGAGGCCATTCCTTCATCTGCGACGGCTACGACGGCAACGGTTATTTCCACTTCAACTGGGGCTGGACAGGCATGTCGAACGGCTATTTCTCGGTCGATGCCCTCAACCCCTACTCGCTCGGCGCGGGCGGCGGTGCAGGGGGTGGCTACAACTTCACTCAGGATGCAGTTCTGGGTATTCAGCCACCCACAGGTGAGCCTGCGATCACTGAAACTCCCGTGCTCACACAGACAGGGTCACTGGCCGCCGGAATCGACGGCGACGACCTTGTTTTCGACCTCTTCGCAGCCGGCGATGCCTCATGGGTAAACTACAACCCGAAAACTTTAGAAATTTTCTTTGCCGCTCTTTTCCAAAGCGAGAGCGACCCTGCCTGCGAAGACTTCTATGTAAGGCTCAACGACAAAGCCATCGACGTAGAACCCGGCTACGGAGTAATGCCCTCGGGTCTAAAGCCCACCATTAACCTTCCAACCGCCGGAATACCAGACGGACGCTACAAAGTGACAATGTGCAACAGCCATGCAGATACACCCGACGAGTGGATTCCCGTGAAAACCAACACCGGATATTTCAACCATATCCATCTCACAAAAAAAGGCACGGAATACACAATCGAGAACAATGATGTCGACCGTCTCGAAGTGGTCGACGGCGAGATTATAGGTAATCTTTATTACGGTACAGCCGCTACTGTCCGTATTACCGTCGGCAACGGCTCCGACCATGAGATGAGCAGCGGCTTCGCCCCCGCTCTGGCATACAACGGCCAGGTTGTAATGCTCGGCGAAAGCATACTCCTCACCGTGGCACCGGGCGAAACAGTGACCAGGGAATGGACGACAGTTCTCAATTCGCTTTCGCAGAATTTCGTAGTCGACAACGACACAGAAATGTACTTCACCTTCTTTGACGAAGGAAACTACAACTTCTACGGCGACGACATCACCAAACGCGTGATAATGAAAGCAAATCCCGGCGCTCCCACCATGTCGCTTGTCAGGCGTCCGGCCATCGATGGAGCAAGACAGATATTCGACTTACAAGCCGGCGGAATAATCTATGAAGTGAACGACGCCTCCGAAATGAATGTCTCAACAACCGTACGGCTCGAACGCGGCTACTTCGGCTACCCGCTCTACGCTTTCGTGGCATCGCCTGTCGAAGGCGACGAAACAAGAATGGCTATCGAAACATATGCCGGCGAAGTAAAGATTATTGATACCGAAGGCCAGACAGCAGAGCTTGAGACTACTGTCAACTTCCCTGCCGCAATCCCCGGACGCAACTACTTTCTCATGGTAGGCTATGCCTATGGCAGCGACTTTGTGCCGATAGGACCGGGATATTCGGTTTTCCGCCTGAAGTCAAGCGGCATCGACAATGTGATATCCGACAACACTATAGAATATGACGGCAGCACAGTCACGGTTCCCGGTTGCATCATAGAAATCTTGAATATGCAGGGTATAACCGTCGCCACCGGCCGCGATATCCTCGGCACCGACGGCATCGCACCGGGGGTATACATTGTTCGTGCGGCCGACAAATCGCTTAAAATCACCATTAAATAATTGTCGCGACAGGAGCCTCGCGCTCCTGTCGCCGACACTTTCCAAAGTCTTTCAAAAACAAACCTATTTATTATTTTCATCATTTCCAAACCAGAGAAAAAAATGAAAAATTTCTACCTCTCGCTCGTTACCGCCCTGTTAGCACTATGCAGCTCGTTTGCAGCTGTCGCCGCTAACGGAGGTACAATATCCTGGAATATTCCGGGAGCTGTCGATATTTACACATGGAATTCGACCGACAAGATTCTCGAAAGCGTGAATATCGCCGATGATGCCACTGAATACACTGTGGCCGTAAATATGAAATCGCACTACGTATATGTCAGAAAAGAAGGCTATACCGTGGCAAGCTTCGAAGGTGTAAAACCCAACGGTCAGACACAGACAATCACCAAAAGTTCTCCTTACGGATATGACGGCGAACTAAACGGCAAACTGTATGCCGTAACCTTCAACGGTTCAAATGCCGGCACAGACTTCAAACTGAATCTTATCAGCGATGAAGAAGCCGGCAAAGAGGCCACATTCACCCTCAGCATCGAGAACGGCGCAGAACTTATTTCGGCCATAAATATCGGTTCACGCGATTATCCCGATTTTGTCAATGGTCAGCAGACCGTGACATTCAAGCCTGCTCTCGAAAATAATGTCGTTATCACGGTACGAAACGGTAAAGACATTTACAGTGTAAGACACAACAACACCGAGGTGGCTGTCGTCAGCACCTGGGGGTCGAAGTCTTACACCATCAGCAATGTAAAACAGGACGATGTCATCATAATCCGGGGCTACGAGGAAGATCCGGAAGTCGAAACCTGCAAAATAACACTCGAAACCACAGGCGCAGCAGCAGCCTTGATAAACGGAATATGGAACACTACCACACTCAAGACACTCGTTGCCGGCGAAGACGGCTCGTACACAGTGAACAAAGGCGACAAAATACGTGTGAACTTCAAATCGGATTACGAAGACTATAACATCACAGTCACAGCCAACGGAACAGCTATAGAAGTAGCCGGAGGCACTTCAGCCACTTTTGCAGTTGAAGCCGACACCAAAATTACCGTCAGCGCATCCGAGAAAGTGTATGGCGAAAACACCTGGACAATCTATATAGCTAACCCCGAAGGCGTCAACATTGGCATCGGTGCCGGAAGTGCAGGCGGCAGTGTCGACCTCTCGGCCGGCGGCGAAAAAATTGATACACCTGTCGAATTCAAGGCAGCTACCGAGGCCGGCGTTATAATTTCGCCGGCTATGACTGTTCCATCCGACAATCTCTACAAATACACCGTGAAGGTAAGTGAGAAATATCCAACCCTCATGGCTACAGCCAAAGGCGGTTACCACATTGTTGCAACCCGTAACGCCGATCTCTCCACAGTAGCCGACAACCCCATAAGCTCGAAAACCTTCTATGTTTATGCCCGGAAAATCACTCGCTCGGCAAAGATGGCTGTATATGTGGAAAAACGCTCGGCGGACGTATATGCTACTGTAAGGAGTGCAAGCGGTGAAATCAACGAGCGTCTCGAAAACGGATACGTGGTCCTTGATTTCGATCCCGGATACGACAACCCCTTCCGCTTCGGGTTAGTTTCTACCGACGCCGAAATAACTCCTGCTGTCATTGTCGAAGGTGAAAAAGCGACAGCCGATGAAAACGGTATCTTCAATGCCTCCGCTGCCGACGGCTATGTTGTCAAAATGTTCGAGGACCTCGGTGTCCGCAAACCCAAAATCATCACTGTCACAAAAGAAGAAGGCGCCGATGCCGTAATAGTTTACGACAAAGTAAAAACACACATTGCGGACGGCAGCACAAGCACATTCAGCGTCTATAGCAAATCGGAAATCGCCGTCACCCCCGACGCCGGGTCTGCGGTGACGGTCGACGGCGAGAATGTGACTCTCAACGAAGACGGCACTTACATCTTCAACACCACCGGCGAGCACACTATAGCCATTTCTAAAAAAGCCGCCGCACTCGAATATGTTCTCGAACCCGCTTCCGGCTCGACTGTCGAATCGCTCGACAAGATAACTCTGTCTTTCCCCACCGCAGCTAATCTCGAGCAGGTTCTCGGAAGCGATGAAATCATGTTCCAGGAGGGTCAGGCATGGGCTGCAACAAGCATCGAAGTCAAAGCCGTAGAAGGAGCTCCATATCCCACATTTGAAATTATCCCCGTTCCCGCGCCCTCTAAAGCCACCACATATCATCTTTTCATTAACGAAGGCATGTTTGCCGGCGAAGGTAACGCATCGCCTGCTATTGAGGCAAGCTATACGCTCAAGAAAGAATTGGGAGACCTTAATGTGCAGTATACCCCCATGGGCGACATTCAGGTCGGCCAGTACCACGCTTCGCTTACTTTCGTCTTCGACGAGAACTTCAATGTGGCCCGTACGGCTGATTTTGCAAACAAGGTTACTGTAAAATTCGACAGCGAAGTTCTCCCCGCAAGCAAATACGAAGTTTACACTGAGGCCAACTATCTCATGTTCATGCTCAGCGACGATGCATATCTAAAACCGGGCAAAGTTTCGATTGCCATCGCAGCGGGTGCAATCAGCCTGTCGGGCACTGTTGTAGACACCGACATTGAACACTCATGGACATATATCGAACCGAAAAACTACACCGTAGTTCTCACCCCGGCTCCCGGCACTGTATCGTCGCTCGATGAAATCACCATCGTAATAGACGGTGCCGAAACCGCTGAGGTAGCCCGGGAGACAGGCATATCGATACGCAAGAACAGAGACTACACATGGGGCACTTGCAATGCCACTGTCACAGCTGTCGAAGGCTCTCAGAAGCCCACATTCTTAGCTAAGTTCAGCAAAGCACCTGCCGAAGACGGCGAATACATCGTCACCATATCTTACTCTACATTCGGTCTCGACGGTTCGCAGCCCTATCCCGAAAGCAACGATGAGTACACTTACACTCTCAAAGCCTCGTCGGGCATCGACAGCATCATAGCCGAAGCCGACGAAACCGGCGAAATCTACAACCTCCAGGGTATACGCCTGAGCACCAAGTGGTCCGACCTGCCTGCCGGTATCTATATCGTCAAAGGCCGGAAAGTAGCAAAACACTAACCCCACAATACCCCCCAAAAAAAATCTCCGGCCGCTTCAGAAATGCGGCCGGAGATTTTTTTGTTTGCCTTTCCAGATATCTGTTATTTGCGGACAGGGTCGCAGGTGAGGCCGACGCCGAGTTTTTTGAAGATTTTATGGTCGACTTCACCGAGCATAACCGTGCAGTGCACCTGACAACCGTCGAGCTGAGGCAGACAGTCGAGGGC
>CABQCA010000140.1 GCA_902462525.1 uncultured Porphyromonadaceae bacterium | reverse complement strand
GGCTGCACTCCCCCCCTATACGGCGCTTTCGAACGCTATGCCCTCGGCTGGACAGAGCCTGCGGTTATCGACGGTCCGGCCACTATCGACCTGCCCTCGATAGGCTCCAACCAATGCGCCATCATAAAAACAGGCGACGACAACGAGTTCTTCCTCCTTGAAAATCGCCAGAGGACATCGTGGGACAACTATATTCCCGGCCACGGAATGCTCATATGGCATGTTCACTACCGCCCGACAATATGGACGCAGAACATAGTCAACAACACACCTGCGCACCAATACGTCGACATCGAGGAAGCCGACGGCACACAGAACGAATACAGCCGCGGAGGCGACGCCTTTCCCGGCACCGCGAATGTCACTTCCTTCACCGACGACACCACGCCCTCGATGAAGACATGGGCCGGCATCGGTCTCGGACTGCCGATAACCGACATTACGGAAGCCGGCGGAATCATAAGTTTCAATGTCGACGGAGGAGCTACCATATCAGCTCCTGAGGTTCTCGACGCCACCGACGTTTCCGATAATAGTTTCACCGCCAACTGGGCAGCTGTCGACGGCGCTACCGAATACTTCGTCACAGTCAGTGAAATAACTCCCGGCGATAAGCCTTCCGACTTCTTCACCGGCTTCGACAACCGTACTGTTCCGGAAGGCTGGGAACCCGAGCCGTTCACCTTCGACTCATTCAGCGGCCACTATGCCACAAGTGCTCCCGGTCTGGCAATAGCCCGAAACAAATATCTCGAAACGTCAGGCTACGAAAACATGAACAGTCTTTCATTCTGGTACGGTGCCAGCAACAAGGCCGAGGGCACTATAGCCGTAAGCGCGAAAAAAGGCGAGAACTGGACTGCCGTAAGTTCCTACGCCGTTTCGAAGCAGACCGGCGGAATAACACTCAAGCCCGAATTACCTGAAGGTTCCTCTGCCGTGCGTATCACCTACCAGGGCAATGCCGGCACCATCTATCTCGATGACATCTCGTTTACTTACGGCCGGACTGAAAGCAGCGCAGTCCTCGGAAGCTACGACGGCATCAGCGCAGGCAATGCCCTGAGCATGGACATCACAGGCCTTAAGCCGGGCACCGGCTACATCTACACCGTCGCTGCAACCGACGGCACATTCACGTCACGGAAATCAGCGCCGATGCGCGTACTCACTTCATCAAACAGCGGCATCGGAACCGTTACAACCGACAGTAAGATGATAGTACGTACCGACAGCGGCACACTCATAGTAAGCGGTATCGCCGACGGCACTACCGTGGCTGTCTACGATATCGCCGGACGCCTTGCCGCTGCCGCCAAAGGCCCCACGGCAATAGTCCTCGACAAGGGCGTCTATATAATCCGGGCCGGCTCTCAATCAACAAAAATCGCCATACGATAAACCTTTCGGCTTCCCCGCAGTCTAATATAATATCCGATAAACGAAACTTAATAAAATCATATCCATCTCTATGAAAGTCAACCTAATCGCAGCCGTCTTCGCCGGCACGCTGCTCGCCTCCGGCCTCACCGGCTGCGTGAGCAAGAAACAGTACCAGGATCTCGAGGCCCGTCACAATCAGATGACGCAGGACTACAACGCCCTGCGCGAAAACTACAGCAAGGAACAGACAAAAGCCGCCACCATCCAGGCACTGCTCGACGAGGCGCGCCGAAACAACACCGACCTCAAAAACAACTATGCTCAGCTGCAGCAGTCGCTCGACAAGAGTATTTCGCAGAACACCCAGGGCAATGTGAACATTTCGAAACTCGTCGACGAAATCAACGCCTCCAACAAATACATCAAACAGCTGGTGGAGGCCAAGACCAAGAGCGACTCGCTCAATCTCGCCCTCACAACCAACCTCACACGCTCGCTCAGCGGCAGCGAACTCGACGAAGTGAATGTCCGCGTGCTAAAAGGCGTGGTCTACATCTCCCTCGCCGACAACATGCTCTTCCGCAGCGGAAGCTATGAAGTCAACGACCGTGCCATGCAGACTCTCTCGAAAATCGCGAAAATCATAAAAGACTACCGCGACTACGACGTCCTCGTCGAAGGCAACACCGATCCGGTGCCTATCAGCCGCGACAATATCCGCAACAACTGGGACCTCTCCGCACTCCGCGCTTCTTCGGTAGTGCAGGTACTTCAGAACGATTTCGGCGTAAATCCCTCGCGTCTCACTGCCGGTGGCCGTGGCGAGTATAATCCCATCGCTGACAACAACACCGAACTCGGCCGCCAGCGCAACCGCCGCACCGAAATCATCATTACGCCCAAACTTGATCAGTTCCTCGACCTCATCGACAAGGCCCCCGAAGAATCCTCCGCAAACGAATAATCATACAGCCGTCATCAGCACAAGCCCTGCGCCCCCCCGCGCAGGGCTTGTCTGTTTCTATATAATTCCTGAAAAACAGCAAAATCCGCAACGGAACCGAGCTAAAAAGAATAGATGTCGAAGAGACGGCGGAGGAAGGGCTGATTGCCGTAGAGGCGGCGTGCGAGGCAGACAGCGGCAGTACGGAGCGGTTCGGCGGGCGATGCTATGATATCTTTTGTCATGGCTATGAGAGTGCTGTCGTCGGCCGACGCCCGCAGAGCGCCGCTTCCGTCGAGAAGATCCTCGGTAGCTCCGCCGACAGCACGGGTGACCACAGGAGTTCCGCAGGCCAGCGCTTCGCGGTTGGTCATAGAATACGATTCGGCATATGTCGGATTGACGAATACCGAAGCTCCGGCATATTCCGCAGCCAGCTTGTCCGGACTGAGCCACCCGATATATTCGACCCCTCCGATTCGGGCGGCACCGCGGATATCGCCCGCTATGCGTATTCGCACCCGGGGCGGCAATTCGTCGCGCAGCCGCCTGAAAAACTGAAGGGACTTACCTGAAGTCCACACATTTGCCACGCCAAGAACCACCGGTGTGGGTGAAGGTCGTACCGACGGACAGTATGTATCGAGATCGACATCGATTTTTACAGTCGTGGCATTCAGACTGCCGAGGAACGACATCGGCAGCACACGTTCTTTCAGCCAGTCGGACACCGGCAGAAGACGAAGTCCGGGCACAGAGGTGAATACAGCGCGTTTCACGGCGTAGTTCCTGGCGGTTTGCGAAATCAGCCGTGTTGCCGGATAGTCGCGGCCAAGAGGACAGTCATGGCAACCTGTGGTCCATTCCATGCAGCGGACGCGGTCGAACGATGCGCAATGTCCGGTGAATGCCCAGCAGTCGTGGAGTGTCCACAGCACACGGTGCTTTCGTTCGGCCAGCCATCGGAAAAGAGCGGGATAATGAAGATAGTAGACGTGGATATTGTGCAGATGCACAATATCCGGGCAGAAAGCATCAGCCTCGGAACAGAACCGGCGCGTAGCGGCGGCGCCGGTCAGTCCATGACTGTCGAAAAGCCTGGTGGCAAGCGCCGATACAATCATGTCGGCCTTCGAGCCGATACGTATGAACTTCACACGCGGGTCGGCAGGGGCACCGCCTCCGGCGGCCACAGCCACCTCCCAGCCCAGCGAAAGGGCATGAGCGGCAATACGGTTGATATATGAGCCTATCGAGCCGCCCGAAGCAACAGTGTTGACAAGGAGCAGTCTCATAAGGCAGAGAGCATCTGACAGCAGGTAAGACCCGTGCGCGGATGGCGCCATGCCGGGGCAAGCTCGGCCATGGGAGCGAGCACGAAGGCACGTGCCGACATGTGAGGGTGTGGAATGACGAGCGAAGACGAAGAGTACTCTAAGGCGTCGACAGCGATGATGTCGATATCGAGCTCGCGGTCGGCATAACTGCCGTCGGCAGCTCGGTGAGGCATCGTCGAAATCGACTTCTCGATTTCCTTGACACGACGCAGAAGTTCCTCCAGGCTGTCGGCTGTCCACGGAAGAGTCCGCTCGAGCGATATGAGCACGGCGGCGTTGACAAAGTTGCGGGACGACTCAAATCCCCACGGAGCGCTCTCACATAGGCTGCTCACGGCCAATTCCGACGGAGCGAAGACCGAACGCAGGGCGGCGACAGCACGGGCTATGAAAGCCCGGCTGTCGCCGCTGTTGGAGCCTATGTTGAGATGAATCTCAGAGATCATTCGAGCGATGTACGGGCCACTTCCTTCTCTTCAAAGCCTTCGATGATATCGCCGACCTTGATGTCGTTGTAGCCTGCGATGGAGATACCGCAGTCGTAGCCCGACAGCACTTCCTTCACATCGTCCTTGAAACGCTTGAGCGAACCGAGGTCGCCTGTGTAGCGCACAATGCCGTCGCGGATAAGACGCACCTTGCAGTTGCGCTTGATTTTGCCTTCGCGGACGATTGCGCCTGCAATGGTACCGACCTTCGACACGTGGAAGGTTTCGAGGACTTCGGCCGTACCGGTGATTTCCTCCTTGATTTCGGGGGCAAGCATACCGGCCATGGCGTCCTTGACTTCTTCGATAGCCTGATAGATAACAGAGTAAAGACGTATCTGCACGCCGTCACGCTCGGCTACACGGCGTGCGGCCACACTGGGGCGCACCTGGAAGCCGATGATGATGGCATCGGAAGCGGCGGCAAGGGTGACATCGCTTTCCGAGATTTCGCCCACGGCCTTATGGAGCACGTTGATCTGAATCTCATCGGTCGACAGCTTGATGAGCGAGTCGGAAAGCGCCTCGATGGAGCCGTCCACGTCGCCCTTGACAATGATGTTGAGTTCCTGGAAGTTGCCGATGGCGCGGCGCCGGCCGATATCCTCAAGAGTAAGCATCTTGGTGGTGCGCAGGCCCTGTTCGCGGGCCAGCTGCTCGCGCTTCGAAGCTATCTCGCGGGCTTCCTGCTCCGTCTCAAGCACATTGAAGGTATCGCCGGCAGTAGGAGCGCCGTTGAGGCCCAGAATCAGGGCCGGCATGGCGGGGCCGGCCTCCTTGATGCGCTGGTTGCGCTCGTTGAACATTGCCTTCACTTTACCGAAGTGATTACCGGCTATCACGATGTCGCCCACGCGGAGTGTACCATTCTGCACAAGTACATTGGCCACATAACCCCGGCCCTTGTCGAGCGACGATTCTATGATAGTGCCTACGGCACGGCGGTTGGGATTTGCCTTAAGTTCGAGCATTTCGGCTTCGAGAAGCACTTTATCCATAAGTTCTTCCACGCCGATGCCTTTCTTGGCCGAAATATCCTGGCTCTGGTACTTGCCGCCCCACTCTTCAACGAGGTAATTCATTGCCGACAGTTCTTCCTTGATTTTGTCGGGATTGGCATGAGGCTTGTCGATTTTATTGATGGCGAAGACGATGGGCACACCGGCTGCCGAGGCATGATTGATGGCCTCGACAGTCTGCGGCATCACGCTGTCGTCGGCTGCGACGATAATGATGACGATGTCGGTCACCTTGGCCCCGCGGGCACGCATGGCGGTGAATGCCTCGTGGCCCGGAGTGTCGAGGAAGGTGATGTGGCGCCCGTCGGCAAGCTTAACGCTGTACGAGCCTATATGCTGGGTGATGCCGCCGGCCTCACCGGCAATTACATTGGCCTTACGGATATAGTCGAGCAGCGAGGTCTTGCCGTGGTCCACATGGCCCATGACAGTGACAACCGGCGGACGGCCCGTGAGATCTTCCTCACGGTCTTCTTCCTGCTGGATAGCATTGGCAACCTCGGCCGATACATACTCTGTTGTAAAACCGAACTCATCAGCCACGATATTGATGGTCTCGGCATCGAGACGCTGGTTAATGCTCACCATAACGCCGAGGTTCATACAGGTGGCGATAACCTGGTTGACCGGCACATCCATCATCACGGCGAGATCGTTTGCGGTAACGAATTCCGTGATTTTGAGCACACGGCTTTCAGCCATTTCGGCTTCCTGATGCTCGCGTTCGCGGTTTGCATTGGCCTCGCGTTTTTCTTTGCGCCACTTTGCGCCTTTTTTCAGGTTCTTGTCCTTTGCAGTGAGACGTGCAAGGGTTTCCTTAACCTGACGCTGTACGTCCTCTTCGGCCACCTCGGGCTGAGGTGCCGGCTGACGGCGGCGGT
>CABQCA010000139.1 GCA_902462525.1 uncultured Porphyromonadaceae bacterium | reverse complement strand
AAGGTATATCTTTTCGACTCTTTCCGACCCACTCCCGAACTTTCGTTCGCCATCCGTCACCTCGGCTGCCAGAGCGGCGTAAACATCACCGCTTCGCATAACCCCAAGGAGTACAACGGATACAAGGCTTATTGGGAAGACGGCGCCCAGGTGCTCGCTCCGCACGATGTGAACATCATCAACCATGTCAACCGAATCACCGATGTCAAGGACATCAAATTCAAGGGCGACAAATCGAAAATCCAGATTATAGGCGAGGAAATCGACAATCTGTTCCTCGATGCCGTACATACCCTCAGCCTCGACCCTGAAGTAATCAAACGTCAGGCAGACCTCAAAATCGTCTATACTCCTATCCACGGCACAGGCGTGAAACTTGTGCCTGATTCGCTGCGCAAATGGGGCTTCAACAACATCATCCATGTTCCCGAACAGGACGTTCCCTCCGGCGATTTCCCAACTGTCGAATCGCCTAATCCCGAAAATGCTTCGGCAATGGCAATGGCAATAGAGAAAGCCAAGGAAGTGGGTGCCGACCTCGTTGTCGCTTCCGACCCCGATGCCGACCGTATCGGCTGCGTAATCCGCGACAACAACGGCGAGTATCAGCTCATCAACGGCAATCAGATTGTGATGATTCTCCTCAACTACATCATGCTCCGCAACCGCGAGCTCGACCTTCTCAAAGGCAACGAATATGTGGTGAAGACAATCGTTACGACCGAAACTATCAAGGCTATCGCCGACAACAACGGCATCAGAATGTACGACTGCTACACAGGCTTCAAATGGATTGCCGCCGTTATCCGCGAACTCGAAACTACCAACCGCTACCTCGGCGGCGGCGAAGAGTCCTACGGCTTCCTGGCCGAAAGCTTCTGCCGCGACAAGGACTCCGTTTCAGCAATTTCGCTTATGGCCGAAATTTGCGCATGGGCAAAGGACCGAGGTCTCGACTTCAACCGTATGCTTCAGGAAATATACCTCAAGAACGGCTATAGCCACGAAGTAGGCATTTCGGTGGTCCGTCCCGGCAAGACCGGTGCCGATGAAATTCAGCAGATGATGGTCAACTTCCGCGCCAACCCGCCCAAGGAAATCGCAGGCTCGAAAGTGCGCTACATCAAGGACTATCTGGCTCTTACATGCCTCGACACTGCAACCGGCGACATTTCCGAGATCAAATTCCCCGCGACATCCAACGTCCTGCAGTACTTCACCGAAGACGGCACTAAGATTTCGATCCGCCCGTCGGGAACAGAACCCAAAATCAAATTCTACATGGAGGTACACGACACCATGAAGGATATGGACGACTACGCACGCTGCAACGCCGACGCCGACACCAAAATCGAACGAATCCGCAAAGAACTCGGTATCTGATAATCAATTCCGACACATATGCGGCGCAGACCTCACCGGGACTGCGCCGTTTTTTCTTAAACCCGACGGCACTTTCGCACGTTTATTTTCATAGAAATAAACGCTCATGAAAACAAACAACAGAAAGAATATCATCCCCTGGTTAATCGGTGCCGTTATAGTAGGATTTATTGTCATCGGGCTCGCGCGTCGCAGCAGCACCGACAGAAGCTCACAGCTTATCGAGGAATACCGGCATCCGGCAGGCGACACAATTGCCGTAGCCATCGAAATGTCGCCTCTCACCTATACTCTCGAAAACGACACCGCCGAAGGTTTCGACTATCTGATGCTGCGCGACATCGCCGCCTCGCACCACATTCCCGTCCGTTTCTACCCATTCTCTCAGCTCGACAAAGCTTTTCAAGGACTTTACGATCATAAATACGACCTGCTGATAGCCGCGATGCCATCGACGTCGGCTCTGAAGGAATATTTCCCGCTCACCGACGCCGTATATATCGACCGGCAAGTGCTCGTACAGGCTGCCGACAGCGCCCCGGCCATCTCTTCACCGGAGCAACTGAAAGGCGACACCGTATGGATAGCCAAAGGCAAACCATTCAGAACACGACTCAGAAACATGGCCCGAGAACTCGGCGACACTATAGTAGTCATCGAAAGCCCGGAATATTCATCGGAACATCTCGCCATCATGACAGCTCTCGGACAAATAAAACACGCCGTAGTCGGTCATGCCGTGGCTAAACGGGTAGCCCGCTCCTATCAGCAGCTCGACATCAGCACCCCCATATCGCTTAGCCAGTTCCAGGTTTGGGCCGTTGCACCCGGCGACAGCACTCTCCTCAACGAACTCAACCGCTATATCGATGAATTCAAATCGACTGAACGATACCGCGCCCTCGCCGACCGATATTTATAGGAAATCAAGAAATCAGGAGGACCGGAGATTAAGAGTATGTTTACTTTTAACTTTATGAAATCTTTAGAAGCTTTTTCAGCCTGTTTTAAGCTTTCATTCAGTCGTTATGGAACCCCATAACTCCTTCATTCAATCTCAAAACATACTCGAAAAATCTATTTAAATCTTAACATAAGCCAAAAGTAAACATACTCTAAGAGATTTAACCGACAGACTCTCTGGTTATCAAACGCGTCGGTTTGCCGGCTGAGAACTCATTCAGCCTAATATCCTAATTTCATAATATCTTGATTTCCTTACATCAAAGCTTACCGTTATCGTTAAATGAATAGTAACCGGTGGGGGCAACTATGATATGGTCGAGAACACGGATGTCGAAATATGCTGCGGCGTCCTTTATACGGCGTGTGAGCATTATATCCTGCGGACTCGGGGACAGCTGACCGGAAGGGTGGTTGTGGAACAGAATCATAGCCGATGTCTTTGCCATAAGAGCCTCGCGGATAAGCAGCCGGATATCCACCACAGTCTCCGACAGGCCGCCCTGCCCTGCCTTGAACTCGCGCAGCGGTCTGAGGTTTCTTTTCAGCATCAGCACCCAGAACTCCTCATGGTCGAGCTCGTCCATCCGCATTTTCATATATTCGTAGGCGAGTTTCGAGGTGGTCATCTGAGGATCTGCAGTCTCAACCGCATCGCGGGCCGCACGGCCGCCCAGTTCGAGAGCAGCCATAAAAGTGAGGGCCTTGGCCGGACCGATGCCCTTGTGCCGCTTCATGAACTCACGGGCATCCATCTGAGTGACCGCCGACAGATGCCCGCGGTACTCGTCGAGAATCTCGTTGCACAGCGCCACAATGCCTTTTCCCTTTATGCCGGTGGAAAAGATGAGAGCCATGAGTTCAGCATCGGTCAAAGACTTAAGGCCAAGGCGCAAAGCCTTTTCACGGGGACGCTCCTCGAGTGGCGTGTCGGCGATAAGGCCTTTTGCAGGTGTGGAATCACCGTTCATTTTTACCCTTGCGAATATTTACTTCCTGCGCGATGTCGCGGCCACGCCCAAGGATAATCTTCTGAAAATACGCCTTCAGAAACCCAAGCCCATAGCCACCAAGCTGAATTATAGCTGCCGGGATGGCCAGAAGTGATACCTTCAGTGAGCGGGTACTTATGAGTGCACCGACAAATATTGCCGTGAAGTATAGTCCGAGAGGCAGCAGAAACCAGGGCGAAACAAATATGCCGAGGATAATGAGCGCTAATGAACCAAGCACGAACGCCGCCGGCAGAATATGAACTGCTTTCAGGCTGCCGGGATACAGCAGTTTAAGAGTCACACGCGACATACCGAATACATACACCTGACGGAAAAAGCGACGGAAGTCGACACGCCGCTTGTGCCACACAGCAGCATCCCGGATAAGACCTATCGAGAAGCCTGCCTGACGGATACGTGTGCTCATGTCGATATCTTCAGAAAACATCTCACGGAAACCGCCCACCTTCTCATAGACATTCCTGCTGAAGCCCATGTTAAAGGTTCGTGGAGTGAATTTTTCGAGACTTATCCTGCCGCCGCGTATGCCGCCTGTGGTAAGAAACGATGTCATCGAATAATTGATGGCTTTCTGTGTGTCGGAAAAAGAATCGTTTGCCGCATCGGGGCCGCCGAAGCAGTCAAGCGGCCTGACGTCGAGTTCTCGCGAAAGAATGGTGAAATAATCGGGAGGAATAACGCAATCGGAGTCGAAAAACACAAAATAATCGCCTGTGGCACGCTCCATGGCATAGTTGCGGGCTATCGAGCGCCCTTCGTTTTCCTTGTAGTAATAACGGGCATTGAGACCTCGCTTCTCCACAGCTTCATGGACTATGCTTTCGCACGGAACAGTGGAGCCGTCCTCGGCAACCACCAGTTCGAAATCGCGGCAACTTTGGGAAGCAAGGCTGTCGACGAGGTCCTGTACTTCGGCCGGCCGGTTGTACACCGGCACTATTATCGAGAATCGTGGCATCAGCTCATTCGGTTTTTATAGTCATCGTAATCGAAGCGCCGCAGATAGCCGCACTCGCCGTTGCTGCGGCAGAGCACAAGGTCGGGATGATGAACACCGTTGAACATAGTAGTCTTCACAGTAGTATAGTGGTTCATGTCGCAGAGAGTAAGACGGTCGCCGATTCTGAGTGGCCGCGGAAAATAATAGTCGCCCATAAAGTCGCCGCTCAGGCATGAGTTGCCACCAAGACGATAGGCCGTGCCCGTGGATTCTTCGGCCCGGACCTCCTCGCGGACCGCCGGACGGTAAGGCATCTCAAGGGTGTCGGGCATGTGGCATGCAAAAGAAACATCGAGAATGGCCGTTGTCACGCCGTCGTTGCAGACGATGTCGACAACCGACGCTACCAGATCGCCTGTGCGCCATGTGAACGCACTGCCGGGCTCAAGTATAACCTTGAGATTGGGGTGGCGAAGTCTGAAATTCCTGATGAGAGAAATGAGATGCTCCGTATCGTAGCCATCGCGGGTCATGAGATGACCTCCGCCGAAATTCACCCACCGCAGCTGAGGCAGAAGATGTCCGAACTGCGCCTCGAAAGCATCAAGCACCTTGGCAAGGTCGTAGCTGCTCGACTCGCACAAAGCATGAAAATGCAGTCCCTCGATGCCGGCCGGAAGGCCGGCGCTCAGAGCGGCGGCATCGACACCGAAACGAGAACCAGGCAACGCCGGATTGTAAAGGTCCGTTTCGATAACCGAACATTTGGGATTCACACGCAGACCGGGACTCGCCGGAGAGGTCGCCACGGCCCCGGCATAGCGCTCGTACTGACTGAGAGAATTGAATGTTATATGAGAACTGAGGCGCAGAAAAGTTTCGATGTTTCCGTCGGTATAGGCCGGGGTAAACGAATGTATTTCACCTCCCATATATTCGGTGCCGAGCAAAAGTTCGTTTACCGAACTTGCCGTACAGTTGCGGCAGTACTCGCGCACTATGTCGAAAGTGCGCCACAGAGCATTGGCCTTGAACGCCATTATTATATCGGCTCCCGACTCGCGTCCCACACGGCTTATAAGTTCCAGATTGGCACGCAGGCGATCCTCATAGACAATGAAGAATGGCGTAGGCAGTTCGTTCTCGGTCATAGTATTTTGAATTTGGCAAATTTCAGCATAAGACGCCTTTCCTGACCGTCGGAATCGAAGCGCACCACAATCCGCGGGTCGGGAGCGTCGCTGTCGACACCCGTTATCACACCCTCCATGAACATAGGGTGGAAAATACGCATCCCCTCCTTTACTTCGGCAAGAGTATGCTGGCAGCAACCGGGAAGTGTTTCCTTTTTCGAGGTCGGAAGCGCAGGAGGCGCCGACGGCCTCGGTACGGCCATGCTTTGGTTTACCGTAGATTCGGGCCGGAAAACAGGGCCGCGCTGAGCGGTCTTTGGCTTATAATAATCGCTGCGGCTTCCCGCTCCGGCACCGGCTATGGTGCGGAGGAAACGACGGTCGATGTCAGCGATAAACCGCGAAGGAAGCGAGTTGCGCTGCTGGCCGTTGACGGTTCGCCTCGCAGCATAGCTGATCATGCAGAAACGGCGGGCACGGGTTATGGCCACATACATCAGGCGCCGCTCTTCCTCGATTTCGCTGTTGGTGCGGCACATGGCAGAGGGAAAAAGTTCTTCCTCAGCCCCGACAATGAACACGCAGTCGAATTCCAGGCCCTTGGCCGAATGAATGGTCATCAGGGTTATGCTGTCGGCGGAGG
>CABQCA010000138.1 GCA_902462525.1 uncultured Porphyromonadaceae bacterium | reverse complement strand
CGGGATAGCAGCCTATGGCCTCGCGGGCGAGTTCGGGTGTGAGAGTGTCGGTGAGCCACACGGCGGCAAGGGCGGCTACTGCGTTGTCGACGTTTATGGCCACGGGCACGCCAAGCTCAATGTCGGTGATGCAGCCTCCGGGGTACACGAAGTCGAACACTATGGTACCGTCGCCTGTGCGCACGTTTGCGGCGTGGAAATCGCCGCAGTCGCGGCTGAAGGTGAAGGTTTTCACTCCGCGCGGTGGCCGCGGCCGGAGTTTGAGACCTGTGTGGACCAGCAGAAAACCGTCGGGTCGTATCAGCTCGGTGAAGTGTGCGAAACTTTCGAGATAAGCCTCCTCGGTACCGTAGATGTCGAGGTGGTCGGGGTCGGTGGCGTTGACAACTGCTATGTAGGGCCGCAGCTGATGGAAGGAGCGGTCGTACTCGTCGGCCTCTATGACGCTGTAGGGCGATGTGGCGCTGAGCATGAGATTGCTGTTGTAGCCTTTGAGAATGCCGCCCAGGAAGGCATTGCAGCCAACCGGGCCCCTGTGCAGCACGTGAGCCGCCATCGACGATGTTGTGGTCTTGCCGTGTGTCCCCGAAAAGCATATGCCTTTGCTGTCGCGGGTGATTTGCCCGAGCACCCATGCGCGCTTGCGCACTTCGAAGCCGTGGTTACGGAAGAAACTCAGAGGTACGTTGCTGTCGGGTACTGCCGGGGTATAGACCACCAGAGTGCCGTCGGGGTCGCGGAAATCGCCGGGGACGGCATCCATCGAGTCGTCGTAGCTTATTCGGGCGCCTTCGGCGATCAGCTCGGCGGTGAGAGCCGAGGGTGTGCGGTCGTAGCCCGCCACGGGCAGGCCTTTGGAAAGATAGTAGCGCACCAGAGCGGCCATGCCTATGCCTCCGGCGCCTGCGAAGTAAACACGTTTCATTTCTGTCGGGTGAGTGCGTCGATGCGGTCGACGATTTTCTCATCGCTGTCGCGAAGAGCCATTTTTTTGATATTTTCGCTGAGGCCGGCGAGGGCCTTGCTGTCGGAGGCGAGGCGGCACATCTGCGGCCAGAGGTCGGCGGCGGCTTCCTTGTCGAGCACCATTACGGCGGCGCCGTGGTCGGCGAGCGCTTCGGCGTTGTGGCGCTGATGATCTTCGGCGACATTGGGCGATGGCACCAGAATTGCGGCTTTGCCGAGAAGTTCGAGTTCGCTGATGGTGCCGGCTCCGGCACGGCTCACTACAAGGTCGGCCGCGCGGTAGGCCATAGCCATATCGGCGATGAACTCCGACGCTTTTACGCCCGTCGGATTACAGGTTTTCATCACCTGCATGCAGCGGTCGGAATCGGTTTTTCCGGTCTGCCACATCACCTGGAAGGGCACTTGTTCGCAGTCGCCGTTCTCGATGGCCGAAATCATGGCGCTGTTTAGGGTGCGGGCGCCGAGGCTGCCGCCTACGAGAAGCACAAGCGGCTTGCCGGGGTCGAAGCCCATAGCTTTCTTTGCCTCGGTCTGTGTGGCCTTGCAGGCGAAGAGAGCAGGGCGCACGGGATTGCCTGTCATCACTATTTTTTCGGCAGGGAAGAAGCGCTCGGTGCCTTCGTAGGCCACGCAGATGACGTCGGCTCTGGCGGCCAGCAGCTTGTTGGTAACTCCCGGATATGAGTTCTGCTCCTGTATCAGGGTAGGCACACCGGCCTTCTGAGCGGCTTTCAGTGTGGGGCCGCTGGCGTAGCCGCCCACGCCGACGGCGATGTCGGGCCTGAATTCACGCACCAGTTTCCGGGCTTTGCGCATACTTTTCCACAGTCGCAGAAGCACGCCGAAATTGCGCAGCAGGTTGTGGCGGTCGAAGCCGCTTACTGGCAGTCCTACAATTTCGTAGCCGGCTGCCGGCACGCGTTCCATCTCCATGCGGTTGTCGGCGCCCACAAATAGGATTTCGGCCTCGGGGTGACGCCGCCGCACTGCTGCCGCTATCGACAGCGCCGGAAAAATATGTCCGCCTGTGCCTCCGCCGCTGATGAGCATGCGCAGGGGATGCGGGCTTTTTTCAGTCTGTTTCATCTTTCTCATTCTTTGCTTTTGTTTCCATCATGGCCGGGTTCTCACTCTGTGCCTTTTCGGGGAGAAGCTCAAGTTCGAGGCGCTGGTCGGCGCCGGTGTCGGTGTTGCGTGCGGCATGGCGCGAGCAGCTGAGCATCACGCCGAAAGCCAGCGACGTGGCCAGCACCGAAATACCGCCTTTCGATATCAGAGGGAGCGGCTGGCCCGACACGGGGAACACACCCGACACTATGGCCATGTGGAACAGCGCCTGGAAGACTATGGTGAATGCCGAACCCATGACGAGCACGCCAGGCAGCGTCTGCTTGAAGCACATGGTGAGCTTGGCGCTCCGGCCGAGAATCCACAGATAGCATATCAGGATTCCCAGACCCACGAAGAGGCCCATCTCCTCGATAATGATGGCGTAGATGTAGTCGGAAAACGCCAGCGGCAGGCGCGCGTTTTCGCGCGAACGCCCTATGCCGCAGCCCTGCAGGCCGCCGTGAGCCTGGGCTATGTAGCTGAGTTGTTCCTGCTGGTTGTCGAGCGAGAATGCCTCGTTTTCTTTGTTGGAACGGAAGTGGCGTTCCACCCTCTGGCGCCATGTGGTGCCGCGGCCGTTGCCCTCTATGTCTTTGGGGTTTTCCTTATTGAGAAGGTAAGTCATTTCCTGCCTCGGTGTCAGCGGTCGATCCGATTTGCCATGAGTCTTGTAAATGATAGCGACACCTCCGAGCGCTAATGTCACAAGCAGGGCGATGCCGAATTTCTTCCAGCTCATGCCGCCGATAAGCATCATCGAGAAGCAAATGGCCACCACCACGATGGTGTTCGACAGACCCTGCGTGAAGAGCACTCCCGCGCACACAAACATGAAGATGAGGCTGTAGACAAGGCCGCGCACCGTCACGTCGCGCCGGCCTTTCTCCTGGTTACGGCTCAGAATCCAGGCCATGCCCAAAGCTGCCGCGAGTTTCATGAATTCGGCCGGAAGCAGCATGGTGCCTCCGATGGTGACGGCGCGCCTGGCGCCGTTTACTTCCACACCCCACAGAAGCACCACAACCATGATGCCGATACTGAAAACAACATAGATCGGTATGAGGCCGTAGATGTAGCGGTAGTGGATTTTCTGGAGTACTATCATGCAAATGAGTCCGCCGAGCAGAAAGGCTCCGTGGCGCATGATGGGCATGAAGATGTTGCCGTCCGTAACTTCCTGGATAGAAGCTGAGAACAGTTCGATTATCGCTATGATTACCAGCAGAATATATGTACCCCACAGGTGATGGTCGGTGCGTACGCGGATTTTGCTGTCGGTTTTTTCAACCGGAATTTCGAGAGAGGCGAGAGAATCCATCGTCAGATCGTTTTTTTAGGGTTATTTGTTGTCTTGGAGGTGTTTTGTAGGGGCGCAATATTTTGCGCCCCTACAGTTACTTTTGATTTATTTCAGCGCACGGACGGCGTCCTTGAACTGTCGCCCACGGTCCTCATAGCTTTTGAAGAGGTCGAAACTGGCGCAGCAGGGCGACAGAAGGACTGTGTCGCCGGGCCGTGCGAATCCGCGGCAGGCATCGATGGCGTCGGTGAGGCTGTGTGTGTCGGCTATGTGCCCTACATGCGGGGTGAAGAAATCGATTATTTTCTTGTTGTCCGCACCCATGGCCACGATGGCAGTCACTTTCTCCTTGACCAGCGGCAGGATTTCGGAGTAGTCGTTGCCCTTGTCCTTTCCACCGAGAATGAGGACGGTCGGAGTTGTCATCGCTTCGAGCGCATACCAGCACGAATTCACATTTGTGGCCTTGGAGTCGTTGATGTAGTGTACGCCGCCGATGTCGCACACCGCTTCGAGACGGTGCTCGACGCCGGTGAAGTCTTCCAGAGCGCGGCGTATGTCCTCCTTGCGTATCTCCAGAGCGCATGCCGACAGGCCGGCGGCCATGGAGTTGAACACGTTGTGGAGACCATTGAGGGCCAGGTCGGCGCGCGGCATGGCCATCGATGTGCCGGGAGTGTTGAAAATCAGTTCATTTTCGGCGTCGATGTATGCTGCCGAGCCGTCCTCTTTGTGTTCCGAGAATGGCAGGCGGTGCGCCTCGGTGGTGATGCGTGCCAGCTGGGCCGTGATCACGGGATCGTCTTTCCAGAAGATGAACATATCCTGAGGTGTCATGTTCTGGAGAATACGGAACTTAGCGTTTATATAGTTCTGCATCAGGTGGTCATAGCGGTCGAGGTGATCGGGGGTTATGTTGAGCAGCACGGCGATGTTGGCCTTGAAGTCGTACATGTTGTCGAGCTGGAATGAGCTGAGTTCCACTACGTAGACGGGGTGCGGTGCGCGCGCCACCTGATAGGCGAGGCTGTGGCCCACGTTGCCGGCGAGGCCGGCGTCGATGCCCGCACCGGTGAGAATGTGGTGTATGAGCATCGTGGTGGTCGTTTTGCCGTTGCTGCCGGTGATGCACACCATTTTCGAGTCGGTGTAGCGGCCGGCAAACTCTATCTCGCTGATTATGTGAATGTTTTTTGCTATCGCAGCCTTGATGACCGGAGCATCGAGCGGTATGCCGGGGCTTTTCACGATTTCATCGGCGGCAAGAACACGTTCCATGGTGTGTTCTCCGTCTTCGAATGCGATGTCTTCGGTTACGAGAATATCGCGGTATTTGGGCGCTATGCGGCCCGAATCGCTCAGAAATACATCGAAGCCTTTGTCTTTTGCCAGAATAGCGGCTCCGGTGCCGCTTTCGCCGGCGCCGAGCACTACAAGACGTTTTTTACTGTCCATCGGTTTAGGAAGTTAGGAGATTAGGAAGTTAGGCTGTTAGGAGGTTAGGAGGTTAGGCTGACGGGCTGACGGGCCCTCGCTCCTCGCCCCTGAAAACTATTATCTTAACTTTTTCAACTTTATACACTTTATAAACTCTAACAAAACTCCTCTTATCTAATCTTAAGGGTTACAAATGTTACGGCGGCAAGAATGATGCCTATAATCCAGAAGCGGGTCACGATTTTCGACTCGGGAATGGCGCGGAGAGGCCGCTGTATCAGAGCATCGATACCGGCGTTGCCGTCTTTCTGGAAGTGATGGTGCAGAGGTGTCATCTTGAAGATACGCCGTCCGCCTGTTTTTTTGAAATATGCCACCTGAAGGATTACCGAAAGGTCTTCGATGTAGAACAGCGCGCATAGCACAGGCAGAAGCAGTTCCTTGTGAATGAGGATAGCGAAAATGGCTATTACTCCGCCCAGCATGAGGCTGCCGGTGTCGCCCATAAATACCTGTGCAGGCGAGGCGTTGTACCACAGGAAGCCTATGAGCGCGCCGACGAAGGCCGCCATGTACACTACAAGTTCCTCACTGCCCGGCACATACATTATATTAAGGTATGACGAGTAGATGAGGTGCCCTCCCAGATAGGCCATCACCGCCAGAGCCACGCCTGCTATCGCCGACAGGCCGGCGGTCATGCCGTCGAGACCGTCGTTGAGGTTGGCGCCGTTGCTTGTGGCCGTGACAAGGAATACCGTGATGAGGAAGAACACAACCCAGCCCAGAGTATCGGCGTAGTCGCCTGCCCATGCCGTGAGCCACGAGTAGTTGAAATTGTTGTTCTTAACGAAAGGAATGGTGGTCTGGGGCGATTTTTTTACTTCGTTGCCGTACACCACTTCTTCCACACGGTTGGTTTCGCTGCTTATTATTTCGTTGTTTTCCACCAGCACAATGTCGGGGTTGCCGTACATCACTCCGGCCACAATAAGGGCTATGCCGATCTGACCGATGATTTTGTATTTGCCCTTTATGCCGTCCTTGTTGTGTTTGCGAAGTTTCATGTAGTCGTCGACGAAGCCTATTGAGCCGAGCCAGACAGTGGCAAGCAGCATCAGGAGCATGTACACATTGGTGAGATTGCCCACAAGCAGGCACGGCAGCACTATCGACAGAATGATGATGACGCCGCCCATGGTGGGCGTGCCCGTTTTCTTCATCTGACCTTCGAGACTGAGGTCGCGGACTATTTCGCCGATCTGCATTTTCTGAAGACGGTGGATTATCTTGATGCCGACGAATACGGCAAGCAGCAGCGCAAGCACGAACGCGGCACCCGAGCGGAAGGTGATGTAGTTCATCAGCCGCGCCCCGGGAAAGCCGGATTCCTGCAGGATATTGAAAAGGTAGTAAAGCATACGGTAGATTCTCTGTTAATC
>CABQCA010000137.1 GCA_902462525.1 uncultured Porphyromonadaceae bacterium | reverse complement strand
AAACAGGCCGAAAAAGCCTCTAAAGATTTCATAAAGTTAAAAGTAAACATACTCTTAGAGTATGTTTACTTTTGGCTTATGTTAAGATTTAGACACCATCGCCGGACACACCTGCACCGAAAAGGGCAAAGTCGTAAAGCACGGGATCGTCGGCATTATAACGCCGCAGATTTTCGGTTAGTTCGACAACGGCACGACGGTCGTTCTGGCGACGCTCCAGCAGACCGAGTGCACGCGCTGTGTTGCCTGAATGAACATCGAGAGGAATAAACAGCTGCGAAGGCCGGAGCACTGTCCACATGCCGAGGTCGACGATGCCGTCGTTTCGCACAAGCCATCGCAGAGCCATGTTCAAACGTTTGAGAGCCGATGTGCCGGGCGTGGCCGGTATGCAGCGGTTAGGTCCGTCGAGAGGACAGCCGGCATTCGCCTCGGCGAACGCTGCGTTCAGCCCGTCGGCGATGCGCCATGCCGGAAAAGCATCATCGGAAGCGCCGACAGCTTTTGCGAAACCTTCGAGCGAACCGTATTTATTATAGACAAGACGAAGACCGCGCAGATAGTAGCGCAGATGACGTCCGAAAAATGTGCGGTGAATGTTTCCTTCTCCTATGCTGTCAATATCGCCTCCGGCCACAAAGCGGTAAGGCTCACCGTCGAGAAGGCCGAGCATGCGGTCGGCATTTCGCAGAATCATGCTGCGCTTGCCCCATGCTATCGACGAAACAAGCAGAGAAGCAATCTCGGCATCGCGCTGGTCGGAGAACCGGCGCGCAAACTGCACAGGGTCGTCGGCCACGAAAGCCTTGGTGTTATAGCGGGCGGCAAGAACATCGAGCAAATCTTTAATATTCTCGTATTCCGATAGTTTCATGTCAGATTATAAAAAAACCGACCGAAGTAAAATCGGTCGGTTTAGAGCAGGGTGCCCGGTGGGGCTCGAACCCACGACCTTCGGAACCACAATCCGACACTCTAACCAGCTGAGCTAAGGGCACCATTTGTAAAAGCACTGCAAAGGTAGGGCATTTTTATGAACCATGCAACACTTCAGCGGAAAAAATTGCACTTTGCAGCAAAAAAATCGCTATTTTTGCACTGTATATGAAAAAGCACAGCTCGTACAAAAATCCGGCGCGTTTCCGCCTCGACTTCATAAAGGAAAATACCTTCAACAGGATATGGTCGGTGCGCATGACCCGGGCCAAAGTCATAATAGCCTCATCAGCAGCCATTATGGCCGTTGCAGCACTTATATGGGTAGTGATAGCTTTCACTCCCCTGCGACTTCTTGTGCCGGGAACCCTCAAGGGAGATGTTCGGGCCCGCTATCTCGAAACAGCTCTGAAACTCGACTCGCTCGAGCAGGCAGCCCGCGCCAACGAGGCATATATAGGCTCTGTGACAGCTATTATGAAAGGCGAGGCCGACTCTATAGCACCATCAGAGAGTACCGTAGCCGCTGCCGACACTCTGCTGACGGCCGGAGATGCCGAACGGACTTTCGTAGAGCGCTACGAAGCCGAAGAGCGTTTCAACCTCTCGGTGCTTGCTCCTATTGCAGCAGAAGGCATGATTTTCGCATCGCCGGTGCCGTCGACTGCCACGGTAACACCTCTGACTGCCGGCGGTGTCACGGCATCGCAGCCCGGAATCCTTCCCGTTGCGGCGGTCTACCGCGGCACGGTGACAGGTATCTTCTACGATTCCGACGGCCGGGCGGTGGTTACTGTCCAGCACCCCAACGACTTTGTGAGCGTCTATTCGGGCCTCTCCGATGTATTTACAGCCAAAGGCGCCAAGGTGTCGGCCGCGCAGCGCATAGGCCACACGGCTTCCGGCTCCAAGCTCATTTTCGAACTCTGGCACAACGGTGCCTCTCTTACTCCGCAGGATTATGTCGCTTTCTGACCAAATTCTACAATTTGTGCGCCGATGGTGGCCGACATCGCTTTGCGTGATTGTCATTCTCTACGCCACACTGTCGTCAGACCCGACACCCGACATAGAGATAAGTGTTATTCCGCACATCGACAAACTTATACATGCCATCATGTTCGGCGGTCTTACTGGAGCTATAGTCTTCGACTATCAGCGCACAAACCGCCACCAACACATAAGCCGAAAAGTGATGGCGATCATTGCCGTGGTCTGCATCGTAGCCGGAGGCCTCGACGAAATCGCCCAGGCCACTCTCACAACAAACCGAGATGCCGAATGGGCCGACTTCGCAGCCGACATCACCGGCATTGTCATAGCTTGCTTCACAGCGCCGGTTGCCGTGCGCAAGATACTGAAAATCCGAAGCTGATCAGAAGATGGCTAAAACAGATAAAATCAACATGCTGACCGGGCCGCTTGCGTGGCCTATGTTTTTATTCGCCCTGCCACTGATAGCCAGTGGAATACTCCAGCAGTCGTTCAACTCGGTCGACGTGGCTGTGGCAGGCCGCTTCACCGGCAGCGACGCCCTCGCCGCCGTTGGCAGCAACGGCCCGGTGATAAGCCTGATTGTGAATATGTTCATCGGACTGGCCGTAGGCGTGAATGTAGTGATCGCCAAATGTATCGGCCAGCGCAACAGCGCAGGCGTGCGTGCCGCCGTGGCAGCCACGGCCCAGATGGGATTCTTCGGCGGCCTGATGCTGTTTGTCATCGGGTTCGCCGTCTCACGGCCGATTCTCGAACTGCTCGGCACTCCTGAGCGTGTGCTCGACCAGGCGGTGCTCTATCTGCGGGTGTACTCGGCCGGCATGCCTTTCATGGTGTTCTACAACTTCGGCGCCGCAGTGTTGCGCAGCGTTGGCGACACTCGCAGGCCTTTCTACAGTCTCGTAGCGGCGGGTGCCGTGAACGTGGCTCTCAATTTTCTGTTCGTAGCCGGAATTGGCATGGGAGTGGCCGGCGTAGCTCTCGGCACCGTGATTTCGAATATTGTCAACGCCGCAATCATCACAGCCATTCTCATGCGCGAAAAAGGCGATATCCACCTTGATCTCCGCTGTATTTTCAGCCGGCCCCAGACGGCGCAGATAAGCAAAATCTCGGGCATAGGCCTGCCGGCAGGGCTGCAGGGCACAGTGTTCGCATTCTCGAATGTCTTCATTCTGTCGGCCATAAACACATTCGGTGCAGAAGGCGCAGCAGGCTCGGCGACGGCCATCAATTTCGAGGTATACTGCTACTTCGTGATGAACGCCTTCGGCCAGACCGCCGTTGCCTTTACCAGCCAGAACTACGGCGCAGGGCGCCTCGACCGCTGCAGGCGCGTATTCACCATCGGTCTGACGATGAGTCTGGTCTCGACGGCCGCACTAAATATACTGCTGACCATCTTCCGGCATGGTGCCATATCTGTTTTCACCACCGACCCGGCCGTGATAGCCTTTGCCTCGGAACGCATGGTCACCGTGCTGCTGTTCCAGTTCATCGCCTGTTACTACGAGATGGCCGGCTCATCGATGCGCGGCCTGGGCTATTCCCTCACACCGGCGCTCATCACAGTATTCGGCACATGCGTGCTGCGTCTGCTGTGGGTGTGGTTCTTCCACGGTTCGGAAGGCACATTCGTGCACCTCATGCTTGTCTATCCCGTCTCATGGGCCCTCACCGACATAGCCATGGCAGCAGCCTACATCTCGATCACACACCGATTGCGGCACCGGCCGGCCTGACAGCCCGACAAAAATAACGCGGCCGAAAATTGCAAAAAAGCCTAAAAATTACTACCTTTGCGCTCGCTGAAGACAGCAGACAATTCAAACACACCATAATATTTTTATGATAAACGCACAGGATATCAAAAACGGAACCTGCATCCGCATGGATGGCAGCCTCTATTTCTGCGTGGAATTCCTCCATGTAAAACCCGGCAAGGGCAACACATTCATGCGCACCAAGCTCAAGAACGTGGTCGACGGCCGCGTGCTCGAACGCCGCTTCAACATCGGCGAAAAGCTTGAAGACGTGCGTGTGGAACGCCGTCCCTACCAGTACCTCTACGCCGAAGGCGGCGACGACATCTTCATGGATCAGGAAACCTACGAACAGATTCCCATCAACAAGGAACTCGTCACCGGTGCCGCTTTCATGAAAGAAGGCGACGTTGTCGAAGTAGTGCGCGACGCCTCCACCGAAACAGTGCTCTACGCCGAAATGCCCGTTAAGGCCGAACTCGAAATCCAGTACACCGAGCCGGGCATCAAAGGCGACACCGCCACAAACACTCTCAAGCCCGCCACACTCGAGACCGGCGCCGAAATCCGTGTGCCCCTCTTCTGCAACATAGGCGACAAAGTACGCGTCGACACCCGCGACGGCTCTTACATCGAGCGTGTAAAATAAATAAGCCACGTACTCCTACAACATACAGCCTCCGGAAGCAGTCCTTCCGGAGGCTCGATTTTTTAGCATCCGCGCATCCAAATTTATTTTGAGAGTCAGCGGAATTTTGCTATTTTTGTGGCTACGAAACATCCACACCCTATTACTATATGGCAACAAAACCGTTTCATTATCAGGAAATGTTCCCTCTGGGACCTGATACTACCGAGTACTATCACCTTACATCGGACTACGTTCACGTAGAGAACTGGGGCGGCCACGAATTCCTTGTCGTAGACCCCGAAGCTCTCACCGTGCTCACACGTCAGGCTACTCACGACAACGCTTTCATGCTGCGCCGCGAACACAACCTCATGGTGGCCAAAATCCTCGCCGACCCCGAAGCCAGCGAAAACGACAAATTCGTAGCCCTCACAATGCTCCGCAACGCCGAAGTGGCAGCCAAAGGCCAGCTTCCCTTCTGCCAGGATACCGGCACAGCCATCTGCCACGCGTCAAAAGGCCAGAATGTGTACACCGGATGCAACGATGAAGAGAAAATATCGCACGGCGTGTACCTCACCTACACCACCGACAACCTGCGATACAGCCAGAACGCTCCACTGACGATGTACGAAGAAGTGAACACCGGATGCAACCTCCCCGCACAAATCGACATCCACGCTACCGAAGGCGACGAATACCACTTCCTCTTCGTTGCCAAAGGCGGCGGCTCGGCAAATAAGACCTATCTCTATCAGGAAACAAAGGCCACGATCAATCCCAACCGCCTCGTGCCCTTCCTCATCGAGAAAATGCGCACCCTCGGAACAGCTGCCTGCCCGCCCTACCACATCGCATTCGTCATCGGCGGAACATCGGCCGAAAAGAACCTCGAGGTAGTAAAGAAAGCCTCTGTAAAATACCTCGACTCACTTCCCACAACAGGCAACGAATACGGCCGCGCATTCCGCGACCTCGAACTCGAAGCCACGCTCAAAAAGGCCGCCGAAGACCTCGGTCTCGGCGCTCAGTTCGGCGGTAAATACTACGCACACGACATCCGGGTGATACGTCTTCCCCGTCACGGCGCCTCCTGCCCCATCGGTATGGGCGTGAGCTGCTCAGCCGACCGCAATGTCAAGGCAAAAATCAACCGCGAAGGACTCTGGATCGAAAAACTCGACTCTAACCCGGGCGAACTCATTCCCGAAGAATACCGCAAGGCAGGCGAAGGAAAGGTTGTGAACATCGACCTCAACCGTCCCATGGCTGAAGTCCTCGCCGAACTCGACAAATACCCCGTGGCAACACGCCTGTCGCTGCGCGGCACAATCATCGTTGGCCGCGACATAGCACACGCCAAAATCAAAGAACGCCTCGACCGCGGCGAAGAAATGCCCCAGTACCTCAAAGAGCACCCCATCTATTACGCAGGCCCCGCAAAGACTCCCGCCGGAATGCCCTCAGGATCATTCGGCCCCACCACAGCAGGACGTATGGACAGCTATGTCGACCAGTTCCAGGCTGCCGGAGGCTCCATGATAATGATCGCCAAAGGCAACCGCTCGCAAGCCGTTACCGACGCATGCCACAAGCACGGCGGATTCTACCTCGGCTCCATCGGCGGCCCTGCTGCAGTGCTCGCACAAAACTCAATCAAGAAAGTAGAGCTCCTCGAATATCCCGAACTCGGCATGGAAGCCATATGGAAAATCGAAGTTGAAGACTTCCCCGCCTTCATTCTCGTAGACAACAAAGGCAACGACTTCTTCACCGAAATCGCCGCCAAGTGCACTTCCTGCCCCCTCAACAAATAATCCTATTACTGCCTATATAAACGGCATCGGGCCCACCCGATGCCGTTATTTTTATATCTTATAATAACCTGCAAATTTTGCTCGCCGAATCTACAAGTCAATTGCATTTTTGCGTTCCTACAATCTCCGGAGCCCAACAGCTTGTCAGCCTGTCAGCCCGTCCGCCTAAAAGCCTGGCAGCCTAAAAAGAAAAAGCCCGGGAGGCGTGTGCCTTCCGG
>CABQCA010000136.1 GCA_902462525.1 uncultured Porphyromonadaceae bacterium | reverse complement strand
CTTCCATGGGCTCGAGCAGCTCGAGCCCATGGAAGTGGTGCAGCACTACCTGCTCCGCTATCACAAGGCTATGGATGCTCTCAATGTGCTGCCTCCTTCTATCGAGCCTCATGCTTCGGGCCATATTATCGAGCAGATAGAATATATCAAAAAGATTCTCGACAGCGGATATGCCTACGAGAGCGAAGGCTCGGTGTATTTCGATGTGCCCAAATTCAACCGCGACTATGGCTATGGCCGTCTCTCCGGACGTAATATCGACGAACTTCTCGCTACTACGCGCGCGCTCGACGGTCAGGAGGAAAAACACAATCCGACCGACTTCGCCCTCTGGAAGAAGGCCGCGCCCGAGCATATCATGCACTGGCCTTCGCCATGGAGCGAAGGCTTCCCGGGCTGGCATCTCGAATGTTCCACAATGTCGGAGAAATATCTCGGCCAGCATTTCGACATTCACGGCGGAGGCATGGATCTCAAGTTCCCTCATCACGAATGTGAGATAGCGCAGTCGGTGGCCCACAACGGCGAACCCACCGTGCGTTACTGGATGCACAACAACATGATAACCATCAACGGCAAGAAGATGGGCAAGTCGCTGGGCAATTTCATTACCCTCGACGAATTCTTCACCGGCTCGCATCCGCTGCTTGAGCAGGCTTATTCGCCGATGACTATCCGTTTCTTCATTCTCCAGGCTCACTACCGCGGTACAGTCGACTTCAGCAACGAAGCTCTTCAGGGCGCTGAGAAGGCACTGGCACGTATGAACGACGGCTATCGTCGTCTCCGCGACCTCAAAGCCTCCGACAAATCGACCCTCGAAGGTATCGGCAGGCTCACGGAGCGGGCCTACGAAGCACTCGACGATGATTTCAATACGCCGGTGCTGATCGGGGTCCTGTTCGATGCCGTGCGCATGGTAAATCAGGTGAACGACCACACCGCCAGCGCCACGCAGGCCGACATCGACGCCCTCAAAGCCTTCTTCGACACTTTCCTTGTCGAAATCCTCGGCATAGTGCCCGAAGGCGCCACAGCAGCCGGAGGCACCGATCTCAAGCCCTACAACGAGGCCGTCGACCTGCTGCTGCAGATTCGCGCCGAAGCCAAGGCCCGCAAGGACTGGGCCACTTCCGACCTTATCCGCAACCGCATGGCCGAAATCGGCTTTACGGTAAAAGACACCAAGGACGGCGTCGAGTGGTCGCTCTGACCACTCCAGAACTCATAAAAAAAGCCCTCGGCTGCAGAAAAAAGCGGTCGAGGGCTATATTATTTTTCAGATAAAGGGTCAGTCGATTTTGATGACGAGATAGTTGGTGAGCGACCAGAAACGGGCCGGGTTGGTGATTCGGAGCACTTTGTGGCCGTTTACGTCCTCGATGGTGTAGGAGCCCGCAGGCTGGTTGGTGAGGACCTCAGCCTTCGATGAATTGAGGTCGATCTGTGTTAGAGTCCGCTTGTCGGCACGGGTAAAGAAATTCTGGTCGAATTCGCCTTCCATGATTTTGGTTTTGCGCAGGAAGCCGGTTTCGATTATGCGGTTTTCCTTGAGTTCCGACTTGTTGCCGATGGCATAGTAGCAGGTGTTGAGCTCGCTGGTGAGTTCTTCGTTTGCTGTGCTTGTCGAGTCGCGCTGAGCTGTGATGTCGGTCACAGTGGTGTGGAGCGAGTCGACCTGAGTGGTGAGGTTCTCGATGTTCGCTTTTGCCTCGCCGAGGTTGCTTTTAAGATTCTCGATTTCGCTGGTCTGCGATTCGATTTGCTGCTGGAGAGATACAATAGTGTTGCGTAGATTTTTGTTTGTCAGGCTCGAACTGCTGAGTTTTTTCTCGAGTTCGGCAAGGCGTTCGCGGCGTTCCTGAAGGCTTTTCTGGATAGCGGCGATATCGGCCTGTATCTGTTCGCGTTGTCCGGGCGTTTCGCTGGCGCCGTTGACGGTGAGGATATTTTCGAGTTGTTTTATCTGTTCCAGACCGGAGGATATTTCATTGACAAGGCCGAGAAGGTTATCGCGGTCGGCAACGGCCGAACGGAGTTCTTCGTTGGTTGCTTCGTTTAGGGCCTGCTGCTGTTCAAGTTCTTCTTTCGCTTTGTTCGAGCACGACGACGATGCAATTAGCACTGCCGCAAGTGCAAGTGTGATGATTTTTTTCATAGTTCAGTTGTTTGAATCTGTTTCACATTCGGAATCTTGACGATATTTGTTTTTGTGGCGGCGCGGCTCGGTGTCGTTGTGCCTGTTGCCGCCAATTACTATAACAATTTCTCCGCGTGCTTGGTTCTCGCTGTAGTATTGGGTGAGTTGCCCGAGAGTGTCGCGTACAAGAGTTTCGTGCAGTTTGGATATTTCGCGGACTACGGCGGCAGGGCGTTCGTTGCCGCAGGCGGCGGCAAGGTCCGCGAGGGTCCCGGCAAGGCGGAGCGGCGATTCGTAGATGATGAATGTCTCCTCCAGTGCGGCAAGGTAGGCCAGGCGTGTGGATCGGCCTTTTTTCACAGGTAAAAACCCTTCGAAAAAGAAGCGGTTGCAAGGCAATCCTGAACTTACGAGAGCCGGAACGAAGGCTGTCGCTCCGGGCAGAGTCTCTACGGGCAGCCCCCGGCGCCGGCATTCGCGTGCGAGCATGAATCCGGGGTCGGATATGCCGGGTGTTCCTGCGTCGGATACGAGGGCAATGTGCTCGCCTGCGGCGATACGGTCGAGAATAGGACCTAAATCATTGTGCTCATTGTATTTGTGATGACTTGCCATGGGAGTTCTGATGTCGAAGCGACGCATCAGTACGCCCGACGTACGGGTGTCTTCGGCAAGAATCAGCGATGCCGAGCGCAGGACCTCGATGGCGCGAGGTGTCATGTCGTCCATGTTTCCTACCGGAGTAGGCACTATGCTAAGTCTGCCGGTACTCATGGTTCAGGAGTGCATGTTTGCTTTCAGAATGGCGAGAAAATCGACTACGGCGGCATTGCGGCTGTCCCACAGAAGATCGTTTGTGAGGTAGTCGGCGGCTTCTTCGTAAGAGGGCATGTGGGCAATCAGGGCCACAGTGTCGTTCATGTCGTCTTCGTCGCTGTTAAAGAGTTCACGGCGGAAACGGTCGCGGTCGGCTGCAGAGAAGGCATCGAGAACGGAAGTGTTGTCCTGTGGAGAGGCGGTTTCTAACCGCCGGTCTGCAGCATCATCGGTTGTTTCGTAAAGCGGAACGTCGCTATCTTCCGCCGGGCCGGCGGTTGAAAACCGCCTTTCCATAGCGGCGGTTTCGTCGGGGATTTCGCTGTCGACAGCCTCCTGGTCTTTGACTTCGACGGCGTGCGCCTCTTCGGCGAGTTCTTCGCCTTGTGCAAGGAGCCGTTCGAAGGCTTCGGTGTACTCTCTGTATTTCTCGGATAATAGTGAACGGGCGTCGATGCTGTTGCGGTCGGCGAGTACTTTCAGCAGACCTTCGAGTTCTACATTGAGCCTTATGAGTTTGTCTATGTCAGTCATTTTGCAAATGTGTTGATAAGAAGATTTTCAGCTCCTTCACGTACCTGGCGGCGGGGACAGAAAAATCCGTTGACGAGAATGACAATGATGTGTGTCGGTTTGCCGTCGGCATCGAGCTTATAGCCGGCGTATGCCTGAACGGCGCTTACGCTTCCTGTCTTGAGCGCTATCTGACCTTTGAGCGTCGATTTGGCGAGGAATCCGCGCAGAGTGCCTTCCTTGCCGGCGCGAGGAAAGAATGAGGCGTAGGTGTCGGCCATTTCCGACTTTGCCATCCATTCGAGAACATCACCTATGAAGCGGGCCGACAGACGGTTGCCTCGTGTGAGTCCGCTGCCGTCGTTAATGATGGTATATTTTGTGTTGATTCCGCGAGTGGCCCATAGCTCCTTTTCGCGCTTGATTACATCTTTTCGTGATGACTGCGGGCTGATAGAACGCAGTATACCCTCGGCAAACAGGTTATCGCTGCGCACCATGAGGCTGCGCATTATTTCTCCGAAGGGCGCCGAACGGTGGGTGTATACGGTCCGTTCCTTAGGAGTCTCGCCGGCAGCGTTCTTTTTTTCGTTTAGAGCGATACCTTTCTTTTTGAGCGTTTTCTTGAGTTCTAGGGCGAACACCGCTGCCGGATCGGGCATTGATGTGCTTACGCACCATTTGCGGTCGGTGGTGCTTCGGGCATACACGATGAGGCGGTTACTGCCTATGCCGCGTACGAGGTCGTTGCCGCTCGGAGAACGAACCAGATCCACGTCGAGACCGGGCACTTCCGGCTCGGTTTTGCCCGTGGCCGGCCACAGACGGAAGGTGTTGTCGCGCCAGTTCATGCCAAACAGTCCGGCGCCGTATGGCCACGCTACGTCTTCGATTTCCCACTGTGCTATAGGACCGGCGTCGCGCAGTGGTTCTTCAACAACTATGCGGCCTGTGACAGAGGTGATTCCGGCTTTTTTGACAGCCGCGGCAATGGAGTCGCAGAAGCCGAGGCGACTTTTGAAGTTCTCGCTTTCGATGGTCGGGTCGGCGCATGTGCGCACCACGATGTCGCCGTGCCATGTGCTGCCTTCGGCACGGCCACGCAGCAGCACGGGGGTGGCGAAGGTGTAGTCGTCGCCCCGTACCGACAGCGCAGATGCGGTAGTGATGGCTTTCATCACGCTTGCCGGTGTGAGAGCCATCTGAGAGTTATGGTCGATGATTACTTTGCCGCTGCAGAGGTCCTTGATGTAGATGCCTACCGATGTCGATTGCTCGCCGTCGATGCCAAGAATATTTTCGGAAGCCCGGACGCTTGCCGCTGACATAGCGATAAGTGCGGTGGCGGATAATATGCTGAGTATGGATTTTATCATATAGAAGTTATACAAACCGTATGTAAAGAATGATGTGTCGCATTCCGGTTGCCTATTGGTAAACTGTTGTTATGGGAAGCTGTAAACGATGTTGGTGTTTTGACCGGCATGGACTGGCGTATTCTTGAGGCGAAATTAGCGAAAAAAGTGATACTGCACAAATTTTTTTAAGCTGACGGCCTGTTGGGCTGTCAGGAAATTAATTCACAGTTCAAATTTTGCGCTTCAGTCTGAGACGTACAAAAAAACAGCGGCCGGGAGGGTCGCTGTTTCTGTCGGGAGCCGGTAGTCGGCTTATGCGTTCTTTACTTTTTCAACAACTGCGGCGAAAGCGGCGGGGTTGTTGAGAGCGAGGTCGGCAAGAACTTTGCGGTTCATTTCGATACCGCTTTTGTGGATAAGGCCCATGAGTTTGGAGTAGCTCAGGTCATGAAGACGTGCGGCGGCGTTGATACGCTGAATCCAGATGGCACGCATGTTAGCCTTCTTGTCCTTGCGGTCGCGATAGGCGTAGGTAAGACCTTTTTCCCAGGTGTTTTTAGCAACGGTCCATACATTGCGGCGGCAGCCGAAATAGCCACGGGTGAGTTTGAGGATTTTCTTGCGGCGTGCGCGCGATGCAACGTGGTTGACTGATCTTGGCATTTTTTTCAGATGATTTTTTGAACGTCAGCGTCCGCCGCCTGGCGGTGCTTAGAGCTGAGCATTCGGTTAATAATGAATTATAAAATCACGAATTGCGATTGTAGTGTCGGGAGAAAACTCTTTATTTGAGACCGAGCAGGGCTTTTACGTTAGAAACGTCGACACGGGCAACGGTACCGAAGTGGGTGAGGTTGCGTTTCTGCTTTTTGGTCTTCTTTGTCAAGATGTGGCTCTTGAAAGCGTGTTTTCTCTTGATTTTTCCTGATCCGGTAAGGGCGAACCTCTTTTTGGCACCGGAGTTAGTCTTAATCTTGGGCATTTGTCTGTTTATTAGAGTGATTTATAATTTGTGCGCCAACCCGTGGCGCGATTTTTCATTTTTTCTTAGGCGAAATCATGATTGTCATTCGTTTTCCTTCGAGGATAGGCATCTGCTCGACTTTGCCGTAGTCCTCAAGGTCGTTGGCAAAGCGCAGAAGCAGTACTTCGCCCTGCTCTTTGAAGAGGATTGAGCGGCCTTTGAAGAAGACATAGGCTTTTACCTTGGCGCCTTCCTGAAGGAATCCGATGGCATGTTTGAGCTTGAAGTTGTAGTCGTGGTCGTCGGTCTGCGGTCCGAACCGGATTTCCTTTACGACAACTTTGGCGGCCTTGGCTTTTATTTCCTTGGCTTTTTTCTTCTGCTGATAGAGGAACTTCTGATAGTCGAGTACCTTGCATACAGGGGGCTCGGCATTTGGCGAAATTTCTACCAGGTCAAGCTCGAGCTCGTCGGCTATGCGGCGGGCTTCCTGGATGGAGTAGATGCCCGGCGTTACATTGTCGCCGACCAGACGCACTTCGCGGGCGCGGATGTGCTCGTTGATGTTGTTGGGGGCTTGCTTGGCCTGGCGCGGGTCGCGGCGCTGCTGCGGCTGCTGGTGACGCGGTCCCGAGGGCTGTGA
>CABQCA010000135.1 GCA_902462525.1 uncultured Porphyromonadaceae bacterium | reverse complement strand
AACGGCGCATCGATGGCGGCTGTCGACGGCGGCCGCTGTGTCGACACCTCGATGGGCCTCACACCTGTCGAAGGCCTGATGATGGGTACACGCGTGGGCGACATCGACCCCGGGGCCCTCACTTTCCTGATGACAAAGCATGGCCTGAGCGCTGCCGAACTCCAGAACATCATCAACAAGGAGAGCGGCGTGCTCGGTGTGAGCGGTGTGAGCAACGACATGCGCGAAATCGAAGCCGCTATCGCTGAAGGCAACGAGCGTGCCCGTCTGGCCCTTGACATGTACATGCTCCGCATTACCAAGTACATCGGAGCATACGCAGCCGAAATGGGCGGCGTCGACATCATCGTCTTCACCGGAGGCGTGGGCGAGAACCAGGCCGGCCTCCGTGCCGATGTGTGCGAGACTCTCGGCTTCATGGGCGTGGAAATCGACAAGGCTGTCAACGCCACCGTCCGCGGAGTCGATGCCGTCATCTCGTCGGCCTCTTCGCGTGTGAAAGTATGTGTAATTCCCACCGACGAAGAACTCATGATAGCCCGCGACACTGAAGCGATCGTCTCGAAATAACAGTTCTTTTCATCGGATTGTAGCAAAGCCCGGAGTCGTTTCCGGGCTTTTTCATTATATTTGCGAAAAAAACTGACGGATATGAGGATACGATTTGTAGTGCCGGCGCTTGTGCTTGCTATGGCCTGCGCCGCAGTGTGCGCTCCGGCGGCTTATGCTGTCGATTACCGTTACTCGCGGGTGCGGTCGCTTGTCAGCGACGGCAACGGCTATGCGCGACAGGCCGAAAACTGCCGCAACGAAGCCGAGAGATACAATCGTGAAGCCGGGCGTTATTCCCGCGAGGCCGACAGCTACCGGCGCCGCGGCAAGGAAGACCTTGCACTCGACTATCAGAAACGTGCGGCCCGGGCCGCCGACAAGGCTGCCGATGCCATGCGCCGATGCCGCAACTACGAGGAGCGCGCCGCCGACGCCTACCGTCGTGCCGCACGCTCTATAGAGGACTGAGGCATATTCTGTTCCTGCTCATCGGGCGTGTTACCGGTGATTGTATCGATTTTATATTCGGGCATTTCGATGGGAATGCCTTTCTTGTTGTATTCTTCGCGTACGAGGTAGTTGGTGTATTCCAGCTCCTGCTTCATGCGGTGGTAGTATTTCTCGGGAACACCCAACCGGAGTGCTTTTTCTTTGTCGATGGTCAGCCGGTAGGCCGAATCTTCGAGGACAACATACTCCGACATTTTTATTGCCGCTTCGCGAAAGACGGCCACTTCGCTGTCGGGCAGGGGGGCCGGTTGTTGCGGACCGGAGTTCACGCAGCCTGCGCATGACATAGCCGCCAATATATAAACGATCTTATTCATTCGGCAAAATTACTCATTTTCAGTAAAAAAAAGAGTATGCACTCAATTATCAGGCAGATCTTCGACGACTTATAGCCTTAATTCTGAAATTAATGCTTAAATTTGCAATAACAATTATCATACAAATCAACTTATTATGAAAAGGTTTAGCAAAATTGTCATGGCCGCGGCGGCAGTGCTGGTTCCGGCTGTGTCGTGTATCCCGGTCAGTGCCGAAGTAAATCAGTACGGCACCGAATGGCACTGGAACAAAGGCACAATTGAAGTAGAGACACCCGATCGCCAGCCAGGTCAGCAAAGTGTTCTCGGACTGGCCCTTCCTCCGATGGAATCTGTTCGTGTCGGTTTTGTGGGTCTCGGAATGAGAGGTCCGGGCGCCGTAAAGCGGTTTACGCATATCCCCGGTGTCGAGATAAAGGCGCTGTGTGACTATGAGGAGGCCCGTGCCGACAGTTGCCAGAAATATCTAATTGCAGCATCAATGCCTCAGGCCGCGGTATATTCGGGCGAGGACGGTTACAAGGAACTATGCGGTCGACCCGATATAGACCTTGTATACATCGCCGCCGACTGGCTGCACCATGTGCCTATTGCCAGATGTGCTCTGGAAAACGGCAAGAACGTGGCTATCGAGGTGCCTTCGGCAATGACTTTGAAAGATTGCTGGGAGCTGGTGGATTTGAGCGAGCGCACGCAGAAACACTGCATGATTCTCGAGAACTGCTGCTACTACTGGTTTGAGATGAATACACTCAACATGGCACAGCAGGGCGTTTTCGGCGATATCGTGCGGGCGCAGGGCGCTTATATCCATGACCTTACTCCCTATTGGAAACAATACTGGAAGAAAGGACCTGACGACCGCCTGGGCTGGCGTCTGGACTATAACATGCGTCATCGCGGCGACGTGTATCCCACCCACGGCCTCGGCCCCGTGGCTCAGGCCATGGACATACATCGCGGCGACCGCATGAAGACTCTGGTGGCAATGGACACCCGTTCGTTCAACGGGCGTGAACTTGTCAGGGAGATGGCCGACTCTGTCTGCGACAGTTTCCGTAACGGCGACCATACTACTACCTTAATCCGCACGGAAAACGGCAAGGTGATAGAAATTCAGCACAATGTGATGACACCGCAGCCTTACAATCGCCTTTATCAGCTGACTGGCACCCGCGGTTTTGCCAACAAGTATCCTGTAGAGGGCTATGCCATAGGCCGACAGCAGCTTGCCGACGCAGGAGTGAAGGCCGACATCGAGAATCTGTCGGCGCACACGTTCCTGCCCGAGAACGAACAAAAGGCTCTTGAGCAGAAATATCGCCACCCTATCCTTATAAAATACGGCGAGACAGCCAAAGAGGTAGGTGGCCACGGCGGTATGGATTTCATCATGGACAGCCGTCTGATTTATTGCCTTCAGAACGGTCTTCCGCTCGATATGGATGTCTACGACCTTGCCGAGTGGTGTTCGCTGGCGGAGCTGGGCTCGCTTTCGATGGACAATAACAGCGCACCGGTGAGTATGCCCGACTTCACACGCGGCGACTGGAACCGTACCAAGGGTTACCGCCATGCCTTTGCCGGCAAAGAACAGGAGCGTGAGTCGCTTGCAAAAGCCGAGGCGTTTACAGCGGCTCTGAAAGCCCGGGCTGCTGAAAGCGGCGCTAAGAAAAACAATAAAAAGAAGCGATGAGAAAGGACGAAATTTTGCGCCGGTTCGGAATCGAGGCCGATGCGGGCCGGATAGAACCTGTGGGAAACGGCCATATAAATGATACCTTCAAGGCTGTGGACCTGCTCACCGGCCGGCCTTATATACTGCAGCGCATCAACCATAACGTGTTCCGCGATGTAGACCTCCTCCAGCGGAATATCGAGAAAGTGACGGCCCATATACGGGCCAAGCTTGAGTCGCGCGGTGAGACGGACATTGACCGTAAGGTGGTGACGCTGCTCCGGACCACGGATTCAGACAGGACTTATGTTAAGGACGGCGACAGCTACTGGCGTGTGATGGTGATGATCGAAGGTGCGGAGACACGCGAATCCGTGACACCGGAGAATGCCCGTCATGCCGGTGTGGCCTTCGGCCGCTTTCAGGAAATGCTCAGCGATATCGACGGCGGCATAGGCGAAAGTATTCCCGATTTCCACAACATGGAATTGCGGCTCCGTCAGCTCGACGAGGCTATGGCCGCCGATGTGGCGGGCCGGCTGAAGGGCGTGCTGCCTTTGGTCGGTGAGCTTGAGAAAAGGGCTGAACGAGCCACTCTGGCTGAGCGGCTGTACCGTGAAGGGAGGCTTCCTAAACGGATATGCCATTGCGATACAAAAATCAGCAACATGCTTTTCGACCGTACCGGCGAAGTCCTTTGTGTGATAGATCTCGACACGGTGATGCCGTCGTTTGTGTTTTCGGACTTCGGCGACTTTCTGCGTACAGCGGCAAACAAGGGCGATGAGGACGACCGTAATCTTGATCGCGTGGAGTTCGACCTTGATATATACCGGGCTTTCCGGGAGGGCTATCTGGAGAGCGCATCGGGGTTTCTGACTGATGTGGAGATTTCCAATCTGCCGTATGCCGCAGAGCGGTTCGCCTATATGCAGACTGTGCGGTTTCTGACCGATTATCTCAGCGGCGACACCTACTACCGCACGGCATATGCCGACCATAACCTTGTCCGAGCACGGGCTCAGTTCAAACTTCTTCAGTCCATCGAACAGAAGCTTGTTGGTCAGTGAAAGTGAGTCCTGATATGTAAAACGAGCCCGGGCCGTAATGGTCCGGGCTTGCTGTTAATTGACTGTCAGGGGAATCAGAGCTGTTCGTTGTGCTTTTCGAGGGGCTCGATCAGCGGATCGGTGCCCCAGCTCTGCTGCGAGAGGCGCACGTAGTTGTTGTAGCGCCACTGTGCGTTGGCCTTTGCAGCGGCGAAGAGCTCGGCTGCTTCGGCGGGGTACTGTTTCTGAACGGTGGCGTAGCGTACTTCGCCGAGGAGGAAGTCGTTGAACTTATCCCAGTCGGGAGCCTTGCTGTCGAGGGTGAAAGGATTTCCGCCCTTGGCTTCGACGTCGGGGTTGTAGCGCCACAGGTGCCAGTAGCCGCACTCGACAGCGCGGGCTTCTTCGGCCTGCGAGTGACCCATGCCGGCCTTGATGCCGTGGTTGATACATGGAGCGTAGGCTATGATGAGCGATGGGCCGTCGTAGGCCTCGGCTTCGCGGATAGCCTTGAGTGTCTGGGCCTGGTCGGCGCCCATGGCAACCTGAGCGACGTAAACGTAGCCGTAGGTAGTGGCGATGAGTCCGAGGTCTTTCTTGCGGATGCGCTTGCCTGCCGATGCAAACTTGGCGATAGCGCCGAGCGGTGTGGCTTTCGACGACTGGCCGCCTGTGTTGGAATAAACTTCGGTGTCGACAACGAGAACATTGACGTTCTTGCCCGATGCGAGCACATGGTCGAGGCCGCCGAAGCCGATGTCGTAGGCGGCGCCGTCGCCGGCGATGATCCACTGCGAGCGTGCCACGATGAACGATTTGAGTTCGAGGATGGCCTTGCAGGTGTCGCAGGCGCATGCTTCGCACAGAGGCACGAGCTGTTCGTAGACTTCGCGTGTTGCGGCTACGCTGTGGGGCGCTTCGAGCCACTTGGCGGCGAGGGCCTTGATTTCGGCGGAGCAGTCGGGACATTCGGTAGCTTTCTGCATGAATACGCCGAGTTTCTCACGGATTTTCTCGGTGCCTATCTTCATGCCGAGGCCGAATTCGGCGAAGTCCTCGAAGAGCGAGTTGGCCCATGCGGGGCCGTAGCCCTTGGCGTTGGTGGTGTAGGGTGTCGAAGGAACGGAGCCCGAGTAGATCGAGGAGCAGCCGGTGGCGTTGGCAATCATTTCATGGTCGCCGACGAGCTGCGAGATGAGCTTCACGTAGGGAGTTTCGCCGCAACCTGCGCAGGCGCCGGAGAATTCGAAGAGCGGAGTGGCGAACTGGCTGTTCTTCACGTTTGCCGTGATGTCGACGAGGTCCTGCTTGGAAGTTACGTTTTCTACGCAGTATGTCCAGTCGGCCTGCTTGTCGAGCTGGCTCTGGAGGGGCTTCATCTGGAGAGCCTTCACGCCCTTCTTGCCGGGGCAGACGTCAACGCAGTTGCCGCAGCCGAGACAGTCGAGAACGTCGACTGCCTGAATGAAGTGCATGCCCTTGAACGAGGGACCGAGCGCGGGGATTGTGCCGGCCACACCGAAAGGAGCCTTCTCGGCCTCGGCGTCGGTGAGGACGAAGGGGCGGATCGTGGCGTGGGGGCATACATAGGCGCATTTGTTGCACTGGATACAGTTTTCTTCGAGCCATTCGGGAACGAAGGTGGCCACGCCACGTTTTTCGTATGCTGCGGTGCCCTGCTGCCATGTGCCGTCGGGGTTTGCCTTGAAGTCGGAAACCTTGAGCAGGTCGCCGTTCTGGGCATTGATGGGACGCACGATTTCGTTGATGAAAGCGGGATCGTTGTTGGGGGCCTCGACGTCGTCGGGGAGCTGTGCCCAAGCGGGGTCTACGTCGAGCTTGTGGTATTCGCCGCCGCGGTCAACGGCCTGGTTGTTTTTGTCGACAACGTCCTGGCCCTTCTTGCCGTAGCTCTTGACGATGAACTTCTTCATCTGTTCGATGGCAAGGTCGACGGGAATGACCTCGGTGATACGGAAGAAAGCGCTCTGGAGAATGGTGTTGGTGCGGTTGCCAAGGCCGATTTCCTGAGCTATCTTGGTGGCGTTGATGTAGTAGACGGTGATGTTGTGCTGTGCGAAGTAGCGCTTCACATTGTTGGGGAGGTTCTTGGCAAGTTCCTCGCCTTCCCAGATGGTGTTGAGCAGGAATGTGCCGCCGTCGCGCAGACCGCGTGTCACGTCGTACATCTTCAGGTAAGCCTGAACGTGGCAGGCCACGAAGTTGGGAGTGTTTACCAGATATGTGGAGCGGATCGGCTTGTCGCCGAAGCGGAGGTGCGAGCAGGTGAAGCCGCCCGATTTCTTGGAGTCGTATGCGAAGTAAGCCTGGCAGCATTT
>CABQCA010000134.1 GCA_902462525.1 uncultured Porphyromonadaceae bacterium | reverse complement strand
CGGTGATTTTCACACGCCGCTGCCTCAACATCGAGGACGTGACGGCCAGCATCTCGTCGGTTCCCGGCGTGCATAAATTCACGCTCACCACATGGTCGGACCGCCCGACAATGGAAAAAGTGGTAAAACAGATCGAAAAGCGCATCGATGTCCTGAGGGTCTATCTTCTTACCGACGACGATATTCTCTATCAGGAAATTGCCCTCTACAAGGTATCGACCGAGCGTCTGCTCGAAGAACAGGACCTCGAGAACATAATCCGCCACCACAGCGCCAGAATACTCGAAATGACACCCGAGTACACAGTAATCGAAAAGACAGGCCACCCGTGGGAGACCGAAGCGCTGTTCGACCGGCTTCGGCGCTACGACATACGCCAGTTCGTGCGCAGCGGCCGCGTGTGTGTCACAAAATCGCCTATCGAATACGTCGACCGTTTTCTTGAAGAACAAACAAAACGTCAGAATGAAAGCGAACTACCCCACTGAACTGTCGCGAAGCTACGTCCTTACAGCCGGCGAAAGCGATGCCGAAGGACTGATGCCGCTGACACTGGTCGCGGAGCGGGTCATAGAGACGGCTACCGAGCACGCCAACGCAATCGGCGTGGGCTACTCGGCTCTCATCAGGAAAAACATGGGCTGGGTGCTGAGCCGGCTGAGCATAGAAATGTACCGCTATCCGAAAATCAACGAAGCGTACACCCTCACGACGTGGATCGAGGCCTACAACCGCCGTTTCAGCCAGCGAAACTTCCGCATGACAGCAGCCGACGGTACCGTGCTGGGATATATGCGCACCATATGGGTGGCAATCGACTTCTCCACACGCACAATGGCCGACCTCGAATCGTTTGAAAAATCGTCGTTCCCCATCGGCGACATCGAATGTCCCATAGCCCCGGCAGGACGCCTCACTCCCATAGGCGGCAACGCCACCGAGGAGCGCTACACCTTCCGCTACTGCGACATCGACTTCAACCGCCACGTCAACACCGTGCGCTACCTTGCCCTTATCCTGAACCACTGGCCGCTTGAGCACTACGACACTCACACGGTGAGACGTCTCGACATGATGTTCCGCCACGAAAGCCGATTCGGCGACGAAGTACTGCTCCGCACCGATGAGAGCAATCCCGGAAAGACGCCCTGCGAGATTGTGAGGGGCAATGAACGCCTCCTCGAGGCACAAATAGAATGGAAAAACCTAAATCTTTGATAATATGGCAAAAATGAACTTCGGCGGCGTTGAAGAAACCGTCGTCACCCGCGAAGAATTTACTCTCGATAAAGCCCGCGAAGTGCTCGCCGGCGAAACAATAGCCGTTCTCGGATACGGCGTCCAGGGTCCGGGCCAGAGCCTGAACCTGCGCGACAACGGTTTCAACGTCATAGTTGGCCAGCGCCCCGGCAAAACCTACGACAAAGCCGTGGCCGACGGCTGGATACCGGGCGAAAACCTTTTCAGCATCGAGGAAGCGGCACGGCGCGGAACCATCGTCATGTGCCTGCTCTCCGATGCAGCCGTACTTAGCGTGTGGCCCGTAATCAAGGCCAATCTTAAGACCGGCGACGCCCTCTACTTCTCGCACGGTTTCGCCATCACCTGGCCCGACCGTACAGGCGTGGTTCCGCCGGCCGACGTCGATGTAATCATGGTCGCACCCAAAGGCTCGGGCACTACCGTACGCAGCCTTTACCTCGAAGGCCGGGGCATCAACGCTTCGTACGCTGTGGAGCAGGACTACACCGGCCGCGCCCTCGAACGGACCATAGCCCTCGGCATAGGCATCGGCTCAGGCTACCTCTTCGAAACGACTTTCAAACGCGAGGCCACCAGCGACCTCACAGGCGAACGCGGCGCACTCATGGGTGCTATCCAGGGCCTCTTCGCAGCCCAGTACGAAGTACTCCGCGAGCACGGCCACACACCCTCCGAGGCATTCAATGAAACCGTCGAGGAACTCACACAGTCGCTTATGCCTCTTTTCGCGGCCAAGGGCATGGACTGGATGTACGCCAACTGCTCGACAACAGCTCAGCGCGGTGCCCTCGACTGGATGACACCCTTCCACGATGCCATCAAGCCCGTGATGGAACGCCTCTACAACAGCGTGGCCGACGGTGTGGAGGCCCAGATCGCCATCGACGCCAACTCACGCCCCGACTACCGCGCCGGCCTTGAGGAAGAACTGAGGCAGCTCCGCGAAAGCGAACTGTGGCGCACTGCCGAAACCGTGCGCAAACTTCGCCCCGAAGGTTGCTGAAAAGTGAACAGTGAAAGGTGAAAAGTATAAATACTATTATCTTGACTTTTTTCACTTTTCACTTTATTCACTTCAACTTGAGCTTGCGAAAGTTGAATCACACAATAGCCGGGCCCTTTTGACGTTATAAAAATATGAACATGCTTTTCACACTCAAATGAGGTTCCGTATCTGCAAAATACGCCCCATAGTGTCGGCCCTGCTCCTTGCAGGGTCGGCGCTCTGTGTGTCGGCGCAGGACGGCACAACGGCATACAATTTCCTCAATGTCACCTCTTCGGCAAAAGTATACGGCCTCGGCGGTGTTAATATTTCGCTTGTCGACGACGATATTTCAGTCACCGAGCAGAATCCGGCCCTTCTCGGCAACGAAATGAGCAATATGGCTGTTTTCAACTATATGCGCTATCTCGGCGGGTCGAACTTCGCCGGCTTGCGCTACGGCCACTCTGCCGGCGAGCACGGTGCCTGGAGCGCGTCGCTGCGCTATTTCGGCTACGGCTCGATGAAGGAAGCCTTGCCCGACGGCAGCATCATCGGCACTTTCTCGCCGAAGGACGTGGCATTCGGAGGCGCATATTCCCACGACATCACCGAGCGTCTGCGCGGCGGCATAGCCATAAGCGGCCTCTACAGCTCGTATGCCGACTACTCGGCCTTCGCTATCTCCACCGACCTCGGCATCAACTACTACGATCCCGAGCGCGACGTTTCGCTGTCGGTGGTACTGGCGAATCTCGGCGGTCAGGTGAAGCGTTTCAACGAAAGCTACGACCGTCTGCCGTTCGACATCCGGCTGGGCTGGAGCCAGACTTTCGGAACTTTTCCGCTGCGGTTCTCTGTCACGGCATGGAATCTCACGAAATGGAAGCTGCCCTACTATGAAACCGGCGACGGAACCACCGACACAACCCCGGAACTGAAAGAAAGCTTCGGTTCGAATCTCTTCAGGAATCTCGTATTCGGCGTCGACCTGATAACGAATCCGAACTACTATGTATCACTGGGATACAATTACAAAACACGCACCGACATGAGCACATACAACCGCAATTTCCTCTCGGGAATATCGCTCGGCGCCGGTCTCAAGCTGCGTACAGTCGGTGTCGGTGTCGCATTCGCCCAGCCGCACACAGGTGCCACGACTTTCATGTTCAATCTCTCGCTCAACATCAACGAAATTGTGAACTAACTTTCGACCTAATGAAATCCATCATCATAGCTATTGACGGATATTCTTCGTCAGGCAAAAGCACCATGGCCCGCCGCCTAGCAGCTCAAATCGGCTACCGCTATATCGACTCGGGCGCCATGTACCGTGCCGTGACACTCTACGCCCTCGAGCACGGCATGTTCGATGCCGCAGGAAAGCCCGACAACAATGCCATCATAGCCGCTCTTCCCGATATACGGATTGACTTCGCCGTCCAGCCCGACGGAACTCAGCACACAACCATCAACGGCAAGGACGTGGAAACTGAAATCCGCACACTGCGGGTGTCGAACTCCGTTTCGCCCGTCGCCACCATACCACAGGTGCGCAAGGCTCTTGTAGCCATGCAGAAGGCCCTGGGCAACGAGAAAGGAATCGTTATGGACGGCCGCGACATCGGCACAGTCGTCTTTCCCGAAGCCGAACTGAAAATATTCGTCGACGCATCTGCCGAAACAAGAGCCGGAAGACGCTATAAGGAACTGTGCGACAAAGGCATGCCGGCAAGCTACGAAGATGTGCTGGCCAATGTTGTGGAACGCGACAAAATCGACACCACGCGTGCCGAAAGTCCGCTGAGACGTGCTGACGACGCAATAGCCATCGATAACTCCGACATGACACTCGAAGAACAGGATGCATGGCTGCTGGAACAATACAAACGGGCAGCGGAATGACAGATATCGAAATCGATAACGAATCGGGCTTTTGCTTCGGTGTGGTCACGGCCATCCGCAAGGCAGAGGAAGAACTTGCTGCAGGAGGCTCGATATACTGTCTTGGCGATATCGTTCACAATTCGCGCGAAGTGGAACGCCTCGAAGCGAAAGGCCTCAAGACCATCACACACGACGACCTGTGCCGCCTTGAAAACGTGAAAGTGCTTCTGCGCGCTCACGGCGAACCGCCCTCGACCTACCGTACGGCAGCCAGCCGCGGCATCGAAGTAATCGACGCCACATGCCCTGTGGTGCTACGTCTGCAGCGGCGCATCAACGAGCTTTATCACGCCTACGAAGGCGCCGCTCGTCCACAGATAGTGATATATGGTAAACTCGGACATGCCGAAGTCAACGGCCTCGTAGGTCAGACCGAAGGCAACGCCATTGTAGTAGAAGACATCGACGGCCTTTCGCAGATAGATTTCACACGCCCTGTCGCCCTCTATTCACAGACCACAAAATCTCTCGAGGGTTTCCGCTCCATTATCGCCGAAATCGAACGCAGAATAGCTCCGGGCGTCGAATTCAGGTATTTCGACACTATATGCCGCCGGGTGTCGAACCGCGTGGACAAGCTACGAGAATTCGCGCGCAAAAAGGACGTAGTGCTTTTTGTAGCCGGAGCAAAAAGCAGTAACGGACGTATTCTTTTCAACCATTGCAGTGAAGTGAATTCCCACACCTACCTTGTAGGCGACGAGAAAGACTTGAAACGAGAATGGTTCGACGGGGCTGAAACCGTCGGCATATGCGGAGCCACCTCTACCCCGCGATGGCTTATGGAGCAGGTACGCGACGCACTTTCCGACATGCTGAAATGAAAAATTTTGTCGCCATCGACGTAGAAACCGCCAATCAGAACTCATCGAGCATATGCGCTATCGGCGCCGTGAAGGTGAAAGACGGCATCATAATCGACAGCCGATATACTCTTGTGTGTCCGGAACCGAACTACTACACATATTTCTGTACCCGCGTGCATGGTCTCACCGACGAGGACACCTGGAACGCGCCTTCTTTCGGCTCCGTATGGAAAAGCTGGTCGGAATGGACCGAAGGGCTGCCAATGGTGGCGCACAACGCACGCTTCGACAGCCGCTGCATCGCCGAGGCCTGTCGTATCTACGGACTCGAAGAACCTGAAGAATGGCTTGATACCCTTGCCGAAGCCCGACGCACGATTCCACGCGGCATGTGTCCGTCGAAATCGCTCGACAGTCTCTGTGAATTCTTCGGCATACCGCTTGAAAATCACCATAATGCGCTCGACGACGCCATGGCCTGCGCAAAACTGGGCATAATCCTTCTTTAACATGAAAGCTGCCCGTATTCTCCTGATGAGCCTTATTGCCGCACTTTCGGCCTGTTCCAACGGAACGAACGCCACTGATGCCGAACTGGAGCTATCGCGCAATGCAGGCAGCGAACACGCCCGGAAAGTACTCGCACTCCCCGAAAACTCGATGGAGCGCGAAAAAGCGATTTTTGCTATCCGGGCACGTGAAACACGCCTGCGCGACGCAGGCTACGAAGACTGCGCCGACGCATACATTCACGCCGCCGCCAGAGTGCTCAATTTTCCCGAATAAAAGAAATAAGATAGCGGAAGCGACCGTCGCCAGAATCGGGATTCATCACCTCAAAGCGACCCTTAATGCCCTGCAAACACATGCCTGCGGCGAAATGCTGCAGTCCTATTCCGCAATCGAGAAAATGCATTCGCGAACCGTCTGATGAATAAAACGATATTTCATTCCCCGAAGCGAGGGCACGCCACGGCTGACTGTTGAGCGACGAAGGTGCAAGACGCATCAGAGCGAGAGCACGTCCGAAAACACTGTCTTCTGCCATAGGCCGCGACCAGTCGGAATCGAAAAACATCGAATCGAAAGGCTTACGGCTTCCGCTATGCGCCATCATTCCTGTGAGCCGTTCCAACAGACGCTTTCGGCCCGCAGGATAGCCTACAGCAACGATAGCGATGATCTCCATTCCGGCAGGCAAATCCACAACATCGAAATCCGAACGCCTGAATGTGCCCCCAAGCCAACATGTGCCGAGACCGGCATCTGTCGCACGGAGTACTATGTTCTCCATTCTAAATCCTGCATTCAGCACCGAAAGTGTGTCGCCGGCCGAAGCGACGATAAAATAACTCGAACAGCCCGAAATAGTTCCATATGTGCCGGGACGTTGAGCACCTTTCGTTTCGAAACGTCGTAAAAAAAGCCTTGCTTTCCCTCCGAAAGGACACTGCACAGTCAGACACATATTGTCGAGTTCAGAAAAATCAGTTGACG
>CABQCA010000133.1 GCA_902462525.1 uncultured Porphyromonadaceae bacterium | reverse complement strand
GGGCGGCAGAGTTCAACAAGTGGCTCGAAGCCGCCGGCAAGCCGGCGGCGTTCAAGCATCTCACTGCGGGTGAGTGTCAGTTTCATTTTCCGGCGGTGTTATTGCCTTTCACACGGAGATGTGCTGTCGGATAGCGGAGCACAAGGCATGAGGCTTCGGTGAGAACCACTGCATCGGTGTTGCGCTGACCCGAGCGGCGAAGGTCGAGGGTCTCCGCCTGGAAAGGCACATGCACATACTTGGTCATGTAGTCGGGATCGAGCACGAAGCCGTCGTTGCGGTGCCCGCACTGATCAAAGATTTCGGAATGAAGGAGGTAGAGCGAACCGAAATTCGAACATATCTCCTTGAACTCTATGCCCCACTTCACGCGGCTTTCGCCGGCGGTGACAGTCTTGCTGTACTGAAGCTTGCTCAGCGCCTCGACAAGGCCCGTGCCGGCAATGAGAATCTTGCGGCGCGAACCGTTGTTCGAGGCGAAGGCGCGGCTGCACAGATCGATGAGATCTGCTTCCGTAAGAGTGGAGAGCTCCAGCGAGAACTCACCTCCGGCCTGATTCCAGATACCGCCGGTAAAATAAATATTCTCGTTCTTCGAGGGGTCGAAGATGCAGGCACGGCTTCCGAAAAGAAAGTTTTTCTCCATGCCAAGACGCATGTCGATGATGGCGGCCTCTTCCTGATCGTTGAAAGTCCAGCCCACTTCCTTGTCGGCGATTTTGGCAAGAGTGCTCTGCTCCACCTGCATTTTGAATATCTGGCAGTTATTGGCCGATTTCTGCGGAAGAGCCGCGAACTGTGCTGTCTGCACATCAAGTTCGGTGGCAGCACGACCCATGCGCACAAGACGTGTGCCAACCTTCATGGCAGGCAGTTCCGCATAGGTTTCGTCGACATCGGTGGTGATTCGGGCATTGACAGGCGCCACTTCGATGCCGCCTCCGGCAGGGCGGTCGACAACATAAAGTATAAGAGCACCAGCGGCGTTGCCCTTGCTGTCGTAGCCTGCGTGCTCGGGTACAAGAATAGTTTCCGATATTTCGAAAAGCGAGTCATCGCTGGTCGAAAGCTTGAAAGTGTAGAAGCCTTCGGCCTTTCTTACGCCCTGACCGCCACCGAATGCGGTCTTAAGGGTAGCCTCGGTCTTCTTGGTGTCGACCGAGTAGTATTCCACTGTCATTGAGCCGGCCGAACGTGCACGTCCGCAACGCGACAGCTGGTCGACAGGTGTCGACATCGGGCGGACTTTGACGATACGTTCGTCGATACTGTTCCGGAGCAGTTCGGGCGACTGCTGAGCAATTGTTTCAAGTGTTGTAATCATTTTAGGAAATTAAGAAATTAGGTGGTTTGGAAGTTAGGAATGTAGGGACGCAATATTTTGCGCCCGGAGCGCAGGTACTATTATCTTGAAATTTTACACTTTATAATTTTTTTGACTTGAAATTTTTTCAGTCCCAGAAGCTGTCGCGTACATGCTCCAGAAATGCAGGCTGCGAGGGCGCGGCCGGCTCAGAGGCGTCCTCTGCTTTCGGCAGCAGGGTCGCAAGCAATTCCGAGGCATCGCCGCCAAGTGCTATTTCGGCAAGCACATGGGCCGTTTCAGGGTTGGAGCGTATTGCTGCAAGGAGGCGCTGTGTATCTTCACCGGTATTCTCCGCGGGAGTTTTGTTCGTTTCTTCCATTTTGCTGAGTATTTTGATTGAACATTGCAAAGTTACGGGCAGCAGCCCCGCCACTCCCCGAACTTTTGACCGAAACACACGTTTAACACTTGGAGTATATCTACTTTTGGTTTTGGCTTATGTTAAGATTCAGATAGATCTTTCGAGTATGTTTTGAAATTGAATGAAGGAGTTATGGGGTTCCATAACGACTGAATGAAAGCTTAAAACAGGCTGAAAAAGCTTCTGAAGATTTCATAAAGTTAAAAGTAAACATACTCTTAGCTGTTTTTTGTATCTTTGTGCCGCTATGAAAATTTTCATCACTGCCATCGCGCTCTCGGCGGCATTCGCCGCATCTGCCGGCGAATCGGTCCGCTGGCTCGAAACAAACCACAATTTCGGAGCTTTCGATGAAAGCATGGGTCCGGTATCCACCGAATTCCGCTTCGTCAACACCGGTACCGAACCGGTTTCCATTGTCGCCGCTCGCGCTTCATGCGGCTGCACTGCTCCGAAATACAGCCGCCAAGCCATCGCTCCGGGCGATACTTCGGCCGTCACCGTCACCTACGATCCCGCCGGACGGCCTGGCCGTTTCTCCAAATATGTGGCCGTAGATTTCAGCTACGAAGGCTCACGCACACGACTCATCATCGAAGGCACAGTAGTCGGAAGCTCCGAAAGCCTCGCTCAGCAGTACCCCGTAGAGTGCTCGCCGTGGCTGCGACTCGCACGCGGAGCCGCTATGATGGGCGATGTTGTCAAGGGTCAGACCAAAACTCTGTTCCTGAAGGCCTACAACTCGAGCCACGATTCCATCAGCCCATCGATAAGCCCGCTGCCGGAATATGTCGACGTCACAGTGACTCCGGATAAAGTTGCTCCGGGTGAGCAGTGCTCATTCATTTTTTATTTCAAGGCTGCCGACTGCCCTGACTACGGTCTCGTCACCGACACCCTCTATGTATCGCCCGATCCATTGTCGAGCACCATATGCCCGCTGCCGCTCACTGCCATTGTCAACGAAGATTTCACACGGCTTTCGCCCAAAGAACTGGAGAAAGCACCGATACTCCGTGTCGCCGGTGAAACGGCGGACTTCGGCGAAATCCGGCCCGACGGCCCCTCTTCAGCAAAAAACATAGAAATCAGCAACATCGGTAAAGCGACTCTCGAAGTACGCAGGGTCTACACCCTCACTCCGGGAGTAGACGCTGCGATCGACCGGAACTCTGTCCGCCGCGGCAAAAAAGCCGTCATTACTGTCAACGTCGACCCCGCAAAGCTGCAGGGGCCTATTCTCAATGCGCGCATTTCACTGATTACCAACGACCCCGCCCACCCCGTCACCAATCTCCGCGCTGTCGGCACAATCGGCAAAAAATAAAGTACGATTCAACCAAAGCAGCCGCTAAGGCGTTGTAATTGCACTAACGAATTTTTATCCTTATGGCAACTTACAACGACCTCATCAAATCATCGCGCGTAGTTCTCATCGAATTCTACGCCACATGGTGCCCCCACTGCCAGCGCATGATGCCCGTGGTAGCACAGCTTCGCGAACTAACCGACGGCATGGCTCAGATATATCAGCTCGATGTCGACAGCGACAGCGAAGCCGCTGAAGCCGAAAAAGTCAGCTCCACGCCCACTTTTATTCTTTATCAGGACGGCAAGCAGGTATGGCGTCACAGCGGCGAGATCGACGGTAACATCCTCCTCCAGAAAATCCAGCAGTTCGCTTCCTGAGCTATATGGCAGCAAGTATCTTCACCGACTTTCTGGCTGCCCTCGGGGTGCCGCACACCACGGCATTCAGCGACAATGCTTACCGGACGATGACCTTCCAGTCGCTGTTCGGCTTCTCGAAACTGCTCGAAAGCTACAGCGTGCCCAACGAAGCCATCCTCGTGCCCGACAAAGCCGCCGACCTCGACCGTCTGCCGGTACCCTTCCTCGCCCGGGTGAACGATACATTTGTCATTGTCACCCGCGTGACCGATGATATGGTGGTCTGCGACGACGGCTACAGAAACGCCTCACAAAGCATCTCTCGGCACGACTTTCTCGGCATGTGGTCGGGAGTGGTGCTGGTGGCATACCCGGGCATCAGCTCAGCCGAACCATGCCTGTGCAAGCACCGGCTCCTCGACACCGCTCTGGCTGCCAAACGTTGGATTTTTATCGCCGCCATTGTCTTCATTTTCCTCTACCTCTTCATTTCCAACGGAATCTACAGCCATGTGTCGACCGTCCTGCTGACAGCCATTTTCGCCATTGGTCTCTACATGGGCTACCATCTCGAACTGAAATCGCTCAACATCCACTCCGATACCGCCGACAGTATCTGCGGCATAATCGACCGCTCCGGCTGCCACGCTGTCCTATCCACAAAAGCTGCCAAATTCTTCGGCCTCTTCGGCTGGAGCGAAGTGGGTATAGCCTATTTCGCGGTCAGTCTGGGCTGTCTGCTCATTTTCCCGCAGTACATCGGCTACCTCGCTCTTATCAATGCCTGCTGCTGTCCGTTCTCTTTCTGGAGCGTGTGGTATCAGAAATATCGCGCCAAATCATGGTGCACCATGTGTCTCATCACACAGGCCTGCCTGTGGAGTGCACTCTTATGCTTCATTTTCGGCGGATGGTTCAACGACATTCTGCCTCTCGGTATCGAACTCTTCGTCCTCGCAGCCACTTATGTCGCCGTTCTGCTGGCTGTGAATAGTATCGCGCCGTCGTTCGACAGAAATTTTCAACAACCCGAAGAAAAATGAAAACCATTCCGAAAGTAAACATTCCCGGAGCCAAGCGCCTGACTCCCATGGAAATGAATAATCTTCATTTCAAAAAAGCCGACCTTCATTCTCCCCTCCCTCAGAAAACTTCTCCACAAGGTGAAAAAGGTAAAAAGTGAATAAAGTTAAGATAATAGTCCGACTGCACGCCACAGAAGTTACTATTATCTTAACTTTTTTAACTTTATAAACTGTCATTTGACTTTGAGCAAGTTTTCAACTTGCGAAAAAAATTTTTGTAACGCCGCGAACCTTTTCCCTCGCGGCGTTGTTCTACTTATACAAAGCGAAAATTACTTTTTCCATTGCAAGAAATGTGATAATGATTGGTTTATCTACAGCGGCGACACCGGGAGGCGTTGCCGCTGCAGTTTTTATGCCGCATTGGGCGCCAATTTGCCGAAATGCGAAAAAAACATTAGTTTTGCACCATGAAGAAAAAAACTATCTGGGAAATGGGCCGGCTGTCGGTGCCCGAGTTTCGCGAAGCCGCCAAAATTCCGGTGGTGGTGGTGCTCGACAACGTGCGTTCCCTCAACAACATCGGCGCCATTTTCCGCACTTGCGACGCTTTTGCCGTCGCTGCCGTAATTCCCTGCGGCATTTCGGCCACACCTCCTTCGCCCGAAATCCACAAAACGGCTCTCGGTGCTGAAGAATCCGTCGCATGGCACTATTTTCCCTCCACTGCCGAAGCCGTCGACACCCTCGTAGCCGACGGTTACCGCATCGTATGTCTCGAACAGGTGCACGGCAGCGTCTCGCTCGAGTCTTTCCGGCCTTCCTTCAACGAGAAATACGCCCTCGTGGTAGGAAACGAAGTCGACGGCGTCGACCAGACAATTGTCGACCGTGCCGACATTTGCCTCGAAATACCGCAGAGCGGCACAAAACATTCCCTCAACGTCTCCGTATCCACCGGAGTCGCCCTCTGGGTCTTCTACAGCAACCTCTTCTCCTAATTTCCTAATAGCCCGTCAGCTTAACAGCCCGTCAGCCCAAAACCTATATACTTTAACACCTAAAAAAGCCTGTCAGCCTAACAGCCCGTCAGCCCGTCAGCCTAAAATGCCCGTATTCCCAGCTCCTCTCAAAAAAGGCGATAAAATAGCCATAGTCTCGCCTGCCGGAAAAATTGCCCCCGAAAAAGTAGAGGGCGCAGTAGCCATTCTCGAAGCCGAAGGCTGGAAGCCCGTGGTAATGCCACACGCTTTGGGTGAATACGGCAGCTACAGCGGAACTCCCGACGAACGATATGCCGATCTTGAAGATGCTTTCGCCGACCCCGAGGTTCGCGCCATCCTCTGCTCGCGCGGAGGTTACGGCGTGGTCCATATCCTCGACCGTCTCGCCGAACTCAACCTTGCCGATGACCCGAAATGGGTAATAGGTTTCTCCGACATTTCCGCCCTCCATGCGCTCATGGCCACCAAAGGAATAGCAAGCATACATTCGCCCATGGCGGCACAGATTATGAAAGGCCCCGACGATCCCGACACAGCCTCGCTCTTCGGTATTCTCCGCGGCGACAGACCGGCCTACACATTTCCGGCGCACGACTACGACCGACCGGGCATTGCCTCTGGCACTCTCCTTGGAGGTAATCTCGCCGTACTCGCCGAGCTCATCAACACCCCCTACGACATTCTGCGTCCCGACACAATCCTCTTCCTCGAAGATGTCTCCGAACCAATCTACAAAATAGAGCGTATCTTCTACCAGCTGCGGCTCAGCGGCCTCCTCGACAGAATCAGGGGGCTCATCGTCGGCCAGTTCACCGACTATAAACCAAACGAAACATACTCCGACATGGAGACAATGATTCGCGATGCAATTGCCCCCTACGATTTTCCCGTAGCCTTCAACGTTCCCGTAGGACACGTCGACCACAACCTTCCCCTCATCGAATCGGCTAAAATAACCCTCAAAGTCTCACCCTCCGGCACTAACAGCATTATCTTCCACCGCTCCGACAACTGACAGCCGTCTACGACCCCGCCCCGAGCCTTATCGGCCGGAGACCTTCGATGGCGAAATCCGCCGAAAGT
>CABQCA010000132.1 GCA_902462525.1 uncultured Porphyromonadaceae bacterium | reverse complement strand
TCACAGGCACGCCATAAGTGGCCGCCTCGTTGATATTGTGAATTCCAACGCCAAAACCTCCGCCGACGTATGCGACATCAGCGTAAGCGTAAAGACTGCTGAGCAATCCGAAGCAATCTACAATAAGATAACGCAGCGAAACAGCCGTTTCCGCAGCTTTTTCAGGCGATTCGTTGTAAAGCTTTCTGAAATCTGAAAACAGCATCGTATGTCCGTTTCCAAGACGTCGGACCATTTCGTCGAGACGTGCTCTGTCGAACTCATGAGGCGCGATGATACCTTTCACCTCCTGATGAGCTTTAAGCCAGGGAAAATACACATTCTCATCGCGTTCCCAGCTACTGCCGAAAACTATCGTGAAAGGCCGAAAACTTTTATCTCCTAAAAAAGTTTCTATTTCCGGTATATCCTTGCGGGTATTGCGAATTGCTGTCACACGGTCGAAACGCGTGTCGCCGGCCACTGTCACATTTTTTACTCCTATGCCGGCAAGAAGAGCCTTGGAAGCCTCGTCCTGCACATAAAGTCGATTATAGCATCCGAGCATATGCCGGAACATTCCGCCCCACGGCTTGAAGAAAATCTGCGAACGACGGAATATTGCCGATATAAGGTAGGTGGGAATACCCCGTTTTTTCAATTTTTCCAGATAGTTACCCCAGAATTCATACTTCACGAACACAGCCATCTTAGGCTGTGCGGCATCAAGAAACGCCGACACATTACCCGGAGTATCGAAGGGCAGGTACACTACAGCCACACCGGGGTTATAATTGCAGCGCACGTCGTAGCCCGACGGCGAGAAAAAACTGAGAAGTATTTTTTTCTCCGGGGTGTGCTTGAGCAGACTGTCTATGATAGGACGCGCCTGCTCGAACTCACCCAGCGACGCAGCATGAAACCACACATCAAAACCGTCGGGGGCCATCGTCTGACGGAATGCCTTAAGCCGCGACAGAGTCTCGTTCTGTCCCGTGAGCATGCGCCGTATCTTGTCCGACCCGAGGGCGGCCATACCGGCACCTGCGCCGTACAGCCCCACGCCGACGTTGTAAAGCAGATTCATTCAGCCGGTTGTATTCGTTCTACTGCGGCTCGCAGACGCTTCACTGTCTCATCGCGCCCGATAAGATCGGTTATTGCGAACATATGAGGCCCTTTGCACTCACCTACTACAGCAAGGCGGAACGCATTCATTACATTGCCCATATGGTAGCCGTTGCTTTCAATCCACGACATAACCTCCGGTTCAAGTGATGCACTTGCGAAATCGGCGGTATTTTCGAGGAGCGACACCAGTTCAAGCATTTTGGCCGGCATATCGGCGCTCCAGCGCTTTTTCACTGCCTTGGGGTCGTAATCGGCTGGAGCCTCGAAAAAGAATCGGGCATTGTCCCACAGTTCGCCGACAAAGTTCACACGGCTCTTCACAAGACCTGTCACAGCAGTTATATACTCGTCGCTGAAATCGGCCGGATTCACGCCATGCGCACTGAGCACGGGTTTGAAAAGTTCAGCAAGTACGGCGTCATCCATTGCCTGAATATATGTGTGGTTAAACCACTTGGCCTTGTCGAATGCAAATTTGGCCCCCGAACGCGAGCAGTGTGCGAATGAGAACTTGGCAATAAGTTCGTCGATAGTCATAACCTCGGTGTCGTCACCGGGATTCCAGCCCAGCAGAGCCAGGAAATTAACCACAGCCTCGGGAAGATAGCCGCTTTCGCGGTAACCGCGCGATGTTTCGCCACTCTTTGGGTCATGCCATTCAAGCGGGAATACAGGAAAACCGAGACGGTCGCCGTCGCGCTTGCTGAGTTTGCCTTTGCCGTCCGGCTTCAGCAACAGCGGCAAATGCACGAATTCAGGCGCGGTGTCGGCCCAGCCGAATGCCTCGTAAAGAAGCACATGGAGGGGTGCCGACGGGAGCCATTCCTCGCCGCGGATAACATGCGACACCTTCATAAGATGATCGTCGACAATATTGGCAAGGTGATATGTGGGGAGATCATCGGCGCTCTTATAGAGAACTTTATCGTCAAGAATATCACTCTTTATAGTCACCTTTCCACGGAGAAGGTCGTTGACCTCCACATCGCGTCCGGGTTCGATTTTGAAACGCACCACATACTGCGCACCCTCGTCGAGAAGACGCTCCACCTCAGTCGGATCCATGGCAAGTGAGTTACGGAGCGATCCGCGTGTGCTTGCATCGTACTGAAAATTTGGCGTCTGCTGCCGGCAGGCTTCAAGCTCGGCAGGTGTGTCGAACGCTATGTAAGCCTTTCCGCTGTCCAGAAGCATCTTCACGTGCTCGCGATAAATGTCGCGCCGCTCACTCTGCTTATATGGCCCGTAGGGGCCGCCCTCACGCACACCTTCGTCGATGCTTATTCCGAGCCATGCGAGGGCTTCGTTGATATAGTCTTCGGCGCCAGGCACAAAGCGCTGGCTATCCGTATCTTCTATTCGCAGTATCATTTTGCCGCCGTTCTGACGGGCAAACAGATAGTTATAGAGTGCCGTACGGACGCCGCCGATGTGAAGCGGGCCCGTAGGCGATGGAGCGAAGCGCACACGCACTTCTCTTGGTTCTGTCGACATTTCTTTTTACAGACTTTTGTTTAGCGTTTGCAAAAATACAAAATATCCTTAAATCTGCAAAAAGAGTATCCGTTTATTATCCGGCGGTTGCGTCGATATAGCGGCGCATATGCTCGTCGGTCTCCACTACATAGTGACTCAATGTGCTGGCGTAGCGCTTAAGATCGGTGATTGGAGCTCTGGCGACACCGCTGTCGGCGGCAGCCTGCGCCACGGCTGGCGGAACTGCCGTGAGCAGACGGCGGTCAAAAGGCTTGGGCAGTATATAGTCCGGGCCGAATTCGAGACCGCTCACTCCATAGAGTTCTTTCACCGAATCGGGGACCGCCTCGCGGGCAAGAGCGGCAATAGCATGCGCGGCTGCAATCTTCATGGCCTCGTTGATGTCGGTGGCACGGCAGTCGAGAGCTCCGCGGAAAATATAGGGAAAACCAAGCACATTATTAATCTGATTGGGATAGTCGCTGCGCCCCGTAGCATAAACAAGATCGCGACGGGTGGCAAGAGCTTTGTCACGCGCTATCTCAGGCGATGGGTTGGCAAGAGCGAACACTATAGGACGCTCGGCCATTGAGGCCAGCATCTCGGGCGTAAGAACATCTGCAACAGATAGTCCAAGAAAAACATCGGCCCCCGAAACGGCATCGGCAAGTGTCGTACGGCCGTCGAAACCGATGGCAAATTGTTCTTTCTCGGGGTTGAGTCCGGCTCGGCCTTTATAAATCACTCCGTGGCTGTCGCACATCACAACCTTCGCAGGGTCCACGCCCAGCGCAATCATCAGCCGCGTACATGCTATGGCAGCGGCCCCGGCACCGTTCACTACAAGACGAACATCTTCTATGGCCTTGTTCTGAACCTTGAGAGCGTTGATAAGGGCAGCGCCGGAAATCACAGCGGTGCCATGCTGGTCGTCGTGCATCACAGGAATATCACACTCTCTCTTAAGAGCCTCTTCTATCTCAAAACATTCCGGGGCTTTGATGTCCTCGAGGTTGATGCCGCCGAAGCCGGGTGAGAGCGAACGAACTATATCGACAAACTTCCGGGGATCAGTCTCATTAATTTCAAGATCGAAAGAGTTCAGACCCGCAAATATTTTGAAAAGCAGAGCCTTGCCTTCCATCACAGGCTTCGACGCCTCCGCTCCGATATTCCCAAGGCCAAGGACAGCCGTACCGTTGGAAATCACAGCCACAAGATTGCCGCGGTCGGTGTATTTATACACATTCTCCACATTGTTCGCTATCTCAAGACACGGAAATGCGACACCGGGCGAATAGGCCAGCGACAAATCCTCGGGAGTATCAAACGGTTTTGTGGGCAACACTTCAATTTTGCCGGGGCGCGGATAGCGATGATAGGCGAGTGCCTTCGCCTTGTCGGAACTCAGAATCTTTTTCATCTCAGATACTTATTGGTTATGAGTAAAACACTTTTGTTTCCTCTTATGTTTTACAACATCAAAATTAACAAAAAAAGTATAACATGCAATCAAAATAAGCATCTTAAAAAAGATAAAAAAAAGAGACGTGCAGGCCACTTCGCCTCGCACGTCTCTCGACATTGTTTATTTTTAATAAACAATTTATTTGAAAAAGCCGAACGCACGTTTCTTTCTGGCATTGACACGGGTTTCCTGCGGCTCGTCGGCCATCGCCTCTTCCTCGGCGATTCGCGACTCTTCATAGTTGCGCAGACAATCGTTGTACCTCGCAAACATAGCCCTTGTGCCATCCACATCGTTGGTAAAAGCCATCGAATTGTCGATATTCATGCGGCTCGACACTCGCTTGACATCGATATTGGCACCGATGAAGTTGAACGTCCAACCCATTTCCTTCATTCGGGAAATTATACCCGACACTTGTTTCCAACTATAGCGGATCGAGGAATTTTCTTCGCCGTCAGTAATGATGGTCACAGTACCTGTAGCGTCTTCATGGGTCGAGGCTACAGCCTCAAGATCAACCAATGTGGCACCCACTGCATCAAGAAGCGGAGTCCCGCCCCAGGGTTTGTAGACCTGATCTGTCATATTGTCCACTTCTGCGATTGGCTTGTTCTTGGCTACATAACGCGACGGCACCTGAGCATTCGTCTGAAAAAGATAGATGCTCACAAGATTGCGCTGAGTGTCGCTGTGGGCAGCTTCAAGCGAACGAATCAGGTTGAGAGTCTCGTTGCAGCCATCTACGGTCTGGCGCGTTACCGACGACATCGATCCGCTTTCATCAAGAATGATGAGATTGAATACTGTGGTCTTCTTCATAAGTGTAAGATAATTTAAGTTCCGCAAGTTTTCAATTTGAGATTGCGAAAGTTTAGTAAGATTATTAATGGTTCGACAATTTGGATTATTTTCTGAAAAAGAAATCGAACAGACCTTTGGTAGAGCCCTTTCGCGAAGATCTATCAGGCTCTTCAGCTCCGGAAGGAGGTTCGGATGCCATATAGAGCTTAGGCTGCCGTCCGGAAGTTCGCTCGCCGGCACTGCTACCGCACATACACCCGTCGGAAACAGTGATAATATCATCGTCATCCTCCACTTCAGAAATGACCGACGAATCGACTGCCGTCCGGAGGAAATTGCGGCGGTCGTACTGTGCTCCGTTTATCACCTCATACAATGTCTGAAGTTCGCCGATGGTGAATTTCCGGCTCAGAAGCTGGAATGCCACTGGCTTTACCCGCAGAATCTCCGTGAGGTGCTCGCGGGCATCGCCGATGATTTCAGCATGGTCGAAAGCAAGCGGCGGAAGCATATCCGCTTCGAACCACATGGCTTTCGCAGCGTCGTCGCCTGCTAAAATGCGGCTCTGTTCCGGCCGCACAAGTGCGATGAAGGCCACCGTCACTACTCTGCCCCGGGGATCGCGGTCAGTGCGGCTGTACACCCTGAACTGATCAAGGTAGACATCCGACAGACCTGTTTCCTCCCGGAGTTCTCGGAGAGCAGCCTCATCGATTGTCTCCTCCATCTTCATAAATCCTCCGGGGAGTGCCCAGTAGCCAAGAAACGGCTCGACACCGCGCTCAACAAGAAGAACCTTGATAGTCTTTCCGGTAAAACCGAAAATCACACAGTCGGCTGTCAGCGACGGTCGCGGATACTCGTAGCAATATTTCTTTAGCTCTGAATTCATATATTTGCGTTATTTTGACGCAAAGATAATGCGTCTTTTCGACGCAACAAAATATTTTTGCGTAAAAATGACACACTCAGCCATTTTTAACATTTCGCAACGATTCCAGCCCCATAAACTATTGCTCCTCCTATACGGCAGCTCCCTGATTTCCCATTTTAAAGAAAAAAATGTGCCGCAAAACACGACACATTCGGCTTGACCCTATCTTATTGCTTCTCCGAAATAACCACGCTCGTTGCCACGCACTATGACAAGGAGAATCCCGACATTCGCCGTGCCTTCATCTTTTGCTTGTACTGCGGCCTCCGCTGGTGCGATGTCAAAAACCTCACCTATGCCAATGTCGATTATTCAAACAAGCTGCTGAAATTCGAGCAGAGCAAAACCAAAGCACATAGCGCAGCCAGTGGAGTTGTCATACCGCTCAACGATGGACTCTTGGCTCTCATCGGTCAGCCGAAAAGATGAATGCGCCCCCGTCGAGCTTTATCCACTTCGCTCTTGCGAACATGCCGACGCTCCTTTCATTGAAGCCATCGAAAACTATTGAAAAGTCTGCTCGGGAAAAGTCTACGCGAAAAGTCTCCGCCCCATGTCAATAACGGGTCAAGCTGGATTTCCGGTACATTTGTTAAAATAAGAGATTAGAGTGTTAAAAATTTAGGCACATAGTTTGACGAGCCGGAAGATGAAAAAATCGCGGTCTCTTAGAGAGTGTTTGAATTTAAATTATTACTGTCCGCTAAACTTTAGGAAGCA
>CABQCA010000131.1 GCA_902462525.1 uncultured Porphyromonadaceae bacterium | reverse complement strand
GACCGAGAGAATCACCATTAATACGGCTGCGATGTGAAGTTTCATGTGAATTTACTCGATATCGCGGACACAGCGGACCGCATAACCGGCGTTGGGCACGGTGATTACAGCCCTCGAATAGCGATTTTCACCTGAAAAATAAATCATGGCAGCTCTGTTCTTAAGCATATTGACATCAGTAGCATCAAGGGCCGGCGGATCATCTTTTTCCCTAAAAAACTCAAAAGAACTTGAAACGAAAATTTTACCGCCATTACTCAGGTTGCTATCTATCGAATTTACAATGACGAGTTCTTTCTGGTTCGGAACACGCCAGCCTTTTTTTGTATCTGTATTGAGTCGGCTGCACGGATTATTCTTTGACAAATATTCCGCCCAACTCTGACTTGATATATCACCTAAATTATTAAGAGTAAAGTATGAGTCCGCATATTCAAATTTATATGCGCATCTGTTATAGTTTTGGTCTGTAACAAGATGCGGTGGCCAAACCTCATCATTATCACCACTGTAAACATAACTTCTCACAGCAAGCCGGTTTATACGGTCCAAAACAACTGTTCTGTCAGAGGTATTGTCAAGTTCATAGGGCGGAGGAACGCTGCTGTTTATTGAAAAAGGACCGATGTCGGACCCCACATACCGAACACACCGTACATTCCACGGACGTCCGCCATCCCGGTAGTTCCCTTTCCAGCAAGAAGTTGACAGGCCTTCCATAGCCCATAACTGCTGGCCGTTGGCATTCGCAACAAGGTAGCGTGAATTTTCCTTATTGTTGACATAGGGCAGGCTTTGGGCTGCCGCATAGTTCATTAATGGTGTTGCAAGGGCCTGCCGACCCAAAATGACACGTGTCAGCTGCATCTCCGACGGAATAAACCATCTTACTTCATTTCCGTCGATTTTTCCGTCTCCGTCATTATCGCGGTTACGGTTCAGACATGCTGCCATCGATTCGACATATACGGCACTTCTCGACTGGTCGGGATCGTATTTGTCGGAGGAATAGCTGTCACGGGTATCTGTCGTTATCGAGCTATATAAGTTGACATATCCCGGCATTGTATGGGTTGCAGCATCCTGAGAGTATTTCTGTACGTTGGTCACAGCGTTTGTTTTGAACGGAGCGTTAAAATCGATAAAAGTCTTCCACTCAGGCCGACTATCATTGTTAGCAGGCCACGACAGAGCAGTTGTTGAACTTGCTTTTGTTTTGTTACCGATTGATAATATAAACTGCCCCATAATATAACGGCCGGAAGTACCTCTATAGCCTATTCCGTTTTTGTAGTCATTGGCTTTGGCGTTGTTCCAGTTGTTGCGCATGTTTGCACCGAGGGTTTCGTTGACGTGTTCTACCCCGAGGGCCTTATCTACCGCAGTCGAATAGTATGTCTGGATAGAGCGCTGTGAGACGGCATATTTCGATTTGTGGTGGAGGGTCTGACCGTCGGCAGAAGTCTCGGCTTGCACATTGAGCCACACGCGGCGGTCCGGCGCACCGCAGAACCAGTGCCAGTTGGTTTTGTCGGCTGCATAGATGTTGCCGTTATCATCGAATCGCTCATAGGCGTACTCATTGATAAACATCGTGTAGACACCTGCAGCATTTCCCTTCATCTCGTGTAGATAATATGTATCGCCTCCGGCAGAGTGAGGTTTATAATCAGCAAGGACAGCAGAGTCTGAAGTTTTTCGGAACTCAACCCATGAGTATAGACGGAAATTAGCGTTGTCCGACGGGTCGGGCACGTTATTTTCGGTGAAGTAATGTACACCGTTGTTGTCATGGGCCTCGATGTTGAACGTAAAATTGTCGAGTTCGCTCTGGGTAAACGTCACATTCATCAGATGATAGTGTGCGTCGATTCGTTCATAGCGGTCGGTGATATCGGTGATGGTACCTTCGATCGAGGGCCGTTCCTCAGCGTCGCTTTCGGCCTCTACGACCATGCTGTTGACATTGTTGAGAGTGATATTGTAGGTGTACTTGGCATTGCGGCGGCAGTTGAAGTCCATCGCACGCAACCTTTCATTGCTTTTGTTCTCGCAGTAGCCCAGATGGACGGTGAAATGTGCGCGGACATTGCGCGACTTAAGGCCGGCATCGGCCAGACTGTTGCCGTTTTCGTCGACGAGCATTTCGAGGTCGGCGGTAAAGGTTACGTATGTAGCGTTGGCACGGTACGAACCGTCGTCGACCGACTCGAGCAGGCTTTTATATTTGCCGGAGTTCGAGCCGTCGCTGTTTTTGAATTCATTTTCGCGGTAGTCGTAGTAATTACTGCTATTGAAGGTTTCGTCGGGTTCAAGACCTGTGTGACGGTTTTCGAGCTGCCAGAAACTGAAGCTGGCTTTGTTCCCGCTTCTGGAAACAGCGGTAAACTGATGAGTATCGACAACAGAAACACCGTCGATGGTGATAACCTCGCCGGCGTTAAGAGGAATTTCGTCATCGTAGCGCTCGCGCAGCCAGGCGGAGTTAGGCACATTGTGAACCTGCCAGTTGACAATGTCCATCGATCTGATATTGGCCGCGTTGTACGACACATTGAACGTGTTCTGAGAAATAAGGCGACGGAGATGAATAGTTCCGGGAGCCACGTAAGGGCTGGCCTTAGTACTCGGAGTGACATGTACCGTCGTTTCGACAGGAGCAGAAGCCAGATCGGTGTGGTTTTCTTCGGTATAGACACCGCTCATGAGCATGGCGTTGATAGGCTGGTCGACAGTCACATCGCCATCGGCAGTATATGTGGCGGCCAGCGACAGGTAATCGTTATAGTTGCTGAGAGCAGCCAGGGCCTCAGTCATTGGCAGAGTCTCGATTTCGCCGGATTCGTTTTTGTGAACTACATAGCGGTGTTCATAGTTGGCAATGCCCACTATGTGCATCAGCCCCGAACGTGTGTCGCTGATTGTTATTGTCTTTTTCTGATGTTCGATATTGTCGATTTCGGCATCGCTCACTACATAGCGGCCTTTGAGGTCGCCGGTCGTAGCGGAAAAAATGCCTATCCACAGCGAAGTGATGCGGGTGTCGGGCACATCGGCGCGCGACAGCTGAGCACGGTCGGCGACATCTATCTTCAGCTGAATGACAGCCGGCAGGTCTTCTTCCACGTCACCGGGCACCGACGGTGCGTCGAGGTGGTCATCGCAGGCACCGGCAACAAGGGCTGCGACGGCAATCACAAAGAAGCCGAGGAACTTACACGCGGATAGTATTCTGAATATTGTCGTCGTCATTGTAGATTTAGAATCAATTGTAGGGCGGAATGTCGGTTTCCTCCACATACCAGGGGCAGATGGTGTAGCTGAGATTTAAAGCGGCCTGGCTTTCCCGCTTAAACGAACCGTTGACAATCACATTGGTGTTTCGCGGCAAAGTCGTCATCGGCGCGAAAGTACCCGGCGCGAGAACATCGTCGGCACCGGTCTGGATGACATGGTTGTCGGCACCGTCGGCTGTCGGGGCATATTTACCGTTGAGGCTGAGGTTCGTCTTGTAGCTGTCGGGGGATATCACCGACCCTTCCGGAAGGTATATCGGACTGATTTCTACAGTCTTGCCGAAATCAACGTCATGGTCGATGCCGTATTCGGCCGTAGGGCGCTGGGTGGCGCTGAGGCTGAGCGGTTCGTAGACGGCAAGATCTTTCCTGGTGTCGCTGTCGGCATAAGTGCCATGATAGAAAAGATACTGGCGTGCAGCCACATGAGTGATGCGTGCTTTGTCGATAATAACGGCGCCGTCGACCGACTCATTGGTGAGACGGTAGGTATATTTGGCGGCGGCACGGTGGAGATAGAAGGTGCGCGAATATTCCGGCACTTTCGGAATTACCACATTTTCGTAGACGGCCGACGCAGGAACGGGTATGCGTGTTTTGTCGCGGAGCTGAGCGGAAGCAAAGACGGGGTTATCGGCGGTGATCATAACGGTGTTGAACAGCGTGGTCCAGCCGTTGCCGGTAAAAGTATTGCCCGGAGTTGCGGAGACGGTAGCGTAGAGGCCGCTGAAGTAGTCGGAGGCCGGAACGCTCTTGCCGGACAGGGGGTCAAGAACGGTGAAATGGTCCTCGTTGGCTATGAAAATTATCTTCTTGGCCTCGGCGTTCTGCACCGTTATGGTGATCTGATGCTGTACGACGGGCGACGAAAGGTCGTAGCGGCCGTTGTACTCCACATGTCCGTCGGAAGCGAAAATGATAATCCGCAGGGTGTGCATCAGTTCCCAGTCGCCTGCCGGCAGGCGGTCGGCGGCAGTTGCGGCCCGCGAGGCAGGCGCCCCGCCGACACGCAGATCGAGCACCAGATTCGTTGAGGAGGATTCGGGGCCGGGTCCGGGAGGGGTATCGGAACCGCCCGCGCACGCCGCCATGAGCCACAGCATGGCTGCCGAGGCTGTCATGAGGAGTATGTCATGGAATGCGCGCATAGGCCGTAGAAGAATGGTCAGTCGAATTCGATATCGTTTACGCGGACTACGTAGCCGTTTACAATAATGCTGACGTTGTACCACTGCAGGTTCTCGTCGAGGAAGAAAGTAAGGTTCCAGCGGCTGCCGCGGTCGAGATATTCCTGGTCGGACCAGTCGGTTGTGCTGTCCTTGGTGGCAGCGAGGAATTTATGGAGCGGAATCTGAGCTATCACCTTTCCGGTAGAACGGTAAGTTATGGAGAGCTGAGGTTTCGTACGTTCATAAATGCGGGAAGTGCTGAGTTCGCCGTAGGCGAGCGAGCCGAAGGAGGCGGCTTTGCTCCGTGGCCTGATGGCCTGATCGTCGTCGACGTCGGAAACGGAAACAGCGCCGCTTGTCCACTGGGTGTATATGGTAGCCTCTGTGCCCTCCACAGGAGTGTTTGTGTGGTCCAGAAGGCTGTTGCAGTCGGTGATAGTGAAATCGAAATCCTTGCCGTCGAGCTCTTCGCCGTTGAGCTGCTGCAGAAGGATCCGTATATTGTTTGTGGTCTTACTCATGTGCAGATCCACATTCTGATAATCGACCGTACCGTCGGCGACGGTGAAATCGACAGTGCCATGGAAATGGTCGTGAAGGGCCTTGCCCGCATGGCCGGGCTTAAGCCGCATGGCAATGTCGGAAAACAGGGAGCCGCCGGCAGGCTCGGCATCGTGGGCAAACGATGCTTTGTCGCAGGCAATGCCGCCGTAGGCCACGGCATGGTATGTGCCGGGGGCGAGGTCGACAGGCATGCGGTAGTTTTCATCGGCCAGCTTGCTGCTTGTGTCGGTGACTGTGCGCACGAAGCTGCCCTGTCCGTCGTAGACATGAAGGGTGAGACAGTGAACCTGCGAAGGGAAGGCGTTTGCCGATTCGAGGTTGTAGTCGTAGAGGAACCGCAACTGTACGCCCACACGGCAGGCATCGAGGTCGTCGTCGACAAGTGCGCACGACGACAGTCCGGCCGTGGCCGCAGCCGATAGCAGTAGTATGTATGCCGGTTTGAATATCATTGGTTTATAATCGCTTCGCGTAGTCGTCTGGCTTCGCGTCTTTTATATCGCTTATGGCGACGTGGTAAGAGAGATTTTTGAAAAAGAGCCGGGCCGCGGGCCCGCGGCCCGGCTGTATGAAGGCGGGTGTCATGCACCCGCTGATGATTTAGAATTCGATGTTGCTGTTAACGCGAACAACCCAGTTGCGGAGCTCAACTTCAACCTGGAAGTAGATGTCCCAGTCGCCTACTTCGGTTATCTCAGATGTACCGAGCTTCGTAACCTTGTTTACAGCGAGTTTGTAGATATTGTTGCGTACAGTGGCATATTCCATCTTGCCTGTGGCAGAAGCATCGTTGTCGTCAACATGCTGATTGTAGTAGATGTAGTAGCAGAAATACTTGCCTTTGTCAGCACCTTCTTTAGCGCAGGGGCGATAGGCGATGAATTTATGGTTTCTCAGATCTGCTCCCTCTTTCTCTGTTACGACTATAGCATCTCCCTCACCGGTAACGTCGAAGCAAGCCTCGAAGGCGGCTTTAATGGGAGCGTTGCCGCTTATCTGGACCTGATCATAGATTTCTTTTGCGTTGTAATAGAGAGTATTGTCATAGACATACATGGTCTGAGCCTCGCCATTGACAATGTTCTTATCTTCTTTAACCTTAATTTCGGCACGGAAGACAACGCCCGTGGCACGATACTGAAGATTCGCACCATTAATGGTCTCACCGTCCTGAAGATCTGCTACAACAGCATTTTCAGTAGTGTAGTCGAAGATATAATATCCGTTTTGGTCGTCTGCAGCAGGATTATTCCAGGCTTCATCGTTGTCTTCGTTTCCGGTCTTGCAGATATCGCTGAGCGATTTCCAGTTCAGTGCCGACGGCTCATTGTCAGGATCAATTATATAGCCGTTGTCAAGACGTTTTGCATAGGTGGTGTCGACCGGACAGACCACAAAAGGATTTGTCCATGTTCCATCTTCACCTTTGTCGAACGACATGCCTACCCAGCCGGGGCAAAGGGTGGCTTCAGTAGTAGTGGCTTCAGCCTTTGTGCGGGCAAGATAGTAGAAGTCATTGCGCTGGTTGAAGACTGCCATTTTGTCGA
>CABQCA010000130.1 GCA_902462525.1 uncultured Porphyromonadaceae bacterium | reverse complement strand
GACGGAGTTTCTCATGGCCACGACTTTTAAGGTACCGCTCCAAATTTACTACAAAATCTTTATATACGCAAGTTTATTGTTTCAGGATTAACGGAATATTTTTAGCAGGGTTTTGCGGGAAAATAGCTACCTTTGTGTTTGCAAAAAATTATGAACAATAAAAAATGACATACAATGGCTAACTGGTTTGAATGTAAAGTACGCTACGACAAGGTTCAGGAAAACGGATCGGTAAAGAAAGTGAACGAACCCTATCTGGTCGATGCTCTGTCGTTTACCGAGGCTGAGGCCCGTATCACCGAGGAACAGACCCCTTACATTTCGGGCGAATTCAGCGTGTCGGCTGTCAAGCGCACCAAAATCGCCGAGATTTTCTTTGTCGACGGCGGCGACCGCTGGTACATGGTGAAGGTAGGCTTCATAACCATCGACGAGAAAACCGCCGTAGAAAAGCGCACCACCTCGCTCATTCTGGTGCAGGCTTCCAATTTCAAGGAGGCTTACGATAATTTTGTGAAGGGTATGGCCGGAACGATGGCCGACTATGAAATTCTGTCGATTTCCGAGACTCCGCTCATGGACGTCTATAAAATGAAAGTAGTCGACTGATGGACAGCGATATCGCACGGGCACTCGCCGCCGTCAGAGCTACGCTCCCCGACGGTGTGCACCTTGTGGCCGTTTCGAAGTTTCACCCGGCCGGAGCTGTCGCCGGGGCTTATGCCGCCGGGCAGCGCCTCTTCGGTGAAAGCCGTGTGCAGGAACTTGCAGCCAAGGTGCCGGCGCTTCCGTCCGACATCGAATGGCACTTCATAGGCCACCTGCAGACCAACAAGGTGCGTCAGCTCGTGGGCCTGCGCCCGGCGCTCATAGAAAGTGTCGACAGCGAGCGTCTGCTCGGCGCCATCGACGCCGAAAGTCTTCGCGCCGGCACTGTAAGTCGCGTGCTGCTGCAGGTACACGTTGCCGCCGAGGAGACTAAGTTCGGCTTCTCGCCCGACGAACTCATCGGCTACTTCCGGCGCCGCGCCTTCGAGGGCCTGCGCGCAACGCACATCTGCGGCCTCATGGCCATGGCCTCGAACACCGGCGATACAGCCCGCGTGTCTGACGATTTTGCCCGCGTAGCGGCTCTCAAAAAGCAAATCGAGGCAATGTGCCCCGATCTGCGCGGTTTCGATGTCCTTTCCATGGGCATGAGCCACGACTACCGCCTCGCCATAGCAGCCGGCGCCACACACGTGCGTATCGGTACTGCAATTTTTGGCGACAGAGTTTAGTTATATTGCATAAAAATCGTATCTTTGCCAAAAACACAAGTTCATGGAACCTAAATACCGACGAATACTCCTCAAACTCAGCGGCGAATCGCTGATGGGACATCAGGGATACGGCATCGACCCCGATCGCCTCAACTCGTACGCACAGCAGATTGCCGCCCTCGCGCAGAGCGGTGTCGAAATCGGCATCGTCATCGGAGGCGGCAACATTTTCCGCGGCCTCAGCGGAGCCGCCAAAGGCTTCGACCGTGTCAAAGGCGACCAGATGGGTATGCTTGCCACAGTAATCAACTCGCTGGCCCTAAGCTCGGCTCTTGAAGCTGTCGGCTGCCGCGCCCGCGTTCTCACTGCCATCGGAATGTTCCCCATCGGCGAACCCTACAGCCCCATGCGGGCCTGCGAGAACCTCGACAACGGTACCGTCACCATCATTGCCGGCGGCACAGGCAACCCCTACTTCACCACCGACACCGGCGCAGCTCTCCGCGCTATCGAAATCCGGGCCGAGGTGATGCTCAAGGGCACACGTGTCGACGGAATATACACCGCCGACCCCGAAAAAGATCCGACAGCAACAAAATTCGACAAAATATCCTACGACGAAATCTACAACCGCGGGCTCAAAATCATGGACCTTACCGCTACGACCCTCTGCCGTGACAACGGCATGAAGATTGTGGTCTTCGACATGGACACCCCCGGCAATCTCGCCAAAGTGCTCGCCGGCGAGACTATCGGCACTCTCGTATACTAATAATAAGTCGAAAGAGTTTATAAAGTGTAAAAAGTTAAGACAACAGCTTTCAGGGGCGAGTGGCGAGGAGCGAGGGCGACGGCGAAAGTCCGTCAGCCCATCAGCCCATCAGCCTGTCAGCCCATCAGCCTGTCAGCCTAACTTCCTAACTTTCTAATATCCTAATCTCCTAAAATTATACTATGACAGACCCTAAGACCTACATCGAGCCGGCTGAAGAAAAAATGGAAATGGCCGTAGCATATCTCGACGAAACGCTTGCCCGCATACGTGCCGGTAAAGCCAATCCTAAAATCCTCGACGGCGTACGCGTGGAATACTACGGCAGCATGATGCCGATATCGAACGTGGCCAACATCGCAGTTCCCGATGCGCGCACAATCGTAATCACTCCCTGGGAAAAGGCCATGTTCAAGGTCATTGAGAAAGCCATCATAAACTCGGAAGTCGGCATCACACCCGAAAACAACGGCGAAGTTATCCGTCTCTCCATTCCGCCGCTCACCGAGGACCGCCGCAAAGCCCTTGTAAAGCAGTGCAAGGCCGAAGTGGAAAATGCCAAGGTGTCGGTGCGCAATGCCCGCCGCGACGCTATCGACGGCCTCAAGAAAGCCATCAAGCAGGGTATGCCCGAAGACGTGGAAAAGGACGCCGAAGCCACCGTGCAGAAAATCCACGACAAATACCTCAAGAAAATCGACGATCTCTTCGCTGCCAAAGAAAAAGAAATCCTCACCGTCTGAGGCTGTTTACAGCGACATAAAAAACCGCATTCACATCGGTGTGAACGCGGTTTTTTGTTCTTTACATTAGCTGGCTGTAGGCGACGGATAATAAATAACACTGCTGACCGAACCTACAGTGTCCGCTAATGAGGATTACAAAATAACAGGCGACACACCTCTGACCTGCCATGAAACGACAAAACCCCGCCGAGGCTTTCGGCGGGGTCTGCTATGGAAGGCGGGTTATATTATTTTACAAGGACCTTGCGGCCGCCGATGATGTAGAGGCCGGAGGGAAGTGTGGAGGCGCTTTCGCCGGGCTGCAGGGTGGCCGCGTGTACACCTGAGATAGTGTAGACTTCGCGAACGGCACTGTCGGCGGCTTCTACTGTGTCTATTCCTGAGAGACCGGCTTTGACGATGTTGAAGGCGCTCCAGCTATTGTCGGCTACGAACGAATCGTAGGCGCCGGCAGGAACGATGATGGTGAGGTCCTTGCCGCGCGAGGGCAGTGTGCCCGAGCGGAAGGCGGGAGCTTCGGTACCGGCGTAAGCCGACCAGTCGACGGTGGCAAGAGCGTTGCAACGGTCGAAGGAGCCGCTGCTGAATGGGAATGTCGCCGGAAGGGTTACTTTTTCGAGACCTTCGCAGTTGTAGAAGGCATCGGTTGTGGCAGTGAGGCCTGTGCAGCCGCTGAGGTCTATTTCTTTGAGTGCGGCGCAGAATTCGAAGGCCTGGGCGAACGAGCGGAAATTGGCGGCCTGTCCGGCTGCGGGCATTATCACTGTTTCGAGGGCTGTAGCCTGCTGGAAGATGCCTCGTGTGACAGGAGTAAACAGACCGGGGAATTGGCCGTTGAGGTTGGTGCCGATGAGAATCTCGGCCTCGCTCATGTCGACGAACTGCAGGACGTTGTTGCCGCCCGTTTTCGAAGTGCCGAGAGCTGTGGCGAGGGCCTTGAATTTGTCGGAATCCCAGATGCCGGTGAGGTAGATTTTAATGGCGTCGGAAAGGTCGGCGGGAATGTCGTTGGCAGAGATGTGGTAGGTGCCTTCCTCGATTTCCTGAACACCGGTGAGGTTGATGTTTGCCCAAGTGGCGTCGGCTTTGAACGATTCGAGCACTGCGGCGGGCACCATCATGGTGATCTGTGCGCGTTCTTCGGCGGTGAGGTCCTGGAATACCTGGGCGTCGGAGGCCACTACCGGAGCGGTTTCGCCGGCGTAGAGGCTCCAGTCGATGAGTCGCAGGCTTGTGCAGCTGTTGAAGAGGTATTTGCCTATAGCGAAGTTTCCGGGGAGAATTACGCTCGAGAGCTTGGCGCATTTGCCGAAAGCGTCTTCACTTTTAGTCACTGAGGTCCATGCCGCCATGTTGACTGTGGTAATGGATGTGTTGTAGAAGGCGTCGCTGATGTTTGTGACGCCTGTAAGTGCCGAAACATCACATGATGCAAGAGCTGCGCAGTTCATGAAACATTCCTGAAGATTGGTGATGTTGGCTGCGGAGGCATCGGAGGGGAATTTCACCGATTCGAGAGCTTTGCACATCTTGAAGACGCCCACGCTGTTGAATCCGGAGGCAACGTACATCGATGTGGAGGGCTTGACAGTGATGGCCGACATATCCACGCTTGTAAGTGTGGTATTGCCGACGGGCGGGAAGCCGAGGTTCGCGCCGATAGCCTGACAGAGTTTCTGGAATTCGGAGGTACCCCATTCGCCTGTGAGAGTAATTTTGACGGCGTCGGAGAGGGCCGACGGTATGTCGGAAGCATCGATGGTGTATTCGCCGGGTTTGGGAGGAGCGGGAACACCCATCACCACGGGAGTGGCTTCGAAGGTGGCAAGGTTGTCGGCTACGAAATTGCCGAGCTGTCCCCAGCGGTTCGAACCCCAGCCGTAGGCTGTGCCGTCGGCGGCAAGGAGGGTGGTGTAGCGCTGGCCCGAGCTTATTGTGGCGGTCTGAGTGCCTTCGGGAAGTGCTACGGCTACGGGAACGTAGCTGAACTGGTTGCCTGCAACATCGTAAGCTTCGCCGTTGCCGTCGCCGAGAGCGCCGTTGCCGTTTGCTCCCCAGGCGTATACTTTACCGTCGGCTACTGCCACGCGTACATACTGGCAGCCGGTGATTTCTGTCACTTTGCCGGTGAGAGCGGTAATCTGTGTGGGCACTTTCACGTTCGGGAGACTCGTCTCGTCGGAGGGGTCGTAGCCGGCCACGTTGAAACCGAGAAGATTCATCTGGTTGTCGCCCCAGGCCCACAGGGTTCCGTCGGCCTTGATGCCATATGAGGCGTTGTCGATGGCGAAGACGTCGGACCATGTGTCGGTGCCTACACGTGTGGGCACTTTCACGTTGGTGTCTTCGTTGAGGAGCTGGTTGTACGATGCGAACCCCCAGCCGTAGAGTGTGCCGTCGTTTTTGAGGGCGAGGACGTGGGAGTTGCCTATCGAAATCTTTTTCCAGTCGTTGTCGGTGCCTACCTGAACGGGTACCGCCGAGTTGATGGTGTTTCCTGTGCCGAGGGCAAATTCCTCGCCGCTGCCCCACGACCACAATGTGCCGTCGGTCTTGAGGGCGAGAACGGTGTAGCACCATGTCACCGAGGTGCTTACCGAAGCCCAGTCGCTGTCGGTTCCCACCTGCACGAGAGCGTCGTGTTTGGTGAGGCCGTCGCCTACGCCCGACATCCCTTTCTCATTGCTGCCGGCTGTCCAGAGTGTGCCGTCGTTTTTGATGCAGAACACGGCGCCGCGGGCACCGTAGACTGCTTTCCAGTCGGTGCCGTCGCCCACCTGAAGCGGTGTCGAAGAAAATTTGACAGAAGAAGCCACGCCAAGCTGGCCTTCCTCGTTGTCACCCCAGGCCCAGAGAGTGCCGTCGGCCTGTATGCCGTAAGTGCTGTTGTCGCCTGCGCTTATGGCCTTCCACACGGGTGCTTCGGCTGCGCAGAGGCTGCCCGCGATACCCAGTGCAAGAAATGAACTGAATAGTTTTTTCATATTAAAATAGGTTAGTGTAAGAGTTGTTTCTTAAAATTTGACTTTCACTGCATGGCCCGAAGCATCGCGGACTATGTAAACGCCGCCCGGCATACCGGCCGTGTCGAAAGTAGCCGAGCCGTCGGCTATGGTGCCGCTGTGGCGTATGCGTCCGGCAATGTCGCAGATATAGTATGTGCCGTCGGCACCGGCGATAGTGACAGTACTGCCGCTGACGGTGCAACGCAGTGGGTTTTCGGGGTCGACGAGAATGTTTCCGAGGCCGCTGGGCGTTTCATAGCCTCTTATGACAGGGCAAATCATGAAACTTCCGTAGTTGCCGCCGTAGTAGCTTACCGGGCGAAGATAATCCTCTTCGCTTTCGAGACGCGCGAATGAGTTGTGTGCTAAAAGATTGTTGGCATTTTCAGGCTGCATGACCACGTTTGGCATCACATCCATCAGTATCGCCATGTCCTCTTTCCCGTATTCCGTTCCCCAGCCTGACACGGAAATAAATATGAACGGTTTGCCGTAGAGATCGACCGGATTCTGGAATTTCACAGGTATCACAGCCCCGTTTTTGACAGGCACCCATACGCCGTCGTCCGCTGTTTTGATGTCTGAATTGTCGATAAAGGCGCTCTCAAGGGTCTGCATCGGTGCCGTGAATGTCACGCTGCCGGTCGAGGGGTCGATAGACGACATGTAGACCGAAACGATAATCTTGCGTCCGGCGGGCCACTTTGTGGGTTTGGCGTTGAGGTACACGTTGACACCGTCGAGAAATATTTCGTTGCCAGGCAGCATATAGAAGTTGCCCACGCCGGCTACGCCCAGCGAGTTTGCACCTCCGAGCACGCCGCGTTCGGTCGTCCCGTAGCTTTGGACACCGAGAGCGTAGGTGTTTATCCACTCGCGAGTGT
>CABQCA010000129.1 GCA_902462525.1 uncultured Porphyromonadaceae bacterium | reverse complement strand
CTGGTCCTCTTTGTCCTCGGAGGCGAGTTTTGTCTTTGCTTCGGCGAGAATCGATGTCACAAGGCGCTGCTGTGCCCTCACCACTTTCTCGACGTTGGCTTTGTAGAGGTCGAAGAGCTGATCGTCGCCGCGCGGCACGGGGCCGGATATGATGAGCGGCGTACGGGCATCGTCGATGAGCACCGAGTCGACCTCGTCGACGATTGCATAGTAGTGCTTGCGCTGAACGAGATCCTCCGGCAGCATGGCCATGTTGTCGCGCAGGTAGTCGAAGCCGAATTCGTTGTTGGTGCCGTAGGTGATGTCGCACTCATAGGCGCGGCGGCGTTCGGGGGTGTTGGGCTGATGCTTGTCGATGCAGTCGACACTTGCGCCGTGGAACATATAGAGCGGCCCCATCCACTCGGAGTCGCGCTTGGCGAGGTAGTCGTTGACAGTCACCACGTGCACACCGCGTTTTGCCAGCGAGCGGAGGAACACCGGCAGAGTAGCCACAAGAGTCTTTCCTTCGCCGGTGGCCATTTCGGCGATTTTGCCTTCGTGGAGCACGATGCCGCCGATGAGCTGCACATCGTAGTGAGCCATATCCCACACGATTTCATTTCCGCCTGCCATCCATCGGTTTTTCCATATGGCTTTGTCGCCGTCGATGGTCACGAATTCGCGGCCCTGGCCGGCGAGTTCGCGGTCGAAGTCGGTGGCATTGACGGTTATGGTTTCGTTCTCGGCGAAACGTTTGGCAGTTTCACGCACTGTGGCGAATACCACGGGCAGATGTTCGTTGAGCTTTTTCTCGAGAATGTCGAGTATGGCTTTTTCGTGGGCGTCGATTTTGTCCCACAGGGGCTGGCGCTGGTCGAAGGGAAGGGTTTCCACCTCTTCGCGGAGCTTTTCGACGGCGGCACGGTCATCGGCGGTGGCGGCGGCGAGATCCTCACGCACAAGGTCGATTTCGTGGCGCAGGCCGTCGGCATCGAGAGCCGCTATCCGGGGCATTACGGCATGGATGGCATCCAGTTTGGGACGTATGGCCTTAAGGTCGCGGGCCGATTTGTCACCGAATATTTTCTTAAGGAATGATGTGATTGACATATTTGGGGTTGTGATAATATTCTGAAATGCAAATATAGTGATTTTTCGCCAATTACGTGTCAGTAAAAGGCAAGATGCGGTTGCGGGCCGAAAATCGGGGAATACTGATTATTTCAGCGGCGCCATCGCGGCGCCGTTGGGCGAGCGTATCCGCAGAATCGATGTTACCGTCGGGGCTATGGCACGGGCATCGACAGTGTGGCTGACTGTGCGCGCCTCTATGCCCGGAGCCATGATGAAAGCAGGGGTTACAGACGCGGCGGAGCGGTACACATTGCTGCCGTCGGCTTTTACGTAGAGATCGGTGAGATCGTCGACAAGTTCGAAACCGGGAATGATTTCGATGACAAGGTCGCCGGCGCTTTCGCGCGATATGTTGCGGCGGAGATCGCCTGTGTGTTCATCAGCCCGTCCGGCAATGATGTCGTCGAGAGTATATACCCGGTCGACGCCTGTCATCTTCGACAGAAAGTCGGCCGCCTCGGCCCGCAGAGTGCGCAGATCGAGCTTCCGTTCCTTGATTTCCTTGCGGTTGAGGAAGAAATGGCCGTTATGGAAAGCTGTCACATAGTCGCCGTTGCCATAAAGGGCCATCAGATAGATATTCAGCAGCGAGGCTGCCTTGCGTGTGGAAAATTCGCCGTAGGGTATGTTCCAGCGCTCGTCGTCGCGGCGGCCTCCATGCCGCCGTGGTGTGGCGGTGAGAAAAACTACTGTGCTGTCGAGGCCCACCTGGCGGTCGATGGTGCCGAAAAGCTGTTCGAGATTGCGGTCGAGCCTCACGTAGGCATCGTAGAGTTCGGGACGGTTGTCGGGATTCTTGCCGTAGGTGTAAGGCTCGAGTGTGTAGGCCACATTGAGCACGTCGGTGGCGCCGCGGTGTTGTCCTATCTTCTGTTTGGCGAGTACATTGACGGCCACATCGGTAACTTCGTTGTTGACCATCGGCGAGGTGCCGAACATGTCGAAGCGGTCGACGTTTCCGCGCGGGAAGGCATGGTGGAACGGGAAGTAGGTGAGATGTTCGGGCAGCATCCGGAAGTCCGACAGCGGTACCGAAGGTGTCCACTTCATGGTGTCGAGGCGCGCGGCCAAAGGTGTCATGCGGTTGCGTGCCGACACGCTCACTGGCATATCGCGGTAGAAAGTCGATGAAGCCCAGTTGCCGGTTTTGTCATCGAGCCACAGTGCACAGTTTGCGGCGTGGCCGCCCAGGGCGAGCGACACTGCTGGATCGGCGGCTACGGCGTAGGCCACATTGGTGCCGTCGTAGGCTATGCGCACTTCGTCGGCGATGGTGCTGACCTTCAGCGCCGACGGCGAGTAGGCTGCGCTGGTGAAATTGCCGAGCAGTTCGGGATCGGCGTAGACGTGTACCTTCCGGCGACCGTCGAGGTCGTAGACAAATTCGGCGGGAATACCGTTGACTGCCGGCGATGCTCCCGTCATTATTTCGGCGGAAGCGGCTGCAGCGTCGATCCACGTGCCGTAGTCTATTTGCTTAAAAGTGATGCCTTTGCGTTCAAGGAGCCGGAATCCGTCCTCGCCGAAATGGCTGCGGAGCAACTCAAGGCAATCGCCGTCGAGGCCCTCCACCATAATTCCGACAAGCAGCTTAGGGGTCTGGGACGTAGCCGCACTGATGCTCAGCGACGTCAGCGACGCCACTATCGACAACAGTATGTTCAATCGTCTCAGTTTGCTCATTTGTAGCACTTTGTAATGAATACATACGAGAATGAGCGCATCATTTCGGCCAATACCAGCGGCGCGAAAGCAGCATTTGCCGACTGTGGTATCCACGGCCATGCGGCGCACATCACAAATAAGACTGCAAAGTTAGTCATTTGATACCAAACGAGGAACTTTTGAGCCTTTTTTATCCATATCAGTATAACAGGAAGGAGGCACAAAGGGTTCAGCCACACATAGAGCCAGTTTGGCGAAGTGGCCTCATGCACCGATACGAAAATCAGAAAAGTCAGCAGACAGCCCGTCAGGCCAAGAACTGCGAAGTAAGCGGCGTCGAACCATCGCGTCACTTTCCGGCGCCGTAAGTCTCTCACCGTAATTATCAGTGTAATAGTGAAAAAAGTCCAGCATACGGCGAGAGGCGAAAGATACCACGGAGTAGGGGAGTCGACAGCAGCGCCGGGCTGCTCTCCATTGTCGAGGCTCTCGAGTACGAGCGGCTGTCCGCCTATGGTGCTTTCCTTCATCATGCCGTCGAGCACCACCGGAGCGAAGGCCATTTCGCGGCGGCTGAGCGGATAGTCGATGCCGCTTCCAAGAGCTATGTCGATGCCGAACTGATACCACGGATAGTTGCGGTGATTGTGCCGCATTATGGAGCGGTAGGTTACCGGCCATGCTGATTCGGCCTCAAAAACCGACGGCGCAAGCTCTATCTTCTGCCCGGCGGCTTTCTCCACAATATCGAGCGGACGCGTGGCGCAGTTGTCCTTCACATAGTTGTAGCGGTAGGTGGCATTCTCGGGTCTTACATTTTCGCTGAGCAGCCGCAGCAGTTCGGCTTTCTGAGCTGAATCAAGATTCAGCTCATGGAGCACAATACGTCGTCCGCCGGCTTCATAGGCATTTAAAAACGGCGCTGCCCACTCTTCTACAGCCTTGTAGTCTGTCTCGCCCTTTACGAAACGGTACACGAAATTGGGCGAACTGAAATCGAAGACGCCATAGTTGTAAGCCACAGGCGGTCTGTCGGGAGTCACGACGATGATTGCCGAATGGCCGTCGAGTTCGTAGATCTTAGGCCCGGCATAAATGTTGGCGAAGTAGACAGTGGTGTCGGACTGCGCAAAGACACAGATGGAGGTGATGATCAGTGCAACGATTGCGACAGCAAGTCTTTTCATCTTATGTCGAGCAGTTTATGAGTCTGAAGCGATAGGCGCCAGCGCGGGTGTGCCAGTATGTAGGCTATCACTTCGGCTGTGTTCTTCCCCGAACATGGCTGCAAAAAGCGGTTGGGGGTGTCGAATAAACGGGCCGTTTCCTCCACGTCGCGCCCTTCGTAGACGATTTTCAGTTCGTCGACCCGGTCGACAGCCCACGGCGCGGCTTTAGGCGAACAGGTGACCCAGTCGACTTCGGGAGGTACGGGCAGAGAGCCATTGGTTTCTATCTGCACATAGAAGTGTTTGAGCTTCAGTTCGCGGAGCAAAGCACTGTCGAGCTGCAGGAGGGGTTCGCCGCCGGTCGCCACGAGATGTCGGGCCGGATATGCCGCGCAGGCTTCGGCAATTTCCGCAGCCGTCATTTCGGTGAAGGCTGCAAAATCGGTGTCGCAGAAGTGGCATGCGCGGTTGCAGCCCGAAAAACGCAGGAAAACAGCCGGCGTTCCGGTGTAGTATCCTTCGCCCTGGAGGGAATAGAATATTTCGTTTACCTTATACTTCATAGCTGGCTGTATTGCCTTCGCTTTCCTGAACGTCGACGCGATAGCAGTTCTCCACATTTTCGCACACCCAGCGGGCAATGTTTTCGGCCGTTGGGTTGAAAGGCAGCACGTCGTTGAGACAGCAGTGGTCGAGGCTGCCGAGGACAGTGCGCTTAATGTCGGTGAAATCCACCACCATGCCGTTGGCGTTGAGTTTTTCGGCGCGGCAGTGGACGGTGATAATCCAGTTGTGGCCATGCAGCTGCGTGCATTTGCTCTCGTAGTCGAGGCAAAGACGGTGCGCGGCAGATATTTCGAGGCGTTTGGTTACGTAGTACATAGTCAATGATTAAAAACAAGGGCTTTAGCGCCGAATCGCCCGGTGAAGTTACCGTTTTCGAGAGTTCTTACGCCGTTTACCCATACGTCGGTCACACGGTGCGATACTGTGCGGCCGGCGAAAGGTGTCCAGCCGCAGGGCGAAATCACGTCAGCGTCGGTGATAGTGTGCGGCTCACACTCCCTGACAAGCACAAGGTCGGCATAATTGCCCGGGACTATGCTGCCGCGCCGTTCGATACCGAAGATAAAGGCGGGATTCACGGCCATTTTTTGCACAATAAGCTCCGGTTCGAGATATTCGAGCATCACCGGCAATGCAAATTGTACCGAAGGCGCCCCCGAAGCCGCCGTCAGTGCTCCGCCCTGCTTTTCTTCGCGCAAATGCGGTGCATGGTCGGTAGCGAGAGTGTCGATTCGGCCGTCGGCGAGAGCCTGCCGAAGAGCCTCGGACTCGTTTTTGACAGCCGGATTGATTTTGTGGCGCCACGTTCGGTTTTCGGGACGGCCGAATTCGCCGTCGAGATACATGGGTGTCGTTTCTGCCGTAATACGCCTAAAGGCAAACGGGTTATGCCAAAGATATTCAGTTTCGGCGCCGGTGCTTACGTGGGCTATATGAAGGCGCACGCCGGCAGTCTCGGCCATTTCAATAGCTTTCCGTGTGCAGCTGAGACAGGCCTCGGCGCTGCGTATGCTGCTGTGCTCGCTCAGAGGCACGTCTTCGCGGCTGCCGTAGCGTGCCACGGCATCGGCTGTATTGCGGGCTATAATATCATTGTCCTCGGCATGGACGACAACGGGGATATTCCACTTGGCACAATAGTCGAGCAATTGTTTCAGTTCTTCGTCTCCCGGCATGGCCATGCCGCCGGTGGTGGTGCCCATAAAGAGCTTCATCGCCGGCACACGGAGGCTGCCGAGTTCGACCAGAGCTTTCAGCGAGCCGTCGGCAGCGCCGAGCATAAAACCGTAGTTTGCGGCCGATGTGGCGGCTGCAATATCCAGTTTCTGCACGAATGCTCCGGCTGTCGTTGTTGCCGGCACGGTGTTGGGCATTTCGAGGAACGATGTGACGCCGCCGGCAATGGCGGCGCGGCTTTCGCTGTATATATTTCCTTTATGCGTGAGCCCCGGTTCACGGAAGTGCACGTGACTGTCGATAAGCCCCGGCAGTAGCATGGCGCCGTTGCCATCGACAGAAGGAGTATCTAAGGACACCGCTCCGAAACCGGGAGAACCGTCACCGCAATCCGCGATCTTGTTTCCTTCGATGAGAACCCAGCCTGTGGATCCGGGCGATATTGACAGAGAACCACCGTACATAACGGCATTGTATATCAATAGCTTATTTGCCATCGTTATGCTCTATTGCATGATATTTTTTGAAAAGACTGTTCCATTTCAGACGGATCACGCCGAAGACGGCCTCGCTGAAAATGCCGCCGCTCATCTTGCTTGTTCCGAGCACGCGGTTGACGAAGATGATGGGCACTTCCTCGATTTTGAAGCCGTACTTGTAGGCTGTGAATTTCATTTCTATCTGGAATGCGTAGCCCTTGAATTTCACTTTGTCGAGCGGCAGTGTCTCGAGCACTCGGCGACGGTAGCACACAAATCCGGCAGTGGTGTCGTGGATAGGCACGCCGGTGATAAAGCGCACATACTTCGATGCGTAGTACGACATGAGCACACGCCCCATTGGCCAGTTGACAACGTTGACCCCCGTTACATAGCGGCTTCCTACGACGAGGTCGGCACCTTCGACGGCGCGCGCGCGCAGGCGCACGAGGTCGGCGGGATTGTGCGAAAAATCGGCGTCCATCTCGCAGATGTACTCATAGCCGCGCCGCACGCACTCCTTGAAGCCGGTGATGTAGGCAGTACCGAGGCCGAG
>CABQCA010000128.1 GCA_902462525.1 uncultured Porphyromonadaceae bacterium | reverse complement strand
ATCTTCGGTTACTGACGAGCTGACAGGCTGACGGGCTGACAAGCGTCTTCAGATATCTGAATAATAAGACAGGCAGATAGGTTTTAAGCCCATCTGCCTGTCTGCTTGTCAGCCTGTCAGCTCAAAAAATGGATTACCTTACGCTGACTTTGAATGTCTGATCACCGACGGTGACGATGTAGAACGCGGGTTCGACCCCGACAGTCACCGTACCTGCGGCTACGGTGGAAAGAATGACTTTGCCATCGACAGACACCACTGTCACATGACGGCCATCAGCTCCACGGACTACAATTCTGTGATCATCGACAGTTACACGGGCAGCATCGGCAATCTTATCGATCGACGACATGGCCGACACACTTACAGGAGCCGATTCACCGAGATTGTAAACCACCTTGACACTGTAGACGGCCGAACGGTCGGCGGACGCATCGGAATATACAGTTTCTTTTATCGGTTCTTCATTAAGTTTTGTATCGTTGCGGTAGATGTTGTAACCGACAACTTCGAGCAAATCGTTTACCGAACCGGCCTCATAAGTTATGTCGTCGATCATAAGCATATAGCAACCGGTAGCGGAACTGCGTATGGCCATATATCGTGCACCTTCAGGAAGCTCTACGCTGTACATGGTCCACTCGCCGGGTACGGAAGGTACGTCCTTGACCATCACGAAATCGTCGGGCTCAAGGCTGCCTGTGCTGTAGTAAATGCTCATGTGCTCGGCCAGATACGACTGATAGCTCTTGGCATAGAGAGTTACAGTCTGCTTATTGCCGCTGAGATAAGGCGAGATAGCCCAGTCGTCGACAGTACTGTCGTCGGAAAGGTAGAGCGATGCAAAGAAATTCTTACCGGAGTGGGGAGCGAATGAACTGTTGTCGGCAAGGCCGCCTTCGGCGGTGTCGAAAACAATAAAGGAACGGGCGTCAACACCGGCGGTGATGTTTGGCAAAGGATAGCCGTAGAAGCCGCCGACGGGCTTCTGGTCGCGGTCGATAAGAGTCCAGCCTTCGGGGTCGGAGCCGAAGCCTTCGAAATCTTCAAAACCTTCGGTCACTGTGACAGCTTCGCCGGAGCCGAGTTCGGGTGCGTCCCAGGCGAGATCTACGCCACCGGCGGTGTAGTTTCCTCTGAGATTGAGCACGACGGGATATTCCGGGTATTTAGGCGCTACTGCCACTGTTTCGGAAGTATTGTTGTCCTGTCGGGCATCGGTGGCAAGAATAATTTCGACCGAATAATGCACGGCGTCTTTCGAGACAGGCGACATTGTGCGCGGGAAACTCAACAGCATCGAACCGCCTGGTTCGAGACCTTCGGCACTGACTGCGTCAGCCTCCTTTCCGTCGGCCAGCAGACGGACTCTGAATTCACCGACAGCAAGCGGAGTATTGTTGCCGATTGTCACATCAACCGAATAATTGCTGCCGGCCGGCACTGTCTCAGGAGCCTGAACAGACCGTACGGCCAGATCGTCGGTGCAGATGTCGCCTACAAGGATGTTGTCGAACAGCATGTTGGAATGTGTCTTTACAACGCCTTCGATACGGACTTCGACAGTTTTTCCGGCATAAGTGTCAAGGGGTACAATAATCGGCATCCAGCCTTCACGGTCACCAAGCGAATTGATGGCGAAGTGCTTCACCTGCGTCCATGAGGCGGCGCGCGATTCGCGCACGTAGACATTGACTTCGTTGAGATCGGGTTTGCCCGGCTGTACTATATTCCACACAAAGAAACTCATGACAGGAGCCTTGCAGCCGGCAAGACTGATTTTGCCCGACGACAACGAGGAGCAGTCGTCGGCATTCACGGCCGTGAGCTGAAGGAAACCGTTGTCGCCGTCCTGTGCGGCAGCACCGTCGACCTCTTTGTCGATTACCATCAGCCATTGTGCCATGCCCTTGGTAAATCCCGAACTCCACGGATATGTAAGATATCCGTCAGGGAAACTTTCCGTAAAATCTTTAAACGGAGTACCGACAGGAATCATCGGCGAAGTGGTGCCGGCAAATTCGTCGCCGACAAAGGCAAACACGCTGTACTGAACAAAGTCCTGAGTTCCTTCGGGCAAAGCGCGGAAGGTATATTCACAGGCAGTGATGCCGTCCTCGAATATGTTCCACATCTGGTCGTCGGCATTGTACGAAGCCAGTCCGTAGGATACCATATCCGAAGGTATGGTCTTGCCGTTGACATCGGTTGTCACTGGCTGCCAGCTTACAGTGACAATACCGTCGGTAGAAGTCTCGGCAATGTCGACAGCGGCGGGCGCAAGCGGTTTGCCGATACCTACGAACGTCATCACCGAAGTCTCGGTGCCCGCACCGCCTTCATTGAAGGCGGCAACGGTGTATGAAACTTCGCCTGCGGCCTCGGGCATGTCGGTGAAGCTATATTCCTGTCCCGGCACGGGATTTTCGAAAGACTTGACAGACTCGCCGTCGCGCTGTACTTCGATCGACGAAAGAGCTGTAATTTTATTCCCCGTGAAATCGGTTGTCGGAGCGGTAAACGAGACTTTCACCGACAGGGCGCCGTTCATGTCGGGAGCGGCGCTGAGATTTGTCACCGCTGCAGGAGTGGGCACACCTTCGAATTCCCTGATTTCAATGTCGTCAAGGTAGAGATTGAACTTCTTAGGATCGGAAATACTGTGGAAACCGACATAGTAGATGCCATCGGTCTGAGGGATAATATAGTTGCTGAACGGCATCGGCGTGTTTACCGTAATATCTGTAGACGGAAGAATTTCGGACGTCATTGCCGCCACTTCAGGAGCATTGCCCCACTTTACCTCGAGCCGTTCGTCGTAGCCGGCATAGCTGCAGGCAGCGGTAAATCTGACTACATAGATTTTCCCGGCCTCAAGTCTGACAGGAGGTGTGACGAGCCAGTCGTCGACCGGACCGTCATTCGAATAAGAGCACATGGCTTTCTTCTGCTGCACGTAGTAGGACCAGGTCCGCCCGTCGCCGTTGACATCGATAATGGTGAATGCCGCCATGTCGTCGGCAGTCTCGAATGTATTGACATACGGAACGCGGACAGAACCGGCAGAAACAGTGTTCGAGACTCCGGCTTTGGACGTGAGATTGCCATTGGTTGCAGTAACACTGTAGGAATACGATGTCAGAACGTCAGGCTCCGTGAAAGGTTCCGAAAAGCTCGTCTCACCGATACCTGAAGCTGCCACCGTGCCGTCATGACGGGTTACGGTATAGGTCACAGCAGCAGGATCGATATAGCCTGCGTCGACAGCGCGGGTCACCGGACTCCATGTGAGCTTCATCGCCGCTCCTTCGCGCACCAGTTTCACATCCGCCGGAGCCGCAGGAACGCCATGGCCCACATAAAGCTCTGCCTTGGCCTTCGGACTTGTGCCGGCATCGTTCGACACAGTGACAATAAACTCATAATTGGCAGGAGTGTCGAGTGTGACCGATGCGTTCACATGGGCGCCGAACGTTGTTTCGCCCGAGGCCACCGCAACTCCGTTGGCCATTATCGAGTAGCTCAGCGGGCCGCTCGCCTGGCCGCCTCCGTAGAGTGCGCCGGGGGCATCGAACTCTACGACACCTGCCAGAGAACCGTTGGGGAAGCTGACATTGAGATTCGACACGGCGGCAGGAGCATTGTCTGCGGCCTCAGGTGCCGGGATATACATACCGAGCACCTCATCGTTGTTGGCATAGGCAAAAATATCGGTGGCCTTGCCGGTGGTAAGGTTTACCTCGCAGAGAACCGAAGCCTTGCCCTCTTCAAGAACATTCCAGAACATTCGTCCGCTGCGATGATCGATGGTAGCCGAACTGAGATACTGGGGAGCCTTGCCGGTTTCACCTATGACAGTGACTTCGCCTGTTGTCTTGTCGATTTTGCAGAGCGACGACGAGGTGGCCGTAAGACGGTTGTCGATGGTCTCGGCAGTGTAGCTTATAGCGTAGATCTGTCCTTCGGCGCTGATGGCAAGCGAGTTCCAGTTTCCGGGAAGATCAGCCACCCTGGTAGTGGTTACGCTGTTCGAAGTGTAGATGATTTTCGTGAGCTGCATTCCCGAAAGATCGGAATTGTAGGTGATGCCATAGCATGCGTAGGTAGTCGGATCGTAAGCGGCGCCTCCGGTTATGACACACTCGTTTGTTCCGTTGATGTAGCCCACACGTTTTCCGTTTTCCAGATCATATGCCGAGACAGTGGCATAGCCGGTGCCGTAATAAACGTCGTAGCTCGTGGCATAGTACATGTTCTCGACATTCACACCGCCGTAAAGAGCCACGGGGCCGTCGAGAAGCAAAGTTGTCTGAGGGGTATTGACCGAATAGATGCCGCGGGGATATTCGCAGTCCCACTCGCCGGTGATGATATCGCTATGGTAGACGGCACCGCGTATATCGGGCAGATTATCAGCCGAAACAGCAGGTGCTTTAGCCGAAGCTCTTTTAAGCACGGGAGTTTTCGAAGAAGCTGTGCGGAGCACCCTCGCAGCATCGGCAGATGCTCCCGCAGGTTCCTGCATGTAAGCTCTTTTGGCCGGTTCGGGCTGCTGTGTCGCCGCATGGTAAAGCGGCTTCTCTGCTCCGGCAGACTCAATCTTTCTGACCGGAGTGCGGTCAGGTGTCGGTGTGGCGGTTGCTGATACTGCGACCGCCAACAATAGCACAGGTAATAAATGTTTCATGAATGGAAAAATTAATAAAAAGTAGCCTATGATAGCTTTAGTCAAAATGACACCGATTCAACAATATTCATAACAAAAGTCTGCCTAAAATACTATTTTCGCATCATCGGCAAAAGTAGTCAGAAATTATGACACTCACAATCATAAGCTATCTTTTTTATACGATAACAAAAAACAAAGCCCCGCCATAAGTTACAGGCGAGGCTGATATGTGGTTTAACGTCTTGCTGTTATAGGGCTTCGGGTCGGAGGTGGTAGGAGTTGCGCTGTTCCTCGAAAGTTTCGGGCGAGGCCTTCAGCGCTGCCGTGAGAGGCGAGGGGTCGAAGGTGGCAAGAAGAGAATCGACCGTGACAGAGGTAGGCGGAGCCGGCGGCATCGGCTTGTCGACAAGCACTCGCGGCAGGCTGAAGAATGTGGTCACGGCATCGAGAACGGCCTGCGAGGCACGTATCTTGCCGTTTTCCGAATAGCCTGCAATGTGAGGGGTTGCGATGTCGCATCTCTCCAGCAGGCCCGTGTCGATGCGGGGTTCGTACTCCCAGCAGTCGACTACAAGCCCTCCGATTTTTCCTGCATCGCGGGCGGCGACCACAGCCTCGGTGTCGAAAATCTCGCCGCGAGCCGAGTTTATGAGAACAGGGGCTCTCCGCAGCGAACCGAGGAACGCTTCGTCGACCATGTGGAAGGTGCGGTCGTCGCCGGCACGTGTGAGCGGTGTGTGGAAAGTGATGATATCGGCCTCCGTGGCAATCTGAGAGATAGAGGCCCAGTGGTCGCCGCCTTCAGTGCGCTGCCGGGGAGGGTCATAGAGCAGCACACGCATGCCGAACGCTTTGGCCCAGCGCTCCACTATGCTGCCCACGTGCCCCACGCCTACAATAGCGACAGTGTACGACGAAACGGGCCTGTTGATGATGCTGAACACCGACGACATCACATACTGAGCCACCGCCGGGGCGTTGCAGCCGGGGGCGTTGACCACCGTGATTCCTGCACGGCGGCAGTAGTCCTCGTTGATATGGTCCTTGCCGATGGTGGCAGTGGCTACCAGACGGCACTTCGAGCGGACAAGGAGGCCCTCGTCGGCACGTGTGCGCGTGCGGATAATCATTGCATCGGCACTGCGCACTGCATCGGGTGTTATTTCGGCGGGAGCGAGATAGCTTACGCGGGCATAGGGGTCGAGCAGACCTTTCACGAAAGGCACATTGGCCTCCACTATGATGTTCAAATCATTCTTTGACATATGTAAAGGGCAGTATATGCGGCTATTATAAGCGTAATGGCAATCCACGATCGCTCGGCGCGGTGCGTGGCGAAGTAGTGTGCCGTCAGCAGGGCCGCACAGAAGTTGAGAAGAGGAATATAGGCTATGATATTCCGGAAATCGGCGCAGCATGCAACCATTGTCACCAGAGCGAGAACAGTGAAAAGGCCGTTGACAGCACGGGCGCGGGCATTATAGGCGATAGTCCGGAATACGTTGAGTACCAACGAAAGAATTATCAGAATAAACGACAGTCCGACGGTGATTACAAGCAGAAGCGCGTCGCCGAAGTCGATGGCGGAAAAGATACTGTCGAGGTCGGCAAGCCTGATGTCGGCAGGGGTGATGATGCCGAAACCGAACATTATCCACCACGGGGTGACAATGCCAAGAAGTGCGGCCACAGCAGTGCGGCCGCTGAAGATGCGCATCTGCAGCATTCCCATGGCGAACACAAGTATGTAGGCAACGTAGCAGTACTGGGTGGCAATACCGAGCGAAAGCAGCGCGAAGATAAGAAACACATGCCTTGGCGCCGCGACATCACGGTAGACAGCCAGAAGAAGCATCACGCACACCTCCACAACCGGCAGAAGCAGAGTACCGGTGTAGAACTGCGCCGCAAGGTCGGGCGTGGCGGTGAGCATGAAAGCAAAAAGCGTGACATGAAGCCATGTCATGGAACGCAGGACGTTGAAAATCTTACAGATGGCCACCATAAGAGCTATCTGCAGGGCATAGGCGCCCATGGCGGCGGCAAAATCGGCGACACCTCCGGCGAACCAAAGATTGGCCGAAAGCAGCGCGAAACCCTTGTTTCCCTC
>CABQCA010000127.1 GCA_902462525.1 uncultured Porphyromonadaceae bacterium | reverse complement strand
CGCAGTGTTACACATCATCAAGGCGAACTCGTCTTTGAACTCGATAGCCAAGCATATCGAGCGCACCTCCCACCCCGACAACGCATACCCGGCGCGGACGCACCTCAACCGCTACGGGCTGGTCGAATATCCCGACGGGATAACTGGGCTTGCGGCTGCTGTCGAACACCGCATAGCCAACGCCGGGATAACCCGGAAAATCTCCGACCGCCAGGTACGCTGCCTCAACATGGTGATGACCTCCGACAACGAGGGTATGCAGAAAATCATCGACGCCGGAAAACTCGACCAATGGATAGCCGACAACATCAAATGGGTTCGTGACACATTCGGCAGTGACAATGTTGTCGGCGCAGCACTCCACATGGACGAGCGGACACCGCACCTGCACATAGCGGTCGTTCCGATTGTCACCACCGAAAGAAAGAAGAAAGCGAGGGAGGCGGCGGTGAAGAAGCGTTACCGCACCAAGCCGACCAACCGCCCACGGCTGTGTGCCGACGACATAATGGAGCGTAAGGCGATGAGCCGTTACCAAGACCTCTATGCCGAGGCAATGGCGAAGTATGGATTGGAGCGGGGCATACGGGGTTCGGAGGCACGGCACATCGACCAACACGAATACTACCGCCAATGCCAGCGAGAGAAAGCCGGACTTGAAAAGGATGTAGCCGAACTCTCCACCGAGAAAAAGAAACTCGACAAGGAGAAGAAATCGTTGGAGAGCAAAGTCGGACATCTTGAATGTAGCGCAATCGCTCTTGACGCTCAAAAGAAGCAGTTGAGGCAGGTCAACGAGGAAATGCGGCAGGCAAACTGCGAACTCTATTCCGAGAACTCCCGGCTGACCGAGGCTAATTTTTCTCTCGCCGCCGAAAACAAATCGCTTGCCGACACCAATGCCGGACTTTCGGAAGAAACATCAAGACTTTCGACACAGCGCGAAAATCTTGCAGCCGACACCGAAAGGCTGACCGCCGAGAAAGAGAGATACGAGGCGCAGACCACCGAGGCACGACAGGAGGCTGAAACCGCCAAGCGTGAGCGTGATGAAGCCAAAGCCGAGCGCGACGCACAACGGAAAGAAGCCGTCAGTAACATTGCCAACATCTTCACCGGGAGCAAGACCAAGCGGCTTGAAGCCGAGGTTGCCCGGAAAGATGAAGAGATTCGGGAACTGAAAGACCGGGCCGAGGCAAGGGAGCAGGATTTTCGCCGTGAGATGTCAAACCTATCCGACAACCTCCGCAGACAAGAAGAGAGGGAAGCCTCCACCATCCGGATACACAACTATCTGGAAACTGACCTCAACACGTTCTTCCCCGATGTGCTTCCGTTGTTGGAAGCGGCGAGAGAATGCCGTGAAGTGGGTTTATCTGACGCTGTAACCCGTGTTTTGCTTGACCAGCAACCTCGCTGTTTCAATCAAGGAGCTACCATCCATTCGGAAACATACCGTCAAGATTTCGATGTATCCAATGCAGAGGTGCAAATCAAGCGCAGCCCCACTGACAACAAATTTCACCTCCACATCAACGGCATCCGCGTGTTCCAATGGCTCAAAGAGCAATGGCAACGCCTAAAACAGACTTTCAGCCGAGGCATTAGACGCTGAAACCACCACAATGACAATAACGGCTATCTCATCGTAATCACTTAAATCGGAGAGGTAGCCGTTTTTTTCGTCGCCATGCCTTGACTATCAAATAAATTCGTTAACTTTGCATATGGAAAAGCAGGAGAATAGCATCTACAATTCAAGATTTTGGGTATATGAGATATTGTTATTTGGAATATCTTTTATACTCCTTAACTATTTATTTACATCCATGGATTTTTATAATGGAGAAGGTGCAGCATTATATGGCTCTTGGTATTTTATTTTTGTCGGGGCAATTTCATGGAAAATTGGGATGGGTCATAAATGGATGGAACAAGCATTAATTACGGCAGCGACATTCTTCGCATTCTGCGTAGCAATGGTATTTCTATCTATTCCGTTATCTTTTTTATTCAACCTCAAATTTGAAGATACCGAATGGCTGGTATTTCCACTTTTCTCTTTTTTGTCAATCTGTGGAGGTAATTTTCAAATGTTACTGACCCTATTGATATATGCAGTAGCAATAATAGTGAGTTGTGCCATAACTAAATCCAAATTTACGGGATACGCATGTGAGCCTCAAAGTGATGAAACAAAAAATTAGGCATATCATAATCTATCTTATAATACTCATAGAGGAAATGTTATTCTTTTGCCTCACTCCCCCTGCAAATTATGGCGAATGGGCAGTACAGAGCGGTGTTATCATACAATCCTTGTTTGTATTATTTTTGAGTGTTATTCTGGTAATTGCACTGAATCTTAAAGTCCGTTCGGCGATTATAAGAAACATCTTCTTATGTTTTATACCTTATTTGCAAATTATATATTGCGGCATTTTCTATGAATATGGCATATTCACAAATATGTTGTTGCCTATATTTCAAGGTCTATTCTGTTATCTTGTATGGAAGTTTGAAGTATCAATAAGGAACAAATTGGTGTTATTATCCAACCTTTTATTTTCTTCCTTATGGGCAATTTCATTAGGAGGTCATAAATATTATTGGTATATCAGTAATGATTTAGAAACAGTTGGCGTGGTAACCGCTGAAAGAGTAATCGCTGTAATATTAATCACATTGCTTTCAATTGTAGCTATTCAAGCTACTACCAAATTTAAGAATCGCAGTGTGCATAATCAGTATAATTGATAGCGAAGTTATGATAACGATTGCCTCTAAAATACAGCAGATGATTGATGATTACAAAGAACGCGGAGAATGGATAAAATTGCATTCTTTTTTGTTGGAAATCATTAAAGACTATCCAGATGAATACTACTTCTTAACAGAGCTATCAAGTGTTTGCTATCAATTAAACTTGCCATCAGAATGTTTAAACTATGCTGAACGAGCTTATAAAATTGCTGTAAATGATTTATGGGTTACATTTCACTATGGAATGGCGTTATATCTCAATGATGATTTTGAGGAAGGACAGATTATGTTTTCCAAAATCATATCTACATCGGTAGATGTTTTGGCTTATGGTGAACATGGAGAGAGGTTAAAGTGGGCAAAATCTCTTGTAAACGATAGTCGGTATATGATTGCTCTTTGTCTGATGCAACAACAAAAATATTCCGACGCAGAAATTATACTGCAAGAACACATCAGCAAAAGAAAACGAGGAATATATAGTGACTTTTCAAAGCGGCAAGCATTAAGCCATCTTCAAAATATCCGACAAAAAATAGAAAACAGCGGCAATTAAATAAAACAAACAGCCCTTAAAAATCCCAAAATCATTGCTGCCGTATTGTTCGATTTTCGCAAACAGTACACTTTTAGTACACCTTATAAAAGAAATAACGACTGAAAATCACATGATTAACAGTCGTTATCTGTACCCGGACCCGGGATCGAACCGGGATGGGTTGCCCCAACGGTGTTTGAGACCGTCGCGTCTACCGATTCCGCCATCCGGGCGTTGTGCGTGTGCAAAGATACGGATATTTTTTCTGTTCCGCAAATTTAGAGGTGTATTTCGAAATCCTGACGGGGCAGATGCGGCAGTGCTGCCACAACGGCGCAGTCGCGGCCGTTCGAAAATATCATGCCATGCTCCATGGGGAGCGCCGCGAGTGCGGCCACGGCTTCGCGCCCGAGTACAAGGGCATTGCCCGGGGCGGCGAGGGGCATGTCGGTAATTGTGAACTCTGCAGAATCGCTCAACACCGCAGCCGACGGCACCACCGCCCGCACGATTCCGGCGGCCTCGCGGGGATTGCCGAGCCTGATGCACACCGATGCGGGATTGAAAAAAGCCAAAAGACGCACCAGCAAGCGCATATGCCGGTCGGAAGTAAGGGCGTAGGCATAGTATGTGTAGACCGGCGACAGGCACAGCACTTCGGTGACGAAGTGGTAGGCGAAAGGCGAATGTATGCCGAAGCCACGGCTGCGCCATCGGTGCTTTATGGCTTTCAGAAGAGTTTCCATCGGCGACATTCCATGAATATGGCTGCGGCGAAGAGAAGATAGATAAGTGTCACGCAGGCATAGGCCACGGCCGACGATGTGCGTATCGAATCCGGCTCGAAGCGCATGGTCACTTCGTGGCTGCCGGCCGGCAGGGCGAGGGCACGGAGCACGTAGTTCACGCGGGCCAGAGAGGCCGGAGTACCGTCGATGTCGGCTTTCCAGCCCCAGGGGAAGTAGATTTCGGAAAATACGGCCACACCGCCGTCGGCTGTCGACACATGATATTTCAGCTCATTGGGCGTATAGGAAGTCATGACCACAGTATCGCCCGGAGCAAGCGAAGGCTCTTCGGGAAGCACACCGGCGAAGCGGCGGTCGGCCACAGCCTGACGGCTGAAGTCGAGTGTGGCGGCATCGAGAGCGTTCATTTCGGCATCGGCACCGTCGACCCACACGATATCATCGACAAGCCATGCGTTGCCGAGAGCACCGGGATTCTTCACTACCGGAGCACCAGGGTCGCCGGTGACGTAGTAGCGCGCGTTGAGCATGTCGCCAACGGCGTAGCCGGTGCGCAAGGCTGCGGCAATTTCGGCCACTTCGGGATTGTCGAGCACACTGTCGCCGCGCAGATAGCCGTAGCGGAGCACCGGCTGAAGCTTGCGCTGTATCAGATCCTCATAGCGGCGAAGCTTGGCGGCATGGTAACCTCCGACAGTGTGATGGAAGTAGGAGCGGTCGGCGCTGTTGAAGCCCGGAATGTCGAACACTCGGTAAGTGCCGGTACTGTCGGCAAGAATGGCGCGGTCGATGTCATCTGGAGTAAACACTATCTCGCCGCCCTCGTCGGCCGGCCCGAAGGAACTGTGCGACACATAGCGCTTGTCGACGGTATAGAGATCGGCGAACACAAGCACACCTATGCCGGCAGCTGTAAGTGAGCGCCGTGTCAGCCCCTTGGCGAACATGAGGATAAATCCGCCTCCGAGTGCAAGGAAAAGCAGCGAACGCCAGCCGTCGGCACGGACGAGGCCTAAGCGCAGTTCGGAAATTGCTTCCTTGTTCACCGGATTGTCAAGCGAGAAATCGTAGACAGCCTGCGCCGTCTGCTGCGGAGTGGCGCCCATCTGCTGATAGTAATCGGCCACCTGCTGTTGCAACTGCGAGGCATAGTAGGCATCGGTCGAATTGATGGGTTCACCGAATGCACCGGGCCACAGCACAGCCACAAGAGCTACGAGAGCAGGCACACCGAACGACACATAAAGTGCTGTCCGATATTGCTTCCAGTCGCCGGGCTTTCGTCCCAGAAGCTGCGACAGGGCCATGATGGCAAGCAGTGGCATGCAGAACTCGGCCACAACGAGAATACTCTCGACAGCACGGAATTTACTGTACATCGGGAAGTGGTAGATCATCAGGTCGGTGAGCCATTCGAGGTTTGCGCCCAATGCCAGAAGCACCGAGAGAACAGTCGCCGTCAGTAGCGCCCATTTTATAGGTCCGCGTACGATGAAACAGCCCAGAATGAAGAATACGGCTATAAGCACGCCCACGTAGACAGGGCCGTTGGTACCCTCCGAATCGTTGAAATACTGTGTGAGATACTCCAGAAGCATCGATGTGCCCTGATTGTCGGCATAGCGGGCAGCGTCTTCAAGCTGCGCGAGGGTCATTCGCTGCATGGCACCCTGCTCGGGACGGGCCGAGGCACCGCCGCGCACATTGGGCACAATGAGCGAGAACATCTCGGCTCGACCGTAGCTCCAGCCTACTATTTCGGCCTTCGGCAGACCGCCGGTAGGCCGTTCGGCAGGCTGTGCCGATTCATTACCGACGGGTGTCAGTTCGCTTGAGGCACGTTTTGTTTCCTTGGAGTATTCATAGGTATTGTAGAGCGACGGCGCATTGGCTCCCAGCGCGAGCACACCGCAGCCAAGGGAAATAGCAGTGGCACCGACCCAGCGGCGGAAACGCTTGTTGCGGATATCCTCGATAAGGTAAGCGATGGCGATAATAGCCATTGTAAGGCCGAAGTAGTAAGTCATCTGAGGATGATTCGCATTCAGCTGCAGCATGGCAAAGAGTGCCAGAAGCGCCGCGCCGGCCAGCCGCCGTCCGCGGTAGAGCATGATGAAGCCGGCTATTGTGGGAGGAACATAACTCAGCGCCAGAAACTTCCAGATGTGACCGGCTCCTATTATAATGACAAAATACGACGAGAATCCCCACGCGATAGCTCCTATAAGGGCATAGTACCATCGCATCTTGAGCGCAAAAAGCAGTATGAGGAAACCGAACATCATCATGAACAGCAGGTTCGACGGCTCGGGCAGACCGAGGCCATATACAGCGTTAAGCCATGTGAACAGACTGTTCGAAGGATAGCTCGGCGAAATCTGGAACGTCGGCATGCCGCCGAAAAGCGAATTGGTCCACAGCGCTTTCTCGCCCGTAGCCACCTGATAATCGGCGGCTTCATGGCCGTTGGCGGCGCCCTGCTGCATATCGGGCTGACGCAGACTGTTGCCCTCGAAATTGTCAGGATAGAAGAAGGCCAGTGAAATCAGCGCCAGCACTGCCACCGACAATATAAAGCCCCACACCTGCGGACGGCCCAAGAATGCTTTTATACGTTCCATTATTTCAATATATAATCAACAGTTTTCGGTTTTGTCAAATATCAGCAAATACATATAATTTACAAAAGTACTCATTCTGCCCGAAAATTCAATCATTTCCCCCGCTAATATCCGCATTACAGCGAAAAAGTAACGGTTTCC
>CABQCA010000126.1 GCA_902462525.1 uncultured Porphyromonadaceae bacterium | reverse complement strand
ACTACAATCACACGCTCCGACATCCGCGACAGAGCAGCAAGATCGGCCTCGCGGCGCGATTTCACCACACTGCTGTAGGCCACAGCACAATAACCGCCGCAGGTACCGATGGCATCCGCGACATCAGCTACAGAAGCATCGGCCGGCAACGACACAAGCTCTTCGGGCCTGTCGTCACTGCCGCTACGCCACACTGCAGCCTTAAGCGCGGTGTTGCCCCGGTCGATAGTGAGCCTTGATTGCATTATCCGGCAAAATTACTATAATTTCCCGATTATCCGATGCTTTTATAATAAATTAAGATTAGGAAGTTAGGAGGTTAGGAGGTTAGGCTGACGGGCTGCTGGGCTGACGGGTTCTCATACCTCGCCCCTAAGAAACCATTATCTTAACTTTTTCAACTTTCTACACTTTATAAACATCCCTTTCACCCTTTACCCTTTAAACGCCAGCGCATAGGCACGCATCTGCTTTATCATGGCCAGAAGGCCGTTACTTCGTGTGGGCGACAGCTGCTGGCCCAGACCCATGCGATTGATGAAACTGAGGTCATCGGCGAGAATTTCATCGGGTGTATGACCCGAAAAGACATCGATAAGCATCGACACTATACCCCTGACAATGAGCGAATCGGCATCGGCGCGGAACACCACGCGACCGTCGTCGGTCCTTTCGGCGTCGAGCCACACATTGCTCTGACAACCCTCGATCTTACGGTCGGGCGTCTTGAGCTTTTCCGGATAGGGTGTAAGATCGCGGCCCAGGTCGAGCAGAAATGTATAGCGGTTTTCCCAATCTTCGAGCTCGTCGAAAGTCTCGATTAGCTCGTCTTCTTTTTCCTTTATAGTCATGATTTTTCTTTGTAAACTACGTTAAGCACCGTTTTTCCCACGGCGCCGAGAGTGCGGCGGTCGATGTTGCTCATGTCGTCGGCATGAGTGTGCCATGCCGGCCCGAAACTGCCCGTGGCCGGATGCTGCGATTCAATGATGTCGACGGTTGGTATTCCGGCGGTTGAAAGCACAAGGTGGTCGTCGGTCACGGCGCCGCCCTCGCTTTTGAGGAAAATATCGGCAAAACCGAGACGTCCGGCCTCGTTCCACACTTTTGCCACGACGTTAGGCGCCAGCTGCTGCGAAAAATACTCACGCGGGAACACAGCACCCGGCGCGCCCACCATATCGAGCAGAATACCGTAGGCAGGAGTGTTTGCCGGCGTATAGGGCATATCTTTCACCCACATCTGCGAGCCGAGGCACCATGTGTCGGAGCGGTCGCCGGCACCTTCGCTGTCGCCGTAGTCCTCGCCGTCGACAAGCAGAATATCGACCCCGGCTTCCGGCGCTTTCTCAGCCAGGTTGCGGGCTATCTCCAGCAGCACAGCCGTGCCGCTGCCACCATCGTTGGCCCCCGGAATGGGCTGCTGTCTTTTTCCGGGATCAGACTCGCTGTCAGCCCAGGGACGTGTGTCCCAATGGGCCACAAGCAGCACACGACGAGTCGCACGGCTGTTGAAACTTGCAAAAATATTGCTCAGCGGCAGCACCTCGCCGGTAAAGGCCTTCATCTGACCATGCTGCACAATCAGAGTATCGGGTCCGAAGCCACGCAAGGTTGACACAAGCCAGTCGCGGCACGCATCGTGCCCCTGCGTGCCCGGCACACGCGGCCCGAAAGCCACCTGCCGTTCTACATAGGCATAGGCGCTGTCGGCGCTGAAAGCATCGGTGACTGCGGCCTGCGGTGCCGCGGCAGTCTCCTGAACCGTCTTGCCGCTTCCCGAGCACGCCGTGCAGCAAAGCGCCTGAGCCATCATGAGCCATAAACCAATTCTCATTTTCAACTCATTAAAATTTTCGCAAAATTACGAAAAATAAGGGAGAGAGCAAATAGCAGGGGCGAGGGGCGAGAAAAAATAGTGTGCCCGGTGCCGGAGCACAGAGCACACAAATAGAATAAGTTCGCAAGTCTTCAACTTGCTTACTGTGGCCGTTTAAAAGTAACAAGTTTAAAAAGTCAAGATCAACGTTACTTCACCACCTTGCGGGTGACGGTGCCGTCGGTAACGATATAGACGCCATGCGCGAGTCTGCTGAAAGCGTCGGCATAGCGCACGCCGCGTACGACCGTCACACCTGCCACATTGTAGACGTCGACGAGAGTGTCGGCGGCGATTGTGCTGTCGACAGCTACATTTTCAATACCGCTCGACGATTTCGGACCGTGGTATCTGAGGCTGAAGTTATCGAAGAAAAAGTTGAACTTGGCGGTTGCCGTGAGCGAGGTCTTTGCCATGCGGAGGAGGAGTTTGCCGTCGGCACCTACCTCCACGTTCTCGGCCTTGCGAAGGCTTTTGGCGGTGTCGCGGAGCACATCGATGCCGCTGCCTTTGTCGCAGGTGAAGCTGCCGGTGCTTTCGGTGTGGATACCCTGAGCCATATCGATGCCGTTGGCCTCCATCTCGAACACCTTCTTGCCTTCTTCCTCAGTGGCGAAGTTGTCGATGAATGCCTGAGCTGTAACCGTGTAGAGACCTTCGGGCAGACCGGTCACTTCCTGCGACAGCTCCCACGAGAAGTTTTCGGGATAAGAGTTGCTGAAACGGTCGGCATAAACACGGTAAACCATGTCCTTGTCGTTACAGTCGTTCGAACCCCATACCTGAGTTTTCACGCAGTAGGTAGTGGAGTTCTTCTTCAGTTCGTTTTTGAAAATCCACATATTGTTCTCGGCATCGTCATTTGGGTCGAGCTTATAGCCGTGGATTTTGAAGGTAAGATCGGCGGGCTGCTCTGCTGTCGCCTTTTCGGCGAGTTCCTTCACGAGATCGTCCTCGGTGACAAGTTCCCATTCCTGGTTTTTATCGCCTTTGGCATATTCGGTGTAGTCGACAAGCTGTTTTGTTCCGTCGGCATATGTATTGCCGTTTGTAACAGCGCCGAGAGCCATAGTCTTGCCGTCGACAACGCGGGTGAAAACATAGGTATCGGAGCCTTCTGACTTGGAAGCTGTAAAGGCACAGGGGGCGGTGTTGTCGATATACGCGTTGTCGCCCAGATAGTTGTCCATACCGTTCTGGCGGAAAGTAGTGCGGAGCAGATATGTGCCTTCGCGCTTGTCGAAGAAAGTGGCAATGCGGATGCCGTTGTCGCCGAGAACCGCATGCGTGCCCCAGTCGGCACCGGCGGCAAGGAATTTACCGCTGGCGGCATTGCGCATGAAGTACGTGTTGTTCCCGAAATAGTCGGTAGCATCGCTGATGTCCTTGCTGTCGTTGAAGAGTTCGTCGTCGAGGATATAGTCAGCGGCATATTTGAAGTTGTTCTCAAGAACAGCCTTCACCACATCGTTGCCTTTCACCTCATATTCAGTACCGCTGTACTCGAATTTGTCGAGAAGCACCCAGTCGGAGAATACGATGCCTGTGGGGCCGGACTTGACAGCGTCGTTGATAAGGCCGGCGAGCAACGGATTGGTATGTGTTGCGCAGGTCAGATAGCCCTTCTGGCCCGAGGTGTACTCGCCGGAAGTGAAAATCATTGACCATTCAGGCTTGTAGGCACCCTTGGCTTTTGCCTCGTTGGGAGTTTCCTGCTCGCAGTTGGCCTTGAAGAGGTTGGTGATCGACTGTTTCTTTGTGTTGAGTTCGTTTTCGTTCTTGGGCGAGGAAACGTCGGTGACACGCACACGGCCCGAGAGGGTAGGATTCATGGCGTTTGTGGCATTGGCGGCAGCGCCTTTTTCCCAAAGATCCTTGTCGCCGGGCCAGTTGCCGAGATTGCCGGCTTTGTTGATTTTACACCATGACAGACGGTCACGACGGAAAACGACAATCTTGCCGCGCATTTCCCCGACAGTCAGATAGGGGTCGAAATCCACGAAGTAGTCGGCGAATTTGCCGGTGTTGAAGAGTTCGTCGACAGCCTGATTGTAGACAGCCTGGTCGGCTGCAGAAGGATCGGAAGAAGGTGAGCCGCGGAATAGGTGGATTGCGAAGAATTCCTGCGGGTGGGCCTTAAGGTAATTCGTAAGAATTGTGAAAGCATCGTCGAAAGTGAGGTCGGTGGAGGCGATGCCGTGGTTGCATTTAATGGTTACGACAGTCTGACCGTCGACAGTGCTTTTGGAGAATCCGGGACGGAAGTCGAAAGCGCGGATACCGCCCTTGAGCTGGTCTTCGAGAAGCACCGACTGTGCTTTCGACGAAGATGCGAAAGAGACGTTATGGCCGGTGGCGCTGTCGTGCGAGCCCGGCATCGACACATGGGCCGCGAACATGTTGTCAGGCAGATACTTCTGCCAGTTTTCAAGGTCAGCACGTGCGGCGACAAGCTGAGCCTCGCCATCGTAGGGAGCGACGGCGGCATTGGCACTGCCGGACATCAGGGCAATACCAACGAGTGGAAGCAAGAATTTTTTCATGATAGGAATTGTTTTTTAGGGCTTATGCCGGTTTATCATAGGTTTTTCAGAGACAAAATTATAACTAAAAAAAACACGTGTCAAATCCACACTCATCGTTAACTAAAATTAACACATTCTTTTTCCCTTACCTCCGCTCGTTTCAACTAAAAAAATCCCGTTCCACGTTCTGCCGCCATTATCAACTAAAAAAAATCAGTATCTTTGCGCTTACTATGGAAACCAATGATTACTTGCCAGACTGGGCTATGAGGCTCAGCTGTGCTGTCACAATAAGCGATTCGGCCGGAAACATCATTTACATGAACCAGCGCTCGCGCGACACTTTCGCCGAAGGGACCGACCGTCTCATCGGCCGCTCACTTTTCGAGTGCCACGGCGAGCGCTCCGCCGCTATGATACGCCATATGCTTGCCACCGGCACCGACAACAGCTACACCATCGAAAAACGCGGTGTGCGGAAAATGATATATCAGACACCGTGGCGCGATGCCTCGGGCGCCGTGGCCGGACTTGTGGAAATATCCATGGTCATACCCGCCGAAATGCCTCACTATGCGCGCGATTAAGGCATGAGCGACAGCGTGGCGCGACGCATGGCAATCGCTATTGTAGCGGCAGCAGCGCTGGCAGTTATATCGCTGGCGCTGTGGCGCATGCTGCGTGTGCGACAGCCGCATGCCGATGTCGACCGCAGCCTTTATCCGGTGGCCGGTGTCGATATTTCGGCTCACAACGGCATTGTCGATTTCGACTCTCTTGCCTCTGCCGGCATTGACTTCGTCTATCTTAAGGCGAGCGAAGGCATCAGTTTCCGCGATCAGGCTTTTGCCAGAAACTACAAGCGCGCCCGTGCCGCCGGCATCGCCGTGGGCGCATACCACTATTTCCGCTTCGACTGCGACGGCGCCCTGCAGTGTGTCAATTTCCTGAAAGCTACCGAGGGGCTGAACATGGACCTGCCGCCGGCTATCGATGTGGAGGAATGGGGCAATGCCCCCGACGCCACCACCGCCATCGTGCGCGAACGCCTCAGGTCGTTCGTGACACTGCTCGGCTCCCGGGGCCACCGGGCGCTTATCTACACCAACAAGCAGGGGCACGCACGCTTTGTGCGCGGCGTCGGCTGGAGCGGTCCGGAACCCGAAATATGGATATGCTCTTTCACCACCCCGCCTTTCGGCCACGAACACTGGCGCCTGTGGCAGCACAGCCACATAGGTTCGCTGCCGGGCGTAAAAGGCCCCGTGGATCTCAATACATTCAACGGCGGCCGCGATGCCTGGAGCGCATGGCTCGATTCGTGCCGCCGAAGGCAATAAAATGCACTGCCGCTACGTTTTAATGAATATGAACAACCGAAACAGAATCTCTCCCTTCGCCATATTGATGTGTGTGGTCCTGATGCTGCTTGCCGCGCCGGGCGCACGGGCTTTCACCGCCGACACCTACGCACCGTCGTCGCGGCTCTCGCAGGGCCGCTGGATAAAAGTGCGCGTCGAGTCGGAAGGCCTCTACCGGATACCGCTGTCCGCCCTCCGCTCGTGGGGCTTCACCGACACCTCGCGTGTTCGAGTATTCGGCTACGGCGGCGCACGGATCGCCGATGCCCTCACCGCCGAAAACTATGCCGACGATCTGCCGGTCGCACCATGCGAAGTCACCGACCGCGGGCTGGTGTTCTACGCCTCCGGTGCCGGGAACTGGGTCGAAACCCGCGGCTACCGCCACTTCGAGCAGAATCCCTACAGCCGCTACAGCTACTACTTCGTGGGCGAGCTTCCCGAAGACGCCGACGGAACCATGCCGCCGGCCGGAGAGCCGACTGTCAGCGCCGATGCCATCCGCACTTTCAATGAAACCTCGCACTACGAGCGCGAACTCATGCTCGCCTGCGACGCCGGTCCGCTGATGGTGGGCGAAGATTTCCGCTACACACGCCGACGCACATTCAACATGGAGTTCACCGATGCCGTCGAACGCTCCGCTGCCCGGATAGAATGTTCGTTCATCGCCGCCATGACATCGGCCGGCTCGCTGACTTTCAGCCTCGGCGAAGAAAAAATAGGAACGACGGCCATCAGCGCCAAACCGAACGACAGCTACACGCATGCCGTGGAAACAATAGCCCGACATAACTTCAGAGTCAATTCCGGCCGCGACCTGATAGGAATAACTTTCGCGGGACCGAATTCTGCCACTCTGGCTCATCTCAACTATATTTCAGTGGGCTACGAACGTCACCTGCGGCTTCCGGCCGGCGGCAGCCTCATATTCAGCTCCTCAGAAAGCTCGCTTGCCTTAGGAAACAGCACCGACGGCCTCCGAATCTGGGATGTGACTGACAACACCGCGCCTTCGAGAATCGACTTCGTGACTTCCGACGGCGAGGCCCATTGGTCGATGAGCGGCC
>CABQCA010000125.1 GCA_902462525.1 uncultured Porphyromonadaceae bacterium | reverse complement strand
TTAAATCCGTAAGCACGTGCGAAATCCTCATAGCAGTCTTCGTACGGCTGTATGCCCGACGCCGGGTGAAGATTGAGGGCTGTCAGGAGGTTCTGCCGGCCTGACCATTCGAGGAAGCTGGCAGGATTCGGGAACAGTTCTTTCTGCCAGGAATAGCCTGTCCAACCTATACGCTGCCCATATTCGTCTTTACGCGGATTGTTTTTTGTAAGGCCGAAAGTATCGTGCCAGTCCATGTCGACAATAAGGACATCGAGAGGAATATCGAGCGAGCGCATTTTCTCTACAATATCCATCATTTCGTCGTCGGAGTACTGCCAGTAGCGGCTCCACCAGTAGCCGAACGTTGCCTTCGGGGGCATTGGAGCGCGTCCGGCCACTTTCTGATAATCGGCAAGAGCTTTTTTGAAATCATGCCCGTAGGCCATGAAATAGAGATCCAGAGCATTATCATTGGGACGTTCGGCCACCCACTCGCCCCAATGACCGGCAATATTTTCGATAAGCGGCGTACGGCTGTCGTCGACCACGACCCAACCACTGCGCGACAGCAACCCCGGCTCCATTGGCTCGCGTCCGAGTTTATAACCGTCGCAACGGTCGAGAGTACGGGTGGTACCCATGAGATTGAGCGAGTCGGTCATTCCGGGTGTCCATATCACTTTCCGGCCATTGAGCGAGAATGTGACCTTGAGATTCGAAGCATCGAACGGCTTTCCGTCGTTTTTATAAGTTAGGGTAAGGGCTTCGGTCTTTACAGTGGCACCTTTTGACGAAGAGGTGCTTTTGAACCTCGGCACATCAAGACGTCGATTTATAAAAGTAAGACTTTTGCGGTCCTCCCACCTGACGTCGGGACACCACTCCATGCGGATCATCTGAGGTGTCAGGACCGTGAAACGTGCGTTGCCGCACATAACGACAGCAGCAGAATCGGCCACGGGATTACCAGCTGCATGAAGGCACATCGCGGCAAACATAAAGGTCGCTGTGAGAACGATAGATTTAAGGTTCAGCATAAATAATAATGCAATAGTTGTTTCCTAATTCATAAACGCTATGACAGCCCTAAATATTGTGCATTACCGCGGACTCGCAATAATAAGCCTCCAAAAAAATAAATACAAACCATAAGCGGCTTGAAATTGTTTAAAAGGTATGGTCGGCAAGCCATACCGTCCTTAAAGTAATCTTATTTTCCAACAAAAAACTACTATCGATTATGTGGCACGAACATATTGTACCATTCTTCGTCAACAACCCGTCGATGGCGATATTCCTGACATTGTGTCTGGGCTATCTTGTGGGCAAACTGAAATACAAGATGCTGACCCTCGGCACAGTGACGAGTGTGCTCCTCGTAGGTGTTGTGATTGGCATCCTTATGCCGGAAGTCAAAATTCTGCCTCCGCTGAAAAACGTCTTCTTCCTGCTGTTCCTATTCGCGATAGGCTACAGCGTAGGACCGCAGTTTTTCCGCAGTTTCAAAAAGACAGGCATCCCGCAAGTTATCTTCGCATGTATCGTCTGCGTGGTATGCCTTTTAGTAACATGGCTCTGCGCCAAATTCGCTCACTATAATGCCGGCGAAGCCGTCGGTCTTTTCTCAGGTGCGCAGACAATTTCGGCCGTTATCGGCGTAGGTCAGGAAACAATCGGAGGCCTCGACATTTCATCGGCCGAGAAATCAGCTATGGAAAACATTATCCCTGTAATGTACGCCGTGACATACCTCTTCGGCACAGCAGGTTCGGCATGGATAATAGCATTCGTAGGCCCGATGCTCATGGGCGGTATGGCCAAGTGCCGCCAGGACTGTGTGAAAGAAGAAGCCGAAATGGGTGAGACGCTTGTCGACCAGCCCGGCTACGACACATCGCTGCGCGAAGTATCCTTCCGCACATATAAGGTTAACAATCCGTGGTTCGGCACCGGCAAAAAGATCAGCGAACTCGAGGCATACGTTCTTTCGCAGGGACGGCGTCTGTTCGTAGACCGTATCCGCCACAACGGCACCATCACCGACACGCCTGCACCTTCGCAGATTATCTACCCCGGCGATGAAATTGTGCTAAGCGGACGCCGCGAATTCATTATCGGAGAGGAAACATGGATCGGTCCCGAAGTGACCGATTCCGAACTTCTGAGCTTCGCAATCCGCATAACCCCCGTCCGCGCGACGAGCAAAGCAGTCGACGGCAAAACCGTTAAAGAAATTCTGTCGATGCCCTGTATGCACGGTGTGAGCATACGCGAAATAAAACGACAGCAGTCGATAAACGTACCCGTGCGCGCCAACACCGTAATCGACGGCGGCGACATGATAACCCTTGTAGGCCTCCCCTACGACGTGGAAACAGCCTCCAAAGCCATCGGTCTGGCCGAAAAGCAGACCTCGGCCAGCGATATCATCTTCATCACACTGGGCATTATCATCGGCGGAATCATCGGTGTTCTCAGCTTCAAGGCCGGCAGCGTACCCGTTTCGCTCACAACTTCGGGCGGCGCGCTCATAATGGGTCTCATATTCGGCTGGTGGCACAGCAAACGCCCCAACTACGGCCAGATACCCTCGTCGGCAGTATGGATTTTCAAGGACCTCGGACTCAACGTATTCATAGCCTGTGTGGGCCTCGAATGCGGACCGCACTTCGCGGCAGGCTTCGAGCAGGTTGGCTGGATGCTCTTTGTATGGGGAGCAATCGCCACCACCGTACCTCTGATAATTGCCATTCTTCTTGCACGCTATGTGTTCAAATTCCGTCCGGGCACAGCACTTGGCTGCGTAGCCGGCAGCCGCACCACTACCGCTGCACTGGGTGCAGTCGAAGAATCGCTTCACAGTTCCGTGCCCGCCATGGGCTATGCCATCACCTATGCCGTAGGAAATACTCTCCTAATCCTGTTCGGTGTTGTCATGGTAATACTGTTAGCATGATAATTCAAAATCCGTAATAAAAATAATACATGGACAATCTCATCAACTCTCCTCTCGACGCTGAACTGTCGAAACTCTCTCCTTTCGAACTCAAAGGACGAATCATCGCCACAGCCGATGAAAAAGTGAAAAACGCGGCCTATACACTCCTTAACGCAGGACGCGGAAATCCCAACTGGCTCGCCATCGAAAGCCGCAAGGCATTCTTCGCCCTCGGGCAGTTTGCCGCCGAAGAATCGGAACGCGACTTCAGCATGCCCGAAGGCATTTCGGGTGTGCCACAGAAAGAAGGCATTTCGGTACGCTTCGAGACATGGCTGCGCGACCATGTCGGCGAACCGGGTATCGAATTCCTCAAAAAGGCATTTGAATATTCTCTTACAGAGCTTTCGGCCGACGCCGACTCGATAGTCGAGGAGTGGGCCGGTGGCATCATGGGCCACAACTACCCTACCCCTCCGCGAATTCTGACATACACCGAAAAAATAATTCAGAAATATCTCGACTGGGCCATATGCGCCGGAAATCCGCCCGAAGATACTGTCTTCGATCTCTTCGCAGTCGAAGGCTCGACCGCCGGAATGTGCTACTGCTTCGACGTACTGAAGCACAACTTCCTGCTCAACGCCGGCGATTCAGTAGCACTGATGGTTCCGGCCTTCACACCCTACATAGAAATACCCGAACTCAGCGAATTCGAATACAATGTATTCAACGTCAAAGCCGACGTCATGACCCCCGACGGGCTGCACACCTGGCAGTACGACCCGGACGATATCGAAAAACTCAAGGATCCAAAATTCAAGATGCTCTTCGTCACCAACCCGTCGAACCCGCCCAGCTACGAAATCGACCGCGCAACCGTCGAAGCTATCAAGGAGGCTGTCAAAGCCAATCCTAACCTGATGATTCTCACCGACGACGTATACGGCACCTTCGTGAAAGGCTACCGGTCGCTTATCGCCGACCTGCCGTACAACGCCATGTCGTGCTACTCATTTTCGAAATACTTCGGCGCCACAGGCTGGCGTATCGCCGTCACCGCCGTGAGCCGCGACAACGTGTTCGACAAACTCATCTCCGAACTGCCTGCCGACCGGAAAGCAGCACTCGAAAAACGCTACCAGTCGCTTACGGTCGATGTCCCCGGTCTGAAATTCATCGACCGCATGGTGGCCGAAAGCCGTCTTATAGCCCTCAACCACACCGCCGGCCTGTCGACACCGCAGCAAATCCAGATGTCGTTCATGGCGCTCGGCTCGCTCATGGACACCGAGGATGCCTACCACAAGCGCATGATAAAACTTATCCACGACCGTTACGACGCATTGTGGAATAACTTCGGATTCAAAATGCCCGACGATCCTCTGCGCGCCGACTACTACTCGGAAATCGACCTTCTCGTATGGGCAAAGAAACTCTACGGACAGGAATTCGCCGACTATATCAACAAAACCTACAATCCTCTGTCAGCCGTATTCCGCCTCGCCGGCGAGACAGGCGCGGTGGTGCTCAACGGCGACGGCTTCGATGGCCCGAAATGGAGCATACGAGTATCGCTGGCCAACCTCAACGAAGCCGACTATGTGAAAATCGGCAAATATATACGCCAGATACTCGAACAGTACGCCTCCGAGTGGAAATCATCAAAAAAATCCTGACTCCCAGTATTACGACAAAAAACGCCAGCGGCCTGCCACTGGCGTTTTTTGTCAATGTTTTGCGACTGAATTAACTATCAATATAGCACCGTTTCAAACTTTCAATAATATTTATCAACAGACAACAGCGGTAACGATTAATATCTTACATACTTTTTAAACACTTGTTTTTAAATATAACTATTATTTTTATGATACTTCAAAAACTTTTCACTATCTTTGCAAATGATTTCACTTCTTGCCAAACCAAGCAGAAGATTCGATCTATTACCGGCAAGTAACTTCAAATAACGAGACCAATCATTAAAATATGAAACATTTTTACTCTACAGTCTTTCTATCTGCAGGATTGTTGTTCAGCATAATGCCGCAGGCAAATGCGGCTATGCCCACCGGCGATCCGGCACCCCGGTTCTACCAGACACACAACGGTAAAACAGCAGTCACCAAGATGCGCAATGAGCGTATGGCCGAAATCAATGCCCGCATCAATGCCCTCGATGACGAAAACCGCGGAAACAGCCATATACGCATAGCCTCGGCAGGCGACTTCGAGCCTGATTTCAGCTTCGGCCCGACAACCGGCTTCGGCGACATCGACGGCCCTAACGGCGAAATGTGGTTCTACTCCATGGAAACGGTGCAGGAACCGATTGAGTACGAATTCTTCACCGACTACCGACTTTGTCTTTCACTGTCACAATCTACAACGCCGACCATCAGCCTGTGGGCACTGTCAGCGATAAAATTCACTACATAAATGAAGAATGGCGCGCTCCGATGTGCCAGCTGCTTCCTTCTGTGACAAAAAGCTTCTTCAACGACGACGACAAATGCGAAATCGTGATGGACATAGCTGTCAACACCCATAAAAACCAGCCCGGTGTGCGATTCTACTCGCTGGCCTATCAGGTAGGTGGCGAAAAAGACGCTGAAGGCTACGACAAAATCATATACGAGTTCCCCGGACTAATTTCCGACGTACTCAGCGTAAACCGTCCAGGCCAGCCCGACGAAGTCTACATGACACTGACTCAGGACATCGCACCGTCGGAAATACCCGATAATGAAAATGATTTATGGGAATACCGCCTCAACTGCAAGAACCGCCACACAGTCTACGGAGCAGCAGACGCCGATGGCAATCTTCGTGAAGTGATAGTTAAGGAGATAGGTCTTCAGAATCTCCCGGGCAACCAGGATACGACGCAGCAAATCATCACCTTCACCGAAGGCGGGAAAGCCTACGCCATGATTCAGGAATACGGCGAACCGCTCTACAATCCGTTCTACGGTTCTACCGACGAAATCACACAGCGCGAAAACAATACTCTCGAAATTTACATCTACGACCTCGCAGACGGAACAATATTCCAGCACACATCGATTCCGTTCTCACAGTCGGCAGAAGACAAAGCCGCAGGCCTTCTCAACATGTACTCCGTAGGCGACTGCACATACCGCAGCGACATCAATTTCCATGACTACAGCGAAACAGGCAAAGCATCGTTCATCATCACCAAGAACGATACAAAAATCAGTTCCGGCGACACCGAATCACTATCGTATTACGTCTATGATTCCGAAGGCAAACGCAAGGCCACTATATATGAGGACGCCCTTAACGTTCTGACAATGGCTGATGTCACAGGTTGCGAACCAATGTGCATGTTCGTAACTCTCGCCGACGATCAATACGCATTCAACTTCGTAGGACTTCATTCATTCAAAAAAACAGCCACTATCTACCAGTACCTCGAAGCCGACGGCAGTGATCCCGATCCGCTGCTGGCAAACGTAGACCGAGTGGCCTGCGGCGATTCCTACCGCTACGTATTCGAAATGCGCTACCCCTCGGAAGACAACGACGTGTCGTACATGCGAATAGCTCATTTCAACGCCGACGGCACCTTCAGCCACATCGACGAGGTGAACATGGGCGAATCGGTGCGCTATGCACAGTGCCTCATCAGCGGCCTCGTCCTCGCACCCGAAACATTCCTCTCCGACAGCACCCCGGAATATGCCATGCTCATCAAACGCGGCACCGCATCGGGCAATGACGAGGAATTCCTCATCGGTCAGGCTTGCTCCGACAAATTCCCCGAAGGACGCGACGTGCTCCATCTCGTTCCCGGCCCCAAGGGCGTACTCTCGAGCATTCTTCCATACATGGGCGACCATCCCATGCTCGGAATCGCTTACACAGGCAACGGCTACACAGTCGATTTCTACAATCTTCCCCTCGACGGCGACAACAGCGGCATCGGCACAGTGCCCGGCTCAAAGGACGACGGCATCATC
>CABQCA010000124.1 GCA_902462525.1 uncultured Porphyromonadaceae bacterium | reverse complement strand
CTTGCGGTGGCGGCACTGCCGGTGGCGGTGTGTGCCGCCGCTGCCGCCGCTCTCGGCGACTGGCGCTATGTCGTTGTGGCGCTGATGCTTGTCATGGTGGCATATCCGGGTCTTGCGGCGGTGGCTTGGTTTTCGATGGCGGCATCGCCGTCGGTTGCACTGAAAATACGGCCTCAGACATGGACTTTCGGGGCCGACGCCGTAAGAATCGACTACTACCCTCCGGGCAGCGACGACGATGCTCCGGCGGCCGACACGTCCCTGCTGCCGTTTGCCCGAATCAGAAAATTCGAAGTGAGGGGAAAATATGCCTATTTTTACACCGCCGTGCCAACTTTTAGAGCCTCGGGCGAGTATTATATAGTACCGGCTTCGCTGCTTCCGGCGGCGACTGTCCGGCAATTGACCGAACAACTCTATGACACAGAACTATAAATCTTCACTGACATATAGCGAAATGATGCCTCAGATCACGGCCGACAGCCTGCGCTCGTCGGTGGATATGCTGCGTCTGTTCGCTTCGCAGACAGGAGTGCCGCAGTCGCTCTCTGCCCGTATCGACGATCTGGAGCAGCGCTATTTCTATATGCTCCGCTTCATAGCTGCCGGAAACAATGTGCCCGACGCCGCTGCCGAGCTGCGGTCGATGGCCGGAACGGCCCGCGAAATATGCACCGCCATCGAGCGTGTGCGCCAGGCCAAAGCAGGGCAGACGCTCTATGGTACCCAGCTGAAGTACGAGGCGTTGCGCCCCGAGGAAAACCTGCAGTCGCTGGTGAGCGACTATCTTTCGGAATCCGGGCGCCTGAGCACCGACGCTGCCTCGCTCACCGACAGCCGCCGCAGTGCCGCGCTCGAACGTCTGGCTTCCGACATCTTCATGAGGATATGGACTGTTTTTCCTCTCGGCACCGATGATTCCGAGCTGCTGCTGAGCCTTTTCGAGGACACTGACATACCGTCGTACGACAGCGAGCTGTGGCTCGGCGCCATGGGTCTCGGGCTGACGGCCTACGACGACGAAGGGCGCCGCGAACTGCTGCTCAGGGTGTTCCACGGCGGCAGCGAAACCCTATCGGCCATTGCCGCGGTGTGGCTTGTGGTAGCGTCGGTGCTACACAAGGATCAGGGAACCGCCGGACTTAACCGCTACCTGGCCGACATCGAGGAGAGCAATCCGGGTGATGTGGCAGCCATCTTCATGGAACTGTTCCGTGCCTGCGGCACAAAGGAGTTCTCCGATGATTTCGCACGCAATATTCTGCCCGATATCATGGATATAGGCCGCAGAATGAGCGAGAAATTCAAAAACGACCCCTCCAGAATCGAGGAAGCGATGCGCAACGGCGAATGGGACGACGGTATCGACGTGAACGGTTTCGACAAAATCAGGAGTTTCATGGACGCTCAGAACCGCGGCGACGACGTGTACATGGCCACTCTTGGCCGAATGCGCCAGTTCCCGTTCTTCAACGCTATCGCCAACTGGTTCCTGCCTTTTCACACCGGACACAGCGCTCTTGCCGACGTCACCGACGGCGAAGGTGTGGCTTTTGCCGAATCGGTTGGCAAGATGCCCTTCCTGTGCGACAGCGATAAATATGCCCTGCTGCTCTCGGTGGTACAGACCCCGGCACCGATGCGCGACCGTCTTCTCGGCAACATAGCCGACTCGCAGCAGGCCATGAACACCGAGATGCTCGAGGCCGCCATGGACGAAATGCGTACCCGCGGCCGCAAGACCGTCTTCGGGCGCTACATAAAAGAGCTCTACCGTTTCTTCACTCTCTTCCGGCGAAAAGTCGAGTTTCCGGTGCTTTTCGACATCGATTCGCTCTTCAGGGCCTTTCCCTACAAAGCGGAATGTTCCGGCATAAGCGACAGCCTGCCGGCCATGGCCGAGGCTCTTCTGAATATGCGCCACTATTCGCAGGCGGCGCGTCTGTTTTCATATCTGAGCAATGCCGAGCCTGAGAATGTGAAATATATGCAGAAGGCCGGATATGCCCACGGACATCTGATGTCGGCTACCGAAAGCTATGCCGGTGCCCTCGGACTCAAAGAGGATATGTGGACTCTCCGACGCATGGCAGCAGTGCTCGCCAAAAAGAAAGACTACGAAGCCATCGACTCTTTCTTCGAAGGCAAGACCGACATTTTTGCCGACGACGCCGAAACTCTCGGCATTCTTGCCACGGCAGCCTACAGAACCGGCCGCTATGCCCGTGCGCTCGAACTGTACTACAATGTGGCGTATCTCGACGGAGGCGACGCCGCAAAGCCCGTGCTTGCATGGCTTCTGGTGATAAACAGTGACCTTGATGCCGCCGAGGCTACCTTCGCCGATTTTATCGACACATCGGACAAGGCCGACGATTTTCTGCACTACGGCCACATGTTATGGGCCAAGGGCGATGTGCCGGCGGCTCTCGGAGCCTATGTCCGTGCCGCTGCCCTGGTATCGCCGCAGAAGGAGTCGTTCGCCGAAATTTTTGCCGAATCGTTCAAACCGCTGGCATCGGTTCTCGGTCCGGCACGGCTGTCGGCGCTCCGCACCGTTCCCGACATCATAGCTTTCCGCACCTACGGCAGCCGCTTCGGAAAAATATGACAGCGGGCTACGATGACAGGGGTACGAGGAAATGTCTGTTTAAAAAGTCGAGAAAGTTAAGATAATAGTTCCTTAAAGCCCTCCTGATCCGTCAGCCCCGTCAGCCTAACCTCCTAATCTCTTAATTTCCTAATTTACTAAAAACATTAAACAATCATGGTAATTCAACGCTGGCAAACGCTCTTACTTCTTATCGCAGTTGTGCTTATGGGTATTTTCTGCTGCACACCGTGGGCAACCTACGCCGCCGAAGGTGTCGCCGAGGCCACGCCTGTGTTTATCGCCGACGCACCTGTGATGCTGGTGGTAAATATCGTAATCGCAGTTCTGCTGTTCCTGTCGATTTTCCTTTTCAAGAACCTGAAACGACAGATGACGGTGACAATGCTGTCGATAATCCTCATCTGCGCCTCTATTGTGACATGCGGAATTGTGCTCTACACGGCCTATCCCGGCGCCAGCCTCATCTGGACCGGAGGCGTGCTTCTCCTGCTTGTAGCACTTGTGTGCGCCATCTTCGCTTATCGCTTCATGAAGAAGGACCACAAACTTCTCACCGGCTACGACCGCCTTCGCTGAAAGTCGTCGTCGGCTTCGGGCCACATTTTATAGCCTTAAATGCAACGGACGTACAATACAAACGTCCGTTTTTTTATTGTCCAGGCAAATATGTATGAACATATAATGATTGGAAAAGTCGGTTGAGTCGGGCATTGCTGCCATTGAGGCCTCGACAGTCGTATCGGTAAACGGAAATGTTGTCACTGTCAGCGGACTGGTGAATAATGTAACTGTATATAATCTTGCCGGCATGCAGATTGCTTCCAAAGCCGGAGCTGCAACATTTACTCTCGGCGATGGTCTTTTCTTCGTCAAAGTTGTCGCCGCTGACGGTGCTGTAAACGTAAGCAAAGTCCTTGTCCGTTAAGCGCGGTATTCTCGTTATATAGTACGGGAATTTGTAAAAATAAACTGCACTCCAAAAGTCAGACGCACGACTTTTGGAGTGCAGTCTCTGTTCCGACAGCTGTCGTTTCACCACTTAGTGATGACCGGCCGGTTCATATTCGGTCGAGGACTACGGCTATTAGATCGCGGATGCCCTGCTTGTAGTTGGGGTTGGCTTCTGTTTTATAGCGGTTGGCGATAATCGAGCAAACAGTCATGCAGCGGTGCCCCATGAGGCGCCCGAGGCCGGCGAGGGGCGCGCTTTCCATTTCGTAGTTGGTGATTCTGCGGCCTTCGTACTCGAATTCCTCAATGCGTCGGTTGAGATCGGGATTCGACAGAGGCAGACGCAGTTCGCGGCCCTGAGGACCGTAGAAGCCGACAGCCGAAATGGTGTTGCCGCGCACCATGTCGTCGCGGCCAATGAGGTCGACGAGTTCTTTGTCGGCGTCCACGATGTATGGTTTGGCCCACAGAGGATTCCAGCCGGTATGCTCGCAGAGGGCCCGCTCGAATCCGAGGTCGGCCACCTCGTTGCGTCCGGCGTAGTAGTTGAGCACGCCGTCGAAGCCTATCGATTTCTCGGCTATTACAGGCGTGCCGAGCGACAGTTCGGGCTGCAGGGCGCCCGAGGTGCCGATGCGCACCATGGTGAGGCGGCGAAGTGTATCGCGCACCTCGCGGGTTTTGAAGTCGATGTTTGCGAGGGCGTCGAGTTCGTTGATTACGATGTCGATGTTGTCGGGGCCTATGCCGTGGCTGAGGCACATTATAGGTTTGCCTTTATATGTGCCGCCGATGGTGTGGAATTCGCGCGAGGATACCTCGAACGTCTTTGTATCGAAGAACGAGGCCACCATGTCGACCCGGCCGGGGTCGCCAACGAGGATTATGCGGTCGGTAAGCTGTTCGGGCAGCAGGTGAAGGTGAAATACCGAGCCGTCGGGGTTGATTATCAGCTCGGAAGCCGGAATGATTTTGTTTCCCATAGTGTTGTATGTCAGTTATTTTAAATATATAAGGTCCTGAGCCCTTAAATTGTTCTGGAAATCACGGCGTATCTGTTGCCGGGCACCGACATGAGAATATCGGCCATTTCCATTTCGAAAAGCAATGCCGAGAGCTGTGAGTAGGGTATTTCAAGTGCCACACACATGTCGTTGACGCCTGCTTCGGGGTGTGAGCGGATAAAATCGACTATGCGGCGCTGCTCTGCGGTGAGGTCGAAGCTGAATTCCTGCTGTTCACCCGGTTTAGGCCGGGCTTTCCAGCCCATCATATCGATTATATCGCCGGCGTCGCGAACCATGGCGCCCTGCTGGCACGCTATGAGGGCATTACACCCCCGGCTGGCCGAATCGGTGACGCGTCCCGGAACGGCGAAAACATCGCGCCCGTAGGCCGATGCAATCGAGGCCGTTGTCATGGCGCCTCCGCGGTTATCGCTCTCCACCACTACGGTGGCGTCGCTCATACCGGCTACGATACGGTTCCGGGCAAGAAAATTGCCGCGATGGATAATTTCCGATGTGCGGTACTCGGTGGCTATGAAGCCGCCATCTCCGATTATGCGCCGTGCGTAGTCGCGGTGATCGGCCGGATAGATGGTGTTCAGGCCGTGGGCCACGACGGCACCGGTCGGTACTCCTGCTGCGAGAGCGGCACGGTGGGCGGCGATGTCGATGCCATAGGCCAGTCCGCTCACTATCACGATGCTGTCGAGCGCTGTGGCAAGGTCTTCTATCAGATGTCGTGTGAAATCGACGCCGTAGGCCGTGCAGTGGCGTGTGCCTACCACCGACACAACGTGACTTGCATCGGGGCGGCAGTCGCCGAGTACAAAAAGCATTGCCGGAGCATCCTCGCACTGTGCCAGACGTGCCGGATAGTCGCTGTCGGTGTAGTAGATGGCCCTTATGTTGTTTGCTTCTATGAAATCGGCCTCGCGGCGCGCCGCATCGAGAGCTTCATGCCGGCGGTTGTCGGCAAAACAGTCGGAGCGCACGCGTGTGATGCTCGCAAGTGTAGCAGCCGGAAAGCTGAAAAACACTTCGGGCGTCACCTGCTTCGCTTCGAGCTGTGCTGCCGTATTGCGGTTGATGTTGCGGTAGGTGGCGAAGGCTATGCGGTATACGAGTTCCTCGCGAGTCATTCGTCGGACAGGTATTTTGCGAAAGCCTCGGCCAAAGCGTGACCACGCGACAGACGTCCGTTCTCATAGCAAGCTATGTCGACGGTGGCACGCACTACCGGCGCTCCTTCGGGTGTGAAGATGTCCTGACGGAACACGAACACCGGTCCGCGGCGGCTCAGCGCAAGCTTGCTCACCATGCTGTCGCCCAGACCGAGGGAATGAATATATCTGATTTCCACCCGCGATACCACCGGTGTGAGGCCCTGTTCGCGCATGGCGCGGAACGAAAGGCCTGCCTGCTCGCAGAATTCGTGGCGTGTGTGCTCGAGATAGTGCAGGTAGTTGGCGTTGTTTACAATACCTTCGGCGTCGACCTCGTAGTCGCGCACCTTAATGGGCATCTCAAAAATATATTCGCTGTTCATACGGCAAATATACTAAAAAAGCCATGATTTTCAATACCGTCGTGGCCGGAAAAATCACATCACAGGTGCAACTTGCAGCCTACGTGAATGCTGCGGGGCATCGAAGGACCGTAGATATATCCTGAGTCGCGTAGATCGCCTTTGTCGAAGTCGTTCTGATAGCTGTTGAAAATATTGGTAATGCCGCCCGAAAATTCAAGGCAGGCAGTCTGGAAAATCTTCACTTCATAGCTCAGTTTGGCACCCATATCGAAGAAACTCGGCGTATCGACGGCTTTGTCGACAGGCGTTCCCGACCCTGCCATGTGCTGCACAAGCATCGATCCGGTGTATGTGCCTGACAGCGAAGCTGTAAAATGCTTGTTTATAGTGTATGAGGCATTGAAAAATCCATAGAGATCGGGCGTGCGAAACATTTTCTTCACCGGAGCTACCGCGGGGTCTTCGCTCCAGTATTCGGGTTGCTTGTAGCGGCTGTTCTGCCATGTGATGCCGCCTTGCACCATCCACTTTGGCCATACTAACCGCAGCTCGGCGTTGAGACCGAAGACGCGTGCGCCGCCGCCGTTGTATCGTTCCTGCACGGCGTTGCCCTCGGCATCGGTACGGTCGAGGAGCCGGAGTGCGAATACATCTCGGAGGTCGGTGTAGAAGCCTTCGACCATCAGATTTGTCTGAACGTTACCTATGCGGTGATAGAAATCGGCTGAAAAACTCAGACTGTTGCTGCTCTCCTGCTTAAGGTCGGGAGCGAGAACGGTGACGAGGCGCTCGCCGCCGACGATGGCTATGT
>CABQCA010000123.1 GCA_902462525.1 uncultured Porphyromonadaceae bacterium | reverse complement strand
TGACGGGGTCGTTGTCGAAGTGATGATTGAAAATAACAGCCTTAAGCTCTATGCCCCGGACTTTGATGGCTTCGAGCGACAGCACGGTGTGGTTTATCGAACCCAGACGTGAGTTGGTGACCAGCACCATGGGGAGCCTGCGCGATGTCACGTAGTCGATGGTGAAGGTGTTGTCGTCGATGGGTACCATCAGTCCGCCTGCACCTTCGATAATAACAGTGTCGTAGCTCTCGAGTAGCTTTGCTGTAGCTCTGTCGATGATTTCGAGGTCGATTTCGCGGCCGTCGATGCGCGCGGCAAGCTGTGCCGATGCGGGATAGGTGAAAATCACGGGAGCCGTGGTTCCGTCGAGGTCCTCGGGCAGCAGATCTGTGCCGCAGAGGCGACGATGTGCTTCGATATCTTCCGAACTTTCGGTGCAACCGGTCTGTATAAATTTCTGAGTGATTACTTTCAGGCCGCTGTCGGAAAGACGACGCGTGAGAAACGCGGTGGCATATGTTTTTCCGGCATCGGTGTCGATGCCGCTCAGAAATATTACTTCTTTCATTTTCTGCGATATAAGAATAATATTGGACGATATTCGATGCGGAATTTTCCATCGAGTCCGGGCTGCATGGCCTTTATGGCGCGTCGCAGTGTTCCGGCGCCTGTGTTCCGGCTTAGTGAGTTCACGCCAGTGGCTTTGAGATGGCGGAAGATGTCGGCGGCACTATCGAATTCCATTTCTTCGGTGTAATCCATGCTGTGGAGCAGTTCGAGGTTGTCGGGAGCAAGCTGCTGCCACTGTTCAGGCGAAAGCAGAGGGAGTCCTCTTCCGGTGACGGCCTCGACTGATGCGAGATTGCCGGTGGAATAGGTGCCGATAAGCAGCAGACCGCCGTGTGTGAGCACGCGGGCACTTTCTTGCAGGAAGCGTGAAGGCGAGTTGAACCACTGGACTGTCGAGGCGCTTACAATAAAGTCGGCTGAGGCCGAGGGGGTGCGGAGCAACTGTAGCTCGGCGTCGGTACGTCGGAAAATACGCCTCGGTCCTTCAAGAGGGGCTTCGCCGGCTATATCCCACATTTCGATAGTTCCGAAGCGTCCGGCATAGCTGTCGAGAATTTCCGACAGGCTGCCGGTGCCCGATCCGATTTCGATGGTGCGCGAGCCGCGGCGGCACATCAGGGCCGGAATGTCGAAATTCTCCATGACGGTGCGCATTTTTTCGACGAGTCCGAGCTGGACTGTGGCGTTGCCGTCGTACGACGGGCTGCCGGCGGCGAATCGCCGGCAAGTGAAATCTTTGTCGCGGATAAAACGGTCGAGAATAGCCTGAAAATCGGGTAGATGCGCGCCTTCGACAATCGAGGTCGGAGTCCCTTCCCATGCCCGCCACTGGTTGACTGCAGGGAAAATTGCATCGTCACGGCTGATGATGGCACGGTCGAAACGGGTGTCGGGTTGTTGTGAAAAGAAATCCTTAGGGAGAAATGCGGCGAGTTCCTCCTTCAGTTCCTCGATGTCGCGCTTTGGCATTGAGGCTGCGAAGCACCCGAAAACATCGCGCGAACCCGCTATCCGACGGTAGAATTTGCTGAGATTGCGTCCGTTCAGACCGTCCAGTGTCCCTTCGAAGATAGCCACAGGTATTCCGCGTTGGTTGTCGACCGGTGTCAGAGTGCCGTTTACGGCAATGCGGAGTGTGGTGCGTGCCGCGATAGGCACTGAGGCCACAGCTGCGGCATAGACACCGAGCGACCATGCCACAATGCAGATTTCGGCGTAGTCTGCCGTGCAGCTCCAGTCGAGGCTGAAGTCACGGTAGTCCCACACGACCATGACGTCGTAGCCGTCGCGCCGTAGAGTGTGGAACGGAGTGCTGTCCATGGCCCAGCCGGCAAAGATGACTATCAGTCTGCTGTTGTTTTCTTTGTATATGAATTCGCTCTTCATTTATTGGTAGTCAACAAAAGCCATCACTACGCCCCCTATGGACAGGGCACACAGCAGCAGACCGATGAGACGGTTTATGAGCTTGAGCGAGCGCATGTTGATGCGTCGGCCGAGGTGTCCCACCAGAAGCGTTATTCCGTACCACCACAGTATGGCTCCGGCAAAAATCATGGCAAAAGCCAGAATATAGTGGTGCACGGCATATTCAGGCTGAATGAATGAAAACTGGGCGAACAGACCTATTATAAAGAAGAGAATCAGCGGATTGGAGAAGGTGAGCAGGAATCCTGTGACAAGATCGCTCCAGTAGTTGGGCGCATTGGCAACCCCCGCGGCTTTAAGAGCTCTTGTGGGATTTTTACGGAAAAGATATATGCCGAAACACGCCAGCACTATGCTGCCGATCACCTGAATTATGAACTGATGGGCATCAATGAAGTCTGTGATTATACTGAGGCAGAAACCTGTCAGCAGGCAGTAGGCGAGGTCGCTGAGGGCTGCACCCACGCCGGTGAAAAAAGCCGGCCAGCGGCCTTTACTGAGGGTGCGCTGAATCACCAGCATACCGATAGGCCCCATAGGTGCTGAAATGAGGATGCCTATGATAATTCCGCGTGGTATTATGTAGAGAATCTGCTCCATTTTTTATTCGCAACTGCAAAAATACACAAATAGGAGCAAATAACGCGTCTCTAATGACGAAATAATGCCAAAATTTACTAATTTTGCCCATTATGAAACGTTTATACCTATCGTCTCTCTTAATATGTGTTTCGGCAGTTGTGTTTTCGCTTGTTCTGACTTCTGCCGGTCGCCGTTCACCCGAAAAGGGCGAGTTGCGGACTTCGCAATATGTCTACACCGGCGGAGTAGCCGACGGTAAGCAACATGGTTTCGGAATATGCCGCTATAAGAACGGAAATGTCTATACCGGTTACTGGAACATGGGCTATAAGGAAGGCCTGGGGCGAATAGAATTTGCTGATGGTACCATGGATTTCGGCAAATGGCGCCAGGGCATCCTCAAGGCTCCGGAAGGCCGCAAATTCCGTGTAGGGGAGCGCTGCTACGGTATCGATGTATCCAAATATCAGGAAACTGTCGACTGGACGGTATTGTCACTGCCGGCGCGGGCTAACGGCACCGTAGCACTTAACCGCAAGAAGGCACCCTATCTGCAGCCGGTGCTGTTCGGCATTGTCAAGAGCACAGAGGGATCGGATCTGAGAGATCCTTATTTCGATCAAAACTTTCCTGCTGTCAAGGAAGCCGGCCTGCTTCGCGGAGCATATCATTTTCTTACGGTCTATTCGCCGGCCGCCGATCAGGCGAAATTTTTCATCGAGAACACTCCGCTCGAAAAAGGTGATTTTCCGCCTGTCCTCGATCTTGAAATCGACCACAATATAATGCGTAAGCAGTATAAACTTGTGCGAAAAATGGCTCTTGAGTGGCTTAAGATAATTGAAGAACACTACGGCGTTACGCCGATTGTTTACACTTACGAGAACTACTATAAGGACTATCTCAAAGGCCATGGTTTCGATAAGTACGATTTCTGGATAGCTCATTTCTACAAAGAACCCACGGCTCGGCGCTGGGAAATATGGCAGATAACTGAAGATGGCTCATGTACCGGAGTGAGAGGCAAGGTTGATGTCGACCGTTTCCGAGGCTCGTATGCCGACTTGAAAAAATACTTGCAGACCAACGGAATACAGTGATGACAAGTACCGCTGTGATGATACTGGCAGCTGTCGCGCCCGCAGTGATTCTGGCACTGATGATGATGCGCAACGACCGCGGCGAGCCTGAGCCGAAGAGCGCGCTGCTGCTGTCGGCGTCGGCCGGTATGGTTGCTGCCGGATTATCAATAGCGGCGGTCTACCTCACTCTTCCCGATTTCGAGGTCGATACGGCTGCCGCGGTTTTTGTCGATGCCTTCTGTCACGCCGCGATTCCTGAAGAATGTTTCAAACTGCTGATGCTCTATCTTATAGCCAGGTTCTGCGAGAGCTTCAACGAGTATTTCGACGGAATAATCTATTCGGTGTGCATCGCAATGGGCTTTGCTGCTGTCGAAAACGTGCTCTATCTCTTCGAAGCAGGCAGCCAGTGGTTTGTGGTAGGGGCTTTGCGTGCTCTTGTATCGGTGCCCGGGCACTACTTTTTTGCCATTATCATGGGCGCTTATTTTTCGCTTACATGGTTCGATACACGCCACCGTGTCCGCAACGCCTTTCTGGCTCTCATTCTGCCTCTGATGGCCCACGGCATCTTTGACGCCCTGTTGCTGTCGGTACCCGCAGTCGACTATGGCTCACCGGTAATATTCATTCTATTCATCATTTTCTATAACCGTCTGCGCCGGTATGCCGCCTCTCTTGTAGCGGCTCGTCTCGCCGACGACGAGATTTTACCTCTGCCACGCCGACCGCAATGAAGGACAGAAATACGTTGTCTTATGTGCCAGTGGCGCTGCTTGCTGTCATTGCTGTATCCTACACGGTTGCCGGTTTCCATATTCCTTTTCTGGGCGATGATCTTGCTTACATGCATAATTATGCAATGCAGACCGATTGCGATTATGCGTTTCTGCGGTCTATATGGCGTCACTGGCTGTGGAACAATGCCCGTATGGCCGACATGCTGAATCCCATAGGTCTTTACATGATGCCCGCGTGGCTGAGAACTTTGTCGAACGGCCTTGTCATGGCGTCGATGTATGCCCTTGTAGCGTATGCGGCAGTCGGCAACATTGTCAGGCGTCCTTTCGCTGCAGTAGCGGTGATGTTTCTTGTGGCTTTCACATTTCGCTGGGATGCTATATGGATGGAGTACTGTACGTTCTATAATTATATCTGGGCCACAGCTTTTGCCGTCGGGGCGCTTGTCCTTATCCTGAAGAAGATCGCCTCCGACAGCGGATGGTACTACTGGTTTAGCATTCCATTTTGCTTCGTGGCTGCTGCCATGCACGAGGCCTGCGGTGCTCCGCTTGCCATAGCGATGATTGTGTATCTTATAGTAAGCAGGAGCTTTAAATCGCAGAACACGGTGGGACGCCTGATGATTTTCGCATTCATTGCCGGCGGTTTTTTCACACTCACTTCTCCGGCTTCGTATGCCCGTGTCGGAGCGATGTCGCAGCCTGAGCCTGTGTGGGAGATACTTGTGACATCGGGTTGCTTTGTGCTGCTTCTTGCTGCCGCACTGTTGTGGCTTATGATGACTCGGCGCGAGGAACTGCGGCAGATGTCGCATACGCCGTGGCTCATATTTGTGGCAGCAGCCTTTATATCCACAGGTTTTCTTTTGCTGAGCCACTATGGTGGTCGTCCCGGCTGGTTTGCGCAAACATTTGCTCTGATAGCGCTTTTCCGTATTCCGTTCCGTTTTCACATCGGCATGACTCTCCGACGCGTTGGTGTGGTTGTAATGGGGATTTTGCTATCATTCCATTTTACAGTAACAGCCGTGTGGCAGACGAGACTCGGTTCAGAGGCTGAGAAAGCGATAGCCCTGCTTAAGAATTCGGACGACAGCATCATATTCATGGACTACACCGATGACCGTGACCTGCCTTTCTATGTCTTAAGGCAAGTACATGGTGTGCCCGATGCCGACGACTCCTACTATCTTTCGCGACTCGGTTCGGTCTATGGCAATGGAAGTCCTCTGGTGATACTTCCTGAGGATGCCGCCGGTGTCGACTGGAGCACGTTCTGCGGTGAGCATACATTCGGTGGCCGAATAATAACCGACTGTGCATTGCCGGGAACTTACAGCGACATAATTTTTGAATCATACCCCCGAAGCATGCTTAAAAGAGGCCACGACGAATATATCGAAATTCCATTCTCCAAAGCCGGCCGGCGCTTCTACCTTTATTCGCCCGTTGACCGCGATCCCGGTGAAAAATAATTTCTTTAAGCTTTTCTTAATTGCAAAAACAGTCTGAAGCCCAACGGGCTACATTATTAATTATATATTCAGAAATCATATTTCCGTCGTGGTTTCCACGAATAATATGATCGTGATATCGCGATTGCCATCCAAAATCAATGTCATTGCGTCGTGCAAACATTGTGACAGCCCGTTTAAAGCCACCGATAACGACAGACAGTGCAGTTCGTTCCGTAGGGACGCACGGTTCGTGCGTCCTATTATTGTCAGGCATTTTGCCGCTGTCAGGGATTGTGCCATCAATATGGATTATAGCATGTACATGATTCGGCATTACTACGAATAAGGAAACTGAAGCATAAGGATAATGACCGGATATTTCGGTTATTTGCTGTTCACAATATTTGCCAATAGAAGTATACTGCATATTACCGTCGATTATTTTCCCAAAATAATGCTCCTTACCTCGAGTGCAAATGGTGACGAAATAGTCACCGCCGGAATAATTGTGAAAGACAGCTCGTGGGGATTTCCGTTGTTGCCAAAGGACGCACGACCCGTGCGTCCCTACATTGCCTTTCTCGTCCTTTTTTTTCATGTTTATTTCGAAAGTTATTCGAGTAGGCGGCCGTTGGCGGCGCGGAGTACGCGGCCCGGAAAGAGGCGCGGGAAGAGAGTGTTGTGGGTGGCTACGATGACGGTGCGTCCGTTGGCCCGCGACACGCGGTAGAGAAGATCCATCACCTGTTCGGCGGTTTCAGGGTCGAGGTTTCCGGTGGGTTCGTCGGCGAGAATCAGTGCCGGTTCATTGAGGAGTGCGCGCGCTATTACTATGCGCTGCTGTTCACCGCCCGACAGCTGGTGGGGCAGGCGGTCGGCTTTTTCGTCCATGCCCACGGCACGAAGTACTTCGTGGATACGGTCGTTGCGTTCGTTACGGTTTTTCCAGCCGGTGGCCCGGAGTACGAAGTCGAGGTTGAGGAAGGCGCTGCGGTCGCTGAGCAGCTGAAAATCCTGGAATATAATTCCGATTTTTCGTCGCAGGAAAGGAATTTCGGAGCGGCTGATTCCCGGAATATCGTAGTCGAGTACGGCCGCATCGCCGGAGGCAACCGGCACTTCGGCGTACATCGACTTCAGCAGCGATGACTTG
>CABQCA010000122.1 GCA_902462525.1 uncultured Porphyromonadaceae bacterium | reverse complement strand
TTCGATACGAAAGTCTCGCCCGAAATAGCTGCGAACGATATGTTTATATTCTGAAGAAACTCGCGCGAAATGGCGAGGCACCATGCCTCGATTTCGTTCCAGTCGGGGCTGTCGATGAAGAGCAGCGTGCCCGGCGAGGCCACTATCAGCGAAGGCTCGCTGACGGTGTGCTTGTCGGAGTTGATGTCGATGTTCAGCGTGCCTTTAAGCAGGATGATACACATCATTCCCTCGACGGTGCTTCGCACAAGCTCCATGTCGGAGAGGCGGCGGCTCATATCGTAGTCGAAATGTACCAGAAGACAGTCGTTTTCCAAGTGGCTGAAATCGGCGGAGACAGAGGCGAGTGCCTGAACAGTTTTAGAAAGATGAGAATCCATTTTTTCGAAGAATTATGCCACAAAATTACAAATTTTCTTCCTTGTGGCACTCCTTTTGCGACAAACCGACCAATATCTGCTCCTTATCCACCACTTGCTTTTTTGCCGACGTGCGGCAACTGCGAAAAATTGTGTATATTTGCACTCTAAACCGCACACTGTCATGGAAAAAAAGAAAAGCTCCCGGATGGGACAGCTTATGAAATATGGTATACCGCTGATAATCAGCATCGGACTCTGCTATCTGCTCTTCACCGGCATAAATTTCGGCGAGATGATGGAGATTATCCGCACGCAGTGCGATTTCCGCTGGATTGCCGCCGGCATGGCCATGGCGGTGGTGTCGCACATAGTGCGCGCTTTCCGCTGGGGCATACAGCTGAAGGCCCTCGGCATCGATGCGCCGAAGCATGCGCTCATCTACAGTATTTTCGGCACTTACGCCGTCAATCTCGTATTTCCGCGCCTGGGCGAGGTGTGGCGTACAGGCTACATAGCTCAGCGTCAGAAAGCGCCTTTCACCACTGTTTTCGGCTCCATGGTGGCCGACCGTCTGGCCGACACATTCACCGTGCTGCTGCTTACTCTGCTGGCATTTGTGGTGTCGCGCAGCACTATTCTGAGCTACCTTCATGAGAACGGCAAAAGCCTCGAAGCCATCGCCGCGCTGCTCGAGTCACCCTGGCTGTGGTGCGGGGCCGCGGTTCTTGTGGCCGCTTTGTGGATATTCATGGCCCGGAAGACCGACAATCCGCGCATAGTGAAGATTCAGACAGCCGTCCGCGAACTTTGGCAAGGCTTCGCCGTGGTGGTGAAAATGCCCGGCAAAGGGTTGTGGCTGTTGCTGACTGTGGCGCTGTGGGGGTGCTATTTCCTGCAGAACTATCTGGCTTTCTACGCCTTCCCCTTCACCGCCGAAATAGTGGGGCAGCACGGCATTCAGGCCGCGCTGGTGGTGTGGGTGCTTTCTTCGATTTCGATGGGTGTGCCGTCGAACGGCGGCATCGGTCCATGGCAGTGGGCTACCATCTTCGGCCTTAGCATCTACGGTCTCGGCACGACCGAAGGCAGCGCCTTCGCCAACCTTGTGCTGGGCTGCAACACCCTGCTTATCATCGGGCTGGGCATATTCACATTCATCGCAATAGCTCTCGACAAGAAGAAAGTGCCTGTTAATCAACTTTAGCGAGCTAAAGTTGAAGTCAAAAAAAGTGAAAAAAGTTAAGATAACAGTTTTCAGGGGCGTGGGACGTGGGCGACGGCGAAAGCCCGTCAGCCCGTCAGCCTGTCAGCCTAAAAACTCCTAACCTCCTAATTTCATAATCTCCTAACTTCCTAAGTGAAAATGGCAAAAGTTGTAATCATCGGCTGCGGCGGCGTGGGCACAGTGGTGGCCCACAAGTGCGCACAGCATCCCGAAGTTTTCTCTCAGATAGTCATCGCATCGCGCACACGCTCCAAGTGCGATGCCGTTGCCAAAGCCATCGGCAGGCCCAACGTGAGCACCGACAGCGTCGATGCCGACCACGTCGATCAGGTGGTGGCCCTTCTGGAGCGCCACAAGCCCGAACTTGTCATCAACGTGGCACTTCCCTATCAGGACCTCGCTATAATGGAGGCTTGCCTGCAGTGCGGTGTGAATTATCTCGACACCGCCAACTACGAACCCAAGGACGTGGCTCACTTCGAGTACTCCTGGCAGTGGGCCTACCGCGAGCGTTTCGAGAAAGCTGGCCTCACCGCTATCCTCGGCTGCGGCTTCGACCCGGGTGTGAGCGGCGTCTTCACGGCATACGCCGCAAAGCACTGGTTCAGCGCCATGGAGACTCTCGACATTGTCGACTGCAATGCCGGCAACCACGGCAAGGCTTTCGCCACCAACTTCAATCCCGAAATCAACATTCGCGAAATCACCCAGAACGGCCGCTACTACGAGGAAGGCAAATGGATTGTCACCGAGCCCCTCGAATATCATAAGTCGCTCACATACCCCAACATCGGTCCGCGCGAGAGCTATCTTCTCTACCACGAGGAGCTCGAGAGCCTGGTGATAAATTTCCCGACCATAAAGCGTGCACGCTTCTGGATGACCTTCGGCCAGGAATACCTCACTCACCTGCGCGTGATTCAGGACATAGGCATGGCCCGTATCGACGAAATCGACTATAACGGCACCAAAATCGTGCCACTGCAGTTCCTCAAGGCTGTGCTCCCCGATCCTCAGGACCTCGGAAAGAACTACCACGGCGAGACTTCTATCGGCTGCCGCATATCGGGCAAGGACAAGGAGGGCAAGCCCATGACATACTACATCTACAACAACTGCTCGCACGAAGAGGCCTACAAGGAAACCGGCATGCAGGCTGTGAGCTACACCACCGGTGTGCCCGCCATGGTGGGCGCCATGATGTTCCTCACCGGCAAGTGGAATCTCAAAGGTGTGCGCAATGTCGAGGAATTCGACCCCGATCCCTTCCTGGCGGCTCTCGCCGAAAACGGCCTTCCATGGCACGAGGTGGTGAACGGCGACATCGAACTTTGACAACTTCAGTTTGCTGAAGTTGAAGTGAAAAAAGTGAAAGGAGTGAAAAAAGTTAAGATAATAGTTCCGTCAAAAATTTAGCGGAGAAACCATTCTCTTAACTTTTTAAACTTGTTACTTTTTTAACTTTACTTTTCACCCTTCACCTTTCTCTGAATGAGAATAATCACCGACATAAACGAAAAGTATCCCGAAGTGAAAGCTCTGCTCTACCGGCTGGTGGAGCAGGGCCTCACCGAGGACTATCCGCTGATACACCGCGGCCGCAACCGCATAGGTCTCACCGGCGGTCCCGACCCGCTGGCCGTCAAGGCCTACAAGGTGCGCGGCGCCTTCAAGGGCTATATGTACGGCCTTTTGCGCGCACCCAAGGCGCGGCGCGCTTTCCGCAACGCCCGGAAGCTCCGCAGCCTCGGGTTCGACACTCCCGAGCCTATGGGCGCCGTGTGCGTGGTCGACGGAGGACGCCTCCGCGAGTCGTACTATGTGTGCCGCTACCTCGAGGGCTGGACTTTTCTCCGCCGTGCCGAAGAACGCCCCGACTTTCCGGCCCTGGCACGCGCTCTGGCTGCCTATATGGATTCGCTGCACCGCGCCGGCGTGCTGATGAAGGACTTCACACAGGGAAATATTCTCTTCCGCACCGACGGTGAAGGACGCTATCACTTCGCTCTTGTCGACATCAACCGCATGGACTTCGGCGTGCACGACCGCCGGCGCCTGATGTCGAATTTCGGCGCCGTACTCGACACTCCCGAAGGAGTGGCCGTGCTTGCCCGCGAGTATGCCGCACTGCAGCCCGACCCCGCAGCCATCGAGCGCGAGGCTAACGACATCTACCGCCGGCATCACATTTTCCTCGACCGCAAACACAAACTCAAAAAACTGCTCAAGGGCTGACTGCCATGATACAGATATTCTGCAAAAACCTCGACCGTTACATTGATATAGAAGGCGGCTCTACTCTCGGACAACTTGCCGCCACGCTGGCCGACGAACTCGGCTTCAGGCCCGTCTGCTGCCGTGTGAACAACAAGACCGAGGGCCTCGGATATGCCGTGTACACCCCGAAAATGCTCGAGTTCCAGAGCCGCACCGTCGGTTCCGGTCCGCGTGTCTACACCCGGTCGCTGTGCATGCTGCTCTATCGTGCCGTAGCCGCCGTGCTACCCGGCACGCGTCTCACTATCGAGCACTCCATAGCACACGGCTACTACTGCCGTCTGCAGGGTCTCGACGAGGTTCCCGATGCTACTGTTGCGGCTCTCAAGGCCGAGATGCGGCGTCTGGTGGAACTCGACCTGCCTTTCCGGCGCTCCGAAAAACTCACATCCGATGTCGTCGGGCTGTTCGAAAAAGAAGGGCTCGAAAGCACCGCTCTCCTGCTGCGCACGGCCCGGCCGCTCTACACGGCCTACTACACTCTCGACGGCGTCAGCGACAGCTACTACGGTGTCCTTGCTCCCTCCACGGGGCATCTGACGGTTTTCGACCTCCACCGCTACAAGCAGGGATTTCTGCTGATGCCTTTCGACCCCGCAGTTCCCGACAAGGCAGCCCGTCCCATACGTCAGGAAAAGATGTACGGCGCATTTACCGAATATCTGCGCTTCAACCGCATCGTAGGGGTCAGTACTGTCGGCGAGCTCAACGAGTATGTCGACAGCCGCCGTGCCGCCGACCTCATTAATGTGTCGGAGGCGCTTCATGAAAAGGCGCTCGCACGCATCAGCGACGACATCACACGCCGCTACCGCGAGGGCGGTGCCAGAATTGTGCTCATCGCCGGCCCGTCGTCGTCGGGAAAGACCACCACGACAAAGCGCCTTGCTATCCAGTTGATGACAAACCTGCTCAAACCGCAGATGATATCGCTCGACGACTACTTCGTCGACCGCGAGCGCACTCCTCGCGACGAGTCGGGCGACTACGATTACGAATCGCTCTACGCACTCGACCTCGAGCAGTTCAACAGCGATTTCAACCGTATTCTCGCCGGCGAGGAAGTGGAGCTGCCGACCTACAATTTCGAACTCGGCTGCCGGCAGTACAAAGGCAACAAGATAAAGCTCGAGGAAGGTTCCGTGCTCCTCATCGAGGGAATTCACGGCCTCAACCCCGAGCTGACGGCCAACATTCCGCAGGCGATGAAGTACCGTGTGTATGTTTCGGCCCTCACCACCCTCTCGCTCGATGAGCACAACTGGGTGCCCACCACCGACAACCGCCTGCTGCGCCGCATCGTGCGCGACCACAAATACCGCGGCACATCGGCCGAATCCACAATACGCCGCTGGCCCAGCGTGCGCCGGGGCGAGGAAAAATGGATTTTCCCCTATCAGGAAAACGCCGACGCGATGTTCAACTCGTCGCTGCTCTTCGAACTCGGCGTAATCAAGGACTATGCCGACGAGGTGCTCCGCTCGGTGCCTTCCGACGTGCCGGAGTACGCCGAAGCCTACCGTCTGCGCAAGTTCCTGAGCTATTTCGTGCCAATCAGCGAATCGCTCATTCCTTCCACCAGCCTCCTCCGCGAATTTCTCGGCGGCTCCTCCTTCAGATACTGAACCGATATAATATTATACCATAAAAGTGAGAAAAGAGGTCTGAAATTTTTTTATGTGGCGGAGAAAGTGTATTTTTGCAAGCTGAAAGCGGAGCGTTCTCGCTCCGAAGCCGTATAACAGTAAAAAACGAAAACCTCACAATATCAATGGAAAAAAAGGAAACTCTCGGCCAGCAGATCGAACAGGCCGATGACATCGTGGCAAAAGCACGCGCCAACAAGAAGAAAGTTGTTGCCGTGGCTGTGGTTCTGGTAGCGCTCATCGCGATAGTGCTTGTATGGCTCATGGTGGCTCAGTCGGGCAGCCGTAAGGCCGACGAACTCATAGCACGCGCCGATCTGGCTCAGAACGACTCTGTGGCCATGCAGCTCTATGCCGAAGCTGCAAAAGCAGGCTATAAGAGCGGCAACCGTGCAAAAGCCGAGATGGGCATCCGTCTCTACCGCGAAGGCAAGTACGAAGAAGCTGTCAAATACCTCGATGATGCATCGCTCGACGACAACATCGCTGCCGCCGGTGTATATTCGCTCAAGGGCGACTGCTATGTGAACCTCGACCAGCTCGACAAGGCCCTCGACTGCTACAAGAAAGCCGTGTCGAAAGCCGACGAGAATCCCGAAATTGTTCCCTTCGTTCTCATCAAGGAAGCCAATATCTACCGTGCTCAGGAAAAATATGCCGACGAGGCCAAGGCCTACAAGACTATTCTCGACGACTACCCGAGCTATGTGATGAGCACCCGCTCCGACATCAGAAAGTACTACGAGCGTGCCCTCGCATCGGAAAAAGAATAATCCTCTCCGAATCATACTGAAAGCCCGGGCACTGTCCGGGCTTTTTTAAGTTGAAATAGTACTGGCTGAGTTGAAAAAGTTTAGATAGTCTAAAAAGTCAGGATAATAGTTTTTAGGGGCGAGGGCCCGTCAGCTTAACCTCCCAACCTCCCAAACTCCTGATATCATAACAGCTTGTCAGCCCGTCAGCCTGTCAGCTTAACCTCCTAACCTCCTAACCTCCTAACCTCCTAATTTCCTAACATCCTAATGGACCGTTTGCAGGAACTGGCGCATAAACCAGTGGGGCGGCTGCTGTGGCAGTACAGTCTGCCGGCAGTCGTGGGAATGCTTGTGATGGCGCTCTACAACGTTGTCGACCGTATTTTTATCGGTCAGTGGGTGGGTCCCGACGCCATCGCCGGACTGGCTGTCACTTTCCCGCTGATGAATCTTGCCACGGCCATAGGCGTGCTCGTCGGCGTGGGTTCCTCGACACGCATTTCGATTGTCCTCGGCAGCGGCGACAAACGCCATGCCGAGGAACTGCTGGGCAACGCTATGACTCTAACGCTGATAAACGCGGGCATATACATTCTGGTATTCTCTATTTTTATCGACGGGTTCCTCAGAGCCTTCGGTGCCAGCGAGGCCACGCTGCCCTATGGACGCGAATATATGCTGCTGCTTATGCCGGGGCTGCTGCTTACCAACATCGCCTTCGGTTTCAACAATATAATGCGTGCATCGGGTTAT
>CABQCA010000121.1 GCA_902462525.1 uncultured Porphyromonadaceae bacterium | reverse complement strand
CCGAGGCCACCGAAGCGACCCTCGAAGAAAACGGCTGGCTGCATACCGGCGACATGGGCTTCCTCGGCGATGACCACCGTACAATTCATATCCGGGGCCGCTACAAGACAATGATTCTCACCGCCAACGGGCAGAACATCTACCCTGAGGAAATAGAATCGAAACTGAGCAACATGCCTTTTGTCAACGAATGTCTCGTCGTCGACCGCGACGGCCATCTGGTGGCTCTCTGTCACCCCGATGCCGACGAAGTAGCCCGTGCCGGTCTCGATGAAAGCCGTCTAGCCGAGGCTATGGAAAGCAACCGCAAGGCTCTGAACCAGCTTGTAGGCCCCTACGAGCAGATTCAGAAAATCGAAATTATGCCCGAAGAGTTCGAAAAAACGCCTAAGCGCTCCATTCGGCGTTTCCTCTACAAATAAGAGTATGTCGACTCTATAGCAGAAAGTAGGGGCGCAAATTATTGCACCCCTACAATTCTTTACGCAGAGCTCTATAAAATATTTGCGGATTTTGTTGCATAACAAAATCGGAATGTTTACTTTTGCACCGTCATCGAAAGTCAATCGAAAACACATGCTTTCGTTGCAAAACCGAAACAAATTACAAACCTAAATCTATCTTTTATGAGAAAAACTCTACTCACTGTTCTCACACTCGCCGCCTCGATGTCGCTGGCAGCTCAGGAAACCGTTTACTTCCAGGAAGACTTCGAATGGCTCGAACCGTGGGCTCAAGCCGGTGACAACAATGGCAAAGCCTGTGGCAACACCATCGCATCTAACAATAGCTCTAACAACAACTATGCTCCTCAGATCATAAAACCGATAGCACAAGAGAAAACCGCATACGAGGCACTTCTCGAAAAGGGCTATACATTTGAATTCAAATACAACCCTCTACTTAAACCCGAAGAGCCCGACGTCGCCATCTACCTCCAGTCCAACTATCTGAAATTCAACAAGACCGGAAATCAAAGCGGCAGCGCTTATCAGTGCGCTTTGATTCTTCCCGTCTTTGAAAACGTACCTGCCGACGGTAAACTCAATGTATCGTTCGACTGGTGCCCTATGGTGCAGGGAAGCGGTACATACGATGCCACCCAAATGGCTGTGTTCGTCCGCAATGAGGGCGAAGAAGATGTCGAATTCAAGGCCCCTGAACATACATGGGCTAAAAATTCGGAGATGTCCTGGACTACCGCCACTCTTACCATCGAGGGAGTGAAGGCCGGCAGCAAAATCATAATCCGAAACACAAATGCTGGTTGGGCAAAGACAACTGCGCAGCGCTGGTTTATCGATAACATCAAGTTTACAGGTAATGCATCTTCGGGCATCGACGGCATCGTTGTTGACGAGGAAGCTCCCGTGGAATACTACAATCTGCAGGGTATCCGCATAGCCGAACCCACCAACGGTCTCTATATCCGCCGCCAGGGCAACAAAGCCACCAAAGTCGTTTTTTAGGCTAATAGGCTGACAAGCTATTATTAAGCAAACAAGCTGACAGGCTGACGGGCTGACAGGCCCTCGCCCCTAAACTAAACATACGCACAATGCCGCTGATCCATTCGGACCGGCGGCATTGTTGCGTTTCAAAGAAGAATAAATGAAGGGCAAATAGGAAATTTAGAAAGTCGATAAAGTCTAAAAGTCAAGATAATAGTTCATCAGTCCATTATTGACCCAAATACCGACCTCCTAACAGCCTGTCAACTTATCAGCCTGTCTGCTTGTCAGCTTAATCTCCTGATCTCCTCACTTGCGGCGGCGGAAGTGACAGGCGGCATGGATGGCGAGCGACATTGTCAGCATACCGGCAAGGCCTACTATAAGGAAACGGTGTACTTTCTCGCGACGCTCGATTTGTTTCTGAAGATGTTCCAGCACCCTGACTTCGCGCTGATTTTCGGTTTGAAATATTGGCATAGCAGTAGTGTATTTGTTAGTTGTATCTAAAAAACATGTCTGTCGAGCAAATTGTTGAATCTTCGGGTCGTATTTTGGAGTTTTTTTTGTACTTTTGCAGACCAATAGCTACAACAGAATCATGTCGGAACTAAAGAAAATCAACCGTGCTCTGATATCGGTCTTCAGCAAAGACGGTATCGAGCCCATAGTGCGTAAACTTCACGAGTGTGGCGTAGAACTGCTGTCGACCGGCGGTTCGCGCTCTTATATAGAATCTCTTGGCCTTCCCTGCAAGGCTGTAGAGGACCTCACAGGCTATCCGTCGATTCTTGGCGGACGCGTCAAGACACTTCACCCGAAAGTGTTCGGCGGTATTCTTGGCCGTCGCGCCAACGAAAGCGACGCCTCTGAGATGGAGAAATACGAAATCCCGGCCATCGACCTCATCATAGTCGACCTCTACCCCTTCGAAGCCACTGTCGCATCGGGAGCGTCCGAGGCGGATATCATCGAAAAAATCGACATAGGCGGTATATCGCTCATCCGCGCCGCCGCCAAGAACTTCGCCGATACCGCCATCGTGGCATCGGCTCAGTTCTATCCTTTCCTTCAGGGTATCCTCGACACCCAGGGCGCTGCCACCACCGAAGCCCAGCGCCGCTTCCTGGCCCGCGAGGCATTCGCCGTGTCGAGCGGCTACGATTCGGCAATCTACAACTGGTTTGCCGGCACAACGCCTCTCGAGCCGTGCAAGGATTCGGCCCTGAGGGTTGCCGTCGACGGCGCTATGGGTCTGCGCTACGGCGAGAACCCCCATCAGCAGGCCTGCTACTACGGCAAGTTCGACGCACTCTTCGACAAACTCCACGGAAAGGAAATAAGCTACAACAACCTCCTCGACATCGACGCCGCCTGCGCCCTTATCGACGAATTCGACACCACGACAGTCGCCATCCTCAAGCACAACAACGCCTGCGGTCTGGCAAGCCGTCCGCTGGTGCTCGACGCATGGAAAGACGCCCTCGCCGGCGACCCCGTGTCGGCATTCGGAGGCATCATAATCTGCAATGAAAAAATTGAGGCAGATGCAGCCGAAGAAATCGGCAAAATCTTCTTCGAAGTCATCATCGCACCCGACTATTCCGACGACGCCCTCACTATTCTTGAACAGAAAAAGAACCGCATTGTGCTGCGCCGCAAGGCCAAAGCAGAAGGCACACAGCGTATGCGCACCATTCTGGGCGGTGTTCTGGTGCAGGACGCCGACGCCAAAGTCGAGACCCGCGACGACCTTCGTCTTGTAGCCGGCGACAACCTCAGCGACGCCCTTGCCGACGACCTCCTCTTTGCCAACAAGATTGTGAAGCACTCGAAAAGCAACGCCATCGTTCTCGCCCGCAACGGACAGCTCATCGCATCAGGCGTCGGCCAGACATCGCGCGTCGACGCTCTCCGTCACGCCATCGAAAAGGCTCACAGCTTCAACTTCGACCTCAAGGGCGCCGTCATGGCTTCCGATGCATTCTTCCCCTTCGCCGACTGCGTGGAAATAGCTCACGAAGCCGGCGTCGACGCCGTGATACAGCCCGGCGGATCGATCCGCGACACCGATTCGGTGAACTACTGTCAGGAGCACGGCATGACAATGGTAATGACCGGTTTCCGCCACTTCCGCCACTAATACGATCTCTTCTCAAACTTTAACACGACTCCATTAGATGAAATTATTCTCGCTTACCAAGGAGATAGCCATCGACCTCGGTACCGCCAACACCATAATTATCCACAACGACAAAATCGTGATCAACGAGCCGTCGATTGTGGCTCTCGACACCCGCACCGAAAAACTCATTGCGGTCGGCAAGGAAGCCCATCAGATGGAAGGCAAAGGCCATCCGGGCATACGCACTGTGCGCCCCCTGCGCAAGGGTGTAATCGCCGACTTCAATGCAGCCGAGCTGATGATTCGCGGACTTGTGAAAAAGGCAAGCACTAAAAACAACTGGTTCTCTCCATCGCTGCGCATGGTGGTGGGCATACCCTCGGGTTCTACCGAAGTGGAAGTGCGTGCCGTGCGCGACTCGTCGGAGCATGCCGACGGCCGCGACGTGTACATGATCCACGAACCTATGGCAGCCGCCCTCGGCATAGGCCTCGATGTAGAAGCGCCCGAAGGCAACATGATTGTCGATATAGGCGGCGGCACCACGGAGATTGCCGTCATCTCGCTGGGCGGCATCGTGAGCAACAAGAGTATCCAGATTGCCGGCGACGACCTCACCGACGACATTCTCAACCACATGCGCCGTGCCCACAACATCAAAGTAGGTGTGCGCACAGCCGAACAGATTAAGATGCACGTAGGCTCGGCGCTCACCGAGCTTGAGAATCCGCCCGAGGACTATGTGGTTCACGGCCCGAACCTGATGACAGCTCTGCCGCTCGAAGTGCCGGTAAGCTATCAGGAGATCTGCCACTGCATAGAGAAAACAATATCCAAAATCGAAGCCGCAGTGCTCAGCGCACTCGAGCAGACACCGCCCGAGCTCTACGCCGACATCGTGCGCAACGGTATATGGCTGGCCGGCGGCGGCGCCATGCTCCGAGGCCTCGACAAACGCCTCATCGACAAAATCGGCATCCAGTTCCACGTGGCCGAAGATCCGCTGCTGTGCGTGGCCAAAGGCACAGGCGTGGCACTGAAGAACATTCATAAGTTCTCATTCCTTATCCGGTAAGCAGGCCTGAGCGGTGAACGAGCTTTTCGGCTTCATAGTCCGGCATAGCAAGTGGCTGGTATTCACGTTCTACGTGATTATCGGCTGCATGCTTTTATTCAACGGCGATCCTTACAGGCAGCACGTGTTCATGTCGAGCGCGGGCCGCATGGCCGCCACCGTCTACAAAGGAGCCAACAATGTGACCGCCTACTTCGACCTGCGCGAAAAGAATGATGACCTGAACCGCCGCAACGCCGAGCTGCAGGCCGAGATTGTGCGTCTGCAGGAAACCATCGACGCACTGAGCGAAGCCGGCTTCACCGACACTCTCGCCCTCGACAGCGGTGTGCGCCACTTCGATTTCATTGTGGCTCACGTAATCAACAACAGTATATCGCACCCTTTCAACTATCTCACCATCAATAAAGGCAGCGCCGACGGCATAAAGCCCGAACTCGGTGTGATAGACCGCAACGGTGTGGTGGGTATCGTGAGCAACACCGGCGCCCACAGCGCACGCGTGATATCGCTGCTCAATCCCCACTTCCGCCTCTCATGCAAAATCAAGCGCAGCGACTACTTCGGCTCGCTGGTATGGGACGGCGAGAATCCCGACGAAGCACTCCTCGAGGAACTTCCGCGTCACACGGTGTTCGAACCGGGCGACACCATTGTCACCAGCGGTTACTCGGCTGTGTTCCCGCAAGGCTTGCCTGTAGGCACTGTCATCGACGCAGAAAGCGACCGCAACCAGAACTTTTTCACTCTCCGAATAAAGCTGCTCGCCGACTTCACCACCCTCGGCAACGTACAGGTGGTGGTCAATAATCAGGCTGAAGAACTCAAGGCTCTGCAGACCGGCGAAGAAAACGACTCCAAAAAGAAACCCTTCGGCAACTGAGGCATGAAAACGGCAATTTCCATAGCTTTGGCATTTATCCTTTTAGTGCCTGCGCAGGCGGTGATTTTCAATCATCTGGGCCTGTTCAATGTCGCGTTACCGATAGTGTTTATCTACATCATAATAATGCTGCCGGTAACATTGGGCACAAACTGGTCAATGACCATAGGCTTTCTGGCCGGGCTGGCGGTGGATATGTTCTGCGACACATCCGGTGTCAACACTCTGGCATGTACCATTCTGGCATTTGTCCGCAAACCGGTGTTCCATCTCTACATGTCGACCGACGACGACCTTGCGGGCCGCTCGCCCTCGGCCCGCAGCATGGGCCATGCCGCCTTCTTGAAGTATCTGATCACCATGGTACTCATCTACTGCTCCATGGTATTTACCGTCGAGGCATTCCAGTTCTTCAACTTCCGGCTGCTTATACTCCGCATAGTCGCTTCTTCAGTCTATTCGTTTATCCTCCTCTATGCCCTCGACTGCGTCGTGACACGGCGCCGCGAAACGGCCTAAAACGCTACTGAATTGAGAAAAAACTACGACCTCGAAAGACGCAAATATGTAATCGGCGGCTTCATTGTGCTGATAGCCGTCATATTCCTTGTGCGTCTTTTCGATCTTCAGATCAATGATGAGAAATACAAACGGTCGGCCGACTCGAACGCTTTTCTCAAAAAAACAGTGTACCCCTCGCGCGGCCTTATCTACGACCGCAACGGCGAGCTTGTGGTGTTCAACCAGCCGGCCTACGACGTGATGCTGATACCGCGCGACGTACAGCCTTTCGACACCCTCGATTTCTGCAGCACTCTGAATATCACCCGCGAACAGTTCGACAAACGAATGGTCGACATGAAGGACAGACGCCTTAATCCCGGCTATTCGTCGTACACTCCCCAGCGCCTGCTCACTCAGCTTTCGGCGCAGGACTACGGACGCCTGCAGGAAAAACTCTACCGCTTCCCCGGATTCTTTATTCAGAAACGGATACTGCGGCAGTACAAGCAGCCGACTGCGGCCAACGTGCTCGGAAATATCCGCGAAGTATCGGCAGCCGACATCGAACGCGACGATTACTACAGTCCCGGCGACTACACCGGCGACCTCGGCATAGAAAAGAGCTACGAACCCTATCTGAGAGGCAACAAAGGTGTGGAAATACTTATACGCGATGCCCGCGGGCGAATCCAGGGCCGCTACGAAGACGGCGCACGCGACATCGAACCTGTGTCGGGGCGCGACCTGCGCCTGAGCCTCGACATAAAACTGCAGCAGTACGCCGAGTCGCTCATGGTGGGCAAACGCGGAGCCGTCGTGGCCATCGAGCCGGCCACAGGCGAAGTGCTGTGCATGGTGTCGATGCCCAACTACGACCCGACACTGCTCGTAGGCCGTCAGCGTGGCGAAAACTACCGCAAGCTCGTCAACGACGACTCCTGGCCCCTTTTCGACCGTGCTCTCATGGGCGCATATCCTCCCGGCTCCACGTTCAAACCTACACAGGGC
>CABQCA010000120.1 GCA_902462525.1 uncultured Porphyromonadaceae bacterium | reverse complement strand
GATTTCTACATCTCTGACGTGAAGACTCCCGAGGAACTCAACTCCGACGTATTCGGTGTGCCCATGCGCATGGACCACGTGGGCGAATTCAAGTACCGCGTGCGCTACTACAACGCCGCCGCCGGCACCGAAATCCGCTTCCTCCCGCAGCAGACCGACTTCGACCCCATCTGCTTCGCTCCCAGCAAAGAGAATCCCGAAGTACTCGGCAACAGCACCGACACAACCAATCCTCTCGTGCTCAACGAATCCGGCGTCTACTACGTGTTCGATGTCAACACCCTCGAAGGCACCTACAGCTACAAGACTTATCCTGTGAGCGAGGCCCTCAGCCCCCTCAGCAACGTAACTCTGGGTGCCAACGACATGAACACATGGTCGGAGTACAACAATGCCGATGTCATCTGGTGGCAGGAACTCAAAATCGGTCCCGCAACCGACCCCGGCTCTGTAAGCACTGTTTTCGAGCAGGACCGCAACAACCCCAACCTCCTTATCCTCGACAACTGGAAGCTCGAAGCAGGCGGCATGAACTACTGCATCATGAACTGGCACAGCCACGGCTGGTGGGACTTCTACTCCTGGAAAGTCGATAACGATGTCGACCCCAGCAAGTGTGTTTACTACGGAAACTACCACGCTCCGCTGCCAGCATCGTCGGAAACAGGCCACGCCGCAATGAAAGGCAACGGCGACTTCCTCACCTGGAAATACACCGAGGCCCTTACCCCCGAAGAATTCGAGTTCATGTATCCCGAAGCCGGTAACTTCTCTCTCGGCAGCTGGGGCAACACCGACTGGCGCAACAAGGTGACCTACGGCAACTGGATCCACGCCGTCGTACCCGCCGAAGGCACCTACCGTCTGGTACTCGACGTTCACACCGAACACCTCAAACTTCTGCCCGTGGAATAAGGTATTCCGGGAATTATCCCGGAGCCTTTTTCCGAGGGTCCGGGATGAATTTTTACCAAATATATAAGATTCAACCTTTTATATGAAAAAATCAATATTATTTCTGTGCGCAGCTCTGATGGGCCTCGTTGCCATGGCACAGAACCTTACCGTGAAGGGTACGGTGATTTCGGCTGCCGACAACGAGCCTCTGATAGGCGCGTCGGTGTCGCTCAAAGGCGCCAACAACGGTGCAGTCACCGATATCGACGGCAACTATACCATATCGGGCGTTCCTTCCAACGCCACACTCGTCTTCTCATACGTAGGCTTCAAGCCCGCTGAAGTGGCCGTCAACGGCCGCACCACCATCGACGTCTCACTCGAAGAGAACACATCGGTTCTCGACGAAGTGGTAGTAGTAGGTTACGGCGTCGTCAAGCGTTCCGACCTCACCAGCTCCATCACCACTGTCAAAAGCGACGCCATCACCGAAGTACAGACCGGTAACGCCATGGACGCTCTTCAGGGCAAGGTATCGGGCGTACAGGTAGTAACCGCCGGCGGCCCGGGCGCCAACCCCGTGGTAATGATCCGCGGCGTCACATCGGTCAACGGCACTGCTCCCCTCTATGTTGTCGACGGTGTGCCTCTGAACACCAGCAACATCAACTTCCTTTCGAACAACGACATCGAAAGCATGGAAGTGCTCAAGGATGCTTCCGCTTCGGCCATCTACGGTACCCGCGCATCGAACGGCGTCATCATCATCACCACCAAGAAGGGTAAAGCCGGCAAGACCAGCGTCGACTTCAGCGCCTCGGTAGGTTTCCAGCATGTCGACCGTCCCAACATCGCCACCTCCGACATCTACGAAAAGGTGTTCAAGACCCGCTACTCCAACGACGGCCGTGTGGCACCCTGGAGCAGCCCCTACGAAAACTACACCGCCGACCAGACAACCGACTGGTGGGGCAAAATCATCAACGACGTAGCCCTTGTGCAGAACTACAACCTCGGCGTACGCGGCGGTAACGACAAGTACGTCTACAGCTTCTCGGTAGGCTACTTCCGCAACAACTCGCAGTACGACGTCGGCTACTGGGACAAACTCAACCTCCGACTCAACACCGAGTACAACTTCAACAAGTACATCAAGGCCGGTCTCGACATCGCCCCCAACGTAGAGCATTGGGAAGACACCCCCAACCTCTTCGGCGACGCCATGGCCATGGACCCCACCACTCCCGTGAAGAAGCCCCAGTCGGAATGGGACGTCGCAAACCCCATGAACGACTACCAGCGCTCCTACAACAACCAGACCTGGAACCCCGTGGCCCGCATCGCCCGCTGGGACAACCACAACACCAAGTATGAGGTTCTCGTCAACCCCTACATCCAGATCCAGCCCATCGAACAGCTCACACTCCGCACGCAGTTCGGCGCCGACGTATGGTTCCAGCGCAGCGACGGCTACGACTACCGCTTCAACCTCGATCCACTCGAACAGAGCACCAACAACAGCGTACGCCGCAACTACAGCGACGCCCTCAACTGGACATGGAACAACACCATCACCTACATGGACACCTTCGCCGACAAGCACAACCTCACAGTGATGGCCGGCTTCACCGCCGAACGCTACGCCTACTACTGGGCCAACGCATCGCGCCAGAACATTCCCGGCATGAGCGACCTGCTCCATGAAGTAAGCGCCGGCACAGGCGACCAGTTCGCCAGCGGCAACACCGAGTACACCACCCTCGCTTCGTTCCTGGGCCGTGTGATGTACAACTACGACAACCGCTACTACCTCACCGCTTCGGTCCGCTCCGACGGTTCGAGCCGCTTCCCCAAAGGCAACAAATACGGCACATTCCCCTCGGTTTCGGCTGCATGGCGTCTCTCGGAAGAAGCCTTCATGGCCGACACCAAGAACTGGCTCAACAACGCCAAGGTGCGCCTCGGCTGGGGCCGCGTAGGTAACCAGGCCATTTCCAACGGCGCCTACCTCTCCACCATCAACAACGGCATCAACTACGTATTCGGCCAGGTTCCCGTGCGCTTCGCTTCGGCTATGATGGGCGCCATGGGCAATGCCAACCTCAAATGGGAAACAGTGGAGGACATCGACTTCGGTCTCGACCTGAGCTTCCTCAACAGCCGCCTCAACGTGACATTCGACATCTACCAGAAGACATCGCACGACATGCTCTACGGCAAGCAGAGCCAGCTTATCGCCGGTGTCCCCACCTGGATGGGCGCTATCACACAGAACATCGGCAAGATGCGTGCCCGCGGCTGGGAACTCGCCGTCAACTGGACCGACCAGGTAGGCGACTTCCGCTATGACCTCGGCCTGCAGCTCTCCGGCGTGAAGAACAAAGGTATCCTCTTCACCGGCGACGGTCCTATCCTCGACGGCGGCGGCATGCCCGAATCCATCACACGAAACGAGGACGGCGCCTACATCTCGCGTTTCTTCGGATACAAGACCGACGGTCTCTTCCAGAGCTGGGCCGACGTCTACAACCACACCGACGCCGCCGGCAACCTTATCCAGCCCGACGCACAGCCCGGCGACATCAAATTCCTCGATCTCAACCACGACGGTCAGCTCACCGAAGCCGACAAACGCTACATCGGCAACCCCTATCCCGACCTCAACGTGGGCCTGAACATGAACTTCTGGTACAAGGACTTCGACTTCACCGCCAACTTCTACGGCACATTCGGCAACGACATCTTCAACCTCACACGCAGCCGCTACAGCGGCGCAGGCGGCAGCAACGTCTTCGGCGACACCCTCGACAAGGTATGGAGCCCCGACAACACCGGCGCCGAATATCCCCGTCTGAGCTACAACGATGCCAACCAGAACTACAGCCGTGTGAGCGACTTCTTCGTCGAGGACGGCTCGTACTTCCGCTGCAAGCTTCTCACCCTGGGCTACACACTGCCCAAGAGCATCATGAAGGACTACAAGCTCCGCTTCTACGTATCGGCTCAGAACGTATTCACCATCACCAAATACTCCGGCTGGGATCCCGAACGCGCCCTCTACGACGGCAACGTTCTGGCCAAGGGTATCGACGGCACAAACTATCCCTCGCCCCGCACATTCCTCTTCGGTATCGACTTCAAATACTAAGCATATCAACTTTCGCAAGCTCCAGTTGAAGTGAAAGAAGTGAAAAGTGAAAATTCAGGCTTCGCCTGAGTGAAGGTAATAGTTACTCTTCACCCTTCACCTTCAATTGAGTAATTTGAAAATTTGCGAAACTTATCTAAGCATATCAACAAATGAAAAACAGATATATATTCGGCGTGGCCGCTCTTGCGCTCGCCATGGGTCTGAGTTCCTGCGACGACTTCCTCGACGAACCCGTCCGCGGCTCGGAAGGCCTCGATACATATTTTTCCTCGCCCGAAGAAATAGAAGCCTTTGTCGGCGGCTGCTACTTCGAAATCATGAAGAACGACTGGTGGCAGATCGCCAACCCCTGGAACATGTCGCAGATGTGTACTGACGACGCATGGGACGGCAACACCAGCCAGGAAGACGGCAACGCCGAGGTGTCGCACTACTATGCATCGTCCCCCTCGAACGGTATCCTCCAGAACTTCTGGGGCGCACGCTTCCAGGGCATCAACACCTGCAACACCGCAATCTACCGCATACCCAATTCGCCCGTGACCGACGAAGCCCTCAAGAGCCGCGCCGTAGCCGAAGCCCGCTTCCTCCGCGCTTTCTTCTACTTCGATCTCGCACGTCACTTCGGCGGTGTGCCTATCCTCACAATGCCTACCGACCAGGAACCCACCGAAGGCAAGACCCGTGCCACACAGGAAGAAGTATATCAGTTCTGCGCCGATGAGTTCGCCGCAGTAGCCGAAGTGCTTCCCAAACGCAGCGCACAGGATGCCACAAAGCGTGGCCACGCCACCCGCGGCGCCGCTTTGGGTCTGCAGGGCAAGGTGCTGGTCTACATGGGCAAATACGACGAAGCCAAAACCGTTCTCGGCACCCTCATCGGTGAAAACGAGTACGACCTTCTGCCCGAATTCGGTCAGGTATGGGACGCCGACTTCAACAACTCCATCGAATCGCTCTTCGAGGTACAGCGCGCCTACTTCAACGAAACCTACATCATGGGCAGCCCTCTTGCTGTTCTCACAGGTCTCCGCGGCAACTGCGCCATCGGCGACGGCTGGGCATGGTGCATGCCTACCTCCGACCTCGAAAACGCCTACATCAACGCCGGCGACACCGAGCGTCTGCGCTGGACTATCGTGAAGACCGGCTGCTCCGAAATAGCCGGCGAAAACCGCTTCGAAGAATATGTGGAACGCAACAAAAAGATGTTCCCCGGCGGTATCGAAGACGCCAGCTGGATTCAGTACAAGGAACTCTTCGGCTGGCAGGACGATCAATTCGAAACCTGCTATTTCATCGACCCCGCTATCCACAAGAGCTCGCGCTTCATCCGCAAGTTCTACCAGCCCCTGGAAGACCGTCCTCTCAATGCCGACGGTGAAAGCGTCTACGGCATGAACAAATCGAACATCAACGAGCGTATTCTCCGCTACGCCGACGTTCTCCTGCTCATGGCCGAGGCCTGCAACGAAACCCAGGACGACGGTACCGCCCGCACCTACCTCAACCGCGTGCGCAGCCGTGTCGGTCTGCCCGACGTAACTGCCAGCGGCGACGCACTCCGTCAGGCTATCCGTCTGGAACGCCGTCTCGAACTCGCTTTCGAATGGACCCGCCTCGACGATATCCGCCGCTGGAAGGGTGCCGACGGACGTCCCCTCATCGAAAGCCTCATGGGTCCCAACGGCAGCTTCGTGCTCTACAACACCGGCGACAACGCCGACCCCTACGAAGCATGGAACCAGGGTGAACTCTCGACCAAGGGACAGCGCTTCACATCGCCCCGCGACCTCCTCTGGCCTATTCCTCTGTATGAAATCCAGCACTCCAACGGTGCTATCACTCAGAATCCCGGCTATTGATCAGTAAACTTTCGCAAGCGAAAGTTGAAGTGGAAAAAGTGAAAGAAGTAAAAAAGTTAAGATAATAGTTCCGTCATAAGATAATCGCAAAAGCCATTCTCTTAACTTTATAAACTTTACCTTCACTCTAACAAACGACTCCATTAGGTTCAGTTAAATACACCTCGGGGGAGGGCTGCCGTGTGGCAGCCCTCCCTTTTTTCAATGGAGAGCAGGTTTTCAACCTGCGGCCGGCGGTTGGAAACCGCCGCCCCATTGTCAGGCGATATTATGCTGTTAATTAAACTTAAAGGCTTTTATATTCACGATTAATTTCTTAACTTTGTAAGAACGTAAAGCACGACTTTGTGTTAAACACAACCAATCTCATAATACCATATCCGATTCACTTAATGAAAACGACCAGACTCATTTTCCCCTTGTTCTTTGCAGCCGGCATTTTCGCCGCATGCTCCGACACCCCCACCGAAGCACCTCTTCCACCCGACCCCGACAAACCCGTCACACCCGACAAACCCGACGAGCCTTCGAATCCGAGCACCGTGGTGTCGCCCGTGCCCGATTTCAACACCACAGCCAGAACCGTGGGCATAAACCTGAACAACAAATACCAGACCATGGAAGGTTTCGGCGCCTCCGACTGCTGGCTGCCCGCGCAGATTGGCAAGTACTGGACCTCGAACCGGCGTCAGCTCGCCCAGTGGCTGTTCTCGAAAAATGAAAGCAAAGGCGTCGCAGCCGGCATAGGCCTTTCGATGTGGCGCATCAACCTCGGCGCCGGCTCCTTCGAGCAGGGCGATGCCGGCGGCATCGATGTCAACAACCGTGCCGAGTGCTATCTCACCGATGCCGGTGTCTACGACTGGAACAAATGCGAAGGCCAGCGCTACTTCATGAATCAGGCCAAGGCTGCAGGCGTGGAATCGTACGTGCTCTTCAGCAACTCGCCCCTTGTGCGCTGGACCAAAAACGGCAAAGGCTACTCGCAAAGCGGCGCCAACGCCAATCTCAAGGACGACTGCTACGATGATTTCGCAACATATATGGCCGAAGTGGCCGACCATTTCAACGGCGAAGGCTACAACATAACCCACATCTCGCCTGTCAACGAACCCCAGTACAACTGGGACGGTCACGCTCAGGAAGGCAGCGGATGGAAGAACAGCGAGGTCGCCAAACT
>CABQCA010000119.1 GCA_902462525.1 uncultured Porphyromonadaceae bacterium | reverse complement strand
TAGTTTTCATAACCTGCCATGAGAGTCACGTCGTGGCGGCCGAAAGAGCGCATGTAGTTTGCGATGACCTGCGATGTGATGTGCCAGTTGTCGTTGCGGGTTTCAGAGAGTTTGTTTGTGGCCCACGAAGAACCATTGCCTTCCATCCAGCCGCCGAAGGTATTGGGGTCGTCCGACAGCACATAGCTCACAGCCTTGCGGAAAGATTTGCCTTTGGTGAAGTTGATGAACGGCGACACTATTGCGCTGACGCTGAGTCCGTCGATCGGCTTGATGGTGAGCGATGCCTTGCCGCCTACCTGGGTGCTCCGCGAGATGTTCGAACCACCCTCGCGGAGAAGAGCGTAGGGGTTGGCACCTGATTTACCGTCGGCATAGCCGCCGTTCTGCCACACTGCGGGATAGACAGCGGGCATCTTGCGCATGTCGGCGAAGGGGCTGTAGTTGGTCGAAGTGCTTTTGGCGTTGCGGATATTCACGTCGACGCTGGCGCTGATGTACTTGTTGAGCACAAAGTCATTGTTTGTGCGGAACATGATGCGGTGGAACTTGCGGCCCTCATATAGACCGTCGACATCGTCGTAGGAGAACGAAGCCGTCGATTTCACAACCTTGTTACCGCCCGAAAGCGACAGTGTGTGTGTCATGCGGGGTGCCGAATCCTTCATCATCATACCCTTCCAGTCGGTGATAGGATAGAGATCGGGGTTGGTGGCGTTGTTGCGCACCCAGTTCTTCACCTGATCGGCGGAATAAAGCTGGAAGTAACCGGCGGCGGGGTTGTCGTTGTAGAGAAGTTCGTTGTTCATCTCCAGATAGCGGGTCACACCTACCATTGTGGGTTGGGTGGTAGGAATTTCCCAGCCGAACTCACCGGTGTAGCTGAGGCTGAGATTCGACTCATCGCCGCGCTTTGTGGTGATGAGGATAACGCCGGCAGCGGCCTTGGAACCATAGATCGAGGCTGCGGCAGCATCCTTGAGCACGGTCACACTCTCGACGTCGTTGGCGTTGACATAGTCGATGTTGTCGCACTGCACACCGTCGACGATAATCAGAGGGCTGGAGTCGCCGATGGTGGTCACACCGCGCACGTGCATCGAACCGGCCGATGCGCCCGGAGCATTGTTGTCGCGGCGCACCATAAGGCCCGAAACCGAACCCTGAAGGGCCGTCGACAGCGTGGTTGTTTTCTTAGAAGCAAGTTCGTCGCCCTTTATGGAGGCGACAGCGCCCGTAAGGTCTTTCTTTTTCACTGCTCCGTAACCGATCACCACAACCTCTGAAAGAGTATTGTTGTTGTCGGTCATGTCGATGTGCATATCGTCGGAAGTTACTTTCACTTCCTGAGGATTGTAGCCTACGTAGGACACCTGAAGTGTCTGACCCTTGTCGGCATTGATGGTGAAACGGCCGTCGAGGTCGGTGGCTACGGCCTCTTTGCCGTTCTTCACACGAACGGTGGCGCCGATCATCGGTTCGCCGGTTTCGTCGTAGATTACACCGGTGATCACACCTTTGCCCCTGACTGCGGTGCCCTCGGGTTTTGCTGCAGGTGTGATTGTCACCTGACGGCCCGAGATATTATAAGAGAGGCCGGCCGTCTTGCAGAGTTCGGCAAGAACATCGTCGATTTTCTTGTCCTTGAGCTGCATTTCGACGGGAGCCGAAAGCTTTTTCTCCACGCCTTCGTCGTAGAGAAATACATAATCGCTGTTTTTCTCGATGTACTTGAGCACATCTTTTACAGTAGTCTCAGTGGCATTCACGGTATAAAGCCCCGTGGAATTGTCCTGTGACACGAAAGTTGCGGCCTGGGCTACCGGAGTAGCCGCAGCAGCACAACCCAGCAAGCACAGCGCTCCAACGCGGAGACGCCATGGCTGACAGTTCGATGTCGGTTTCTTCATAGGGTTGATTGGTTTATTTATAGGAATTAATATTTGTTTTTTTTAATGTACGAGGGGCGAGGGCAAAAGCCTGTCAGCCCGTCAGCTTGTCTGCCTGTCAGCCTATAAAACCCGGATTTCTCCGGCAGGGAGCCAGCCGTTGATGTGGGCTGCGGGATCGACGGCCATCTTCAGACCGGGAACGTTGCCTTTGGTGGTGTCGACGAGAGCGACAGCCCAGCGGTAGGTGCCGGGGGCTACGCCGGCAAGGTCGACTTCGGTACTGCACTCGGCAGGGGCCTCGCGGAGCCACTTGGAAAGGTCGGAATTCTCATCAACCGTCACCTTCACGGGCTTGCCGGCGGCATCGAGCAGAGCCACAGCCACCTTATACTTCTGATTCCACTGCTTGGTATTTGTAGGACAGTAGCCCCAGCCCATATTATGCCAGCGGCTTGCCACAATGACCTTGCGGCCGCTGCGGGCCTTGGTTTCGGCTGTAACCTGCGATGGATAGAGTCGGTAGCCGCCTTCGGCAACGAAACGCTTCACCAGCGGGAAGGCTTCCTCGAACCACGAGCGGGTCTCATCGTTGATGCGGAAGTCCATCATGTTCACGCGGGCCTCGGACGATGCCTCGTATTCGCCCTGACGAACGTCGGCGGCATGTCCTTCACGGTAGCGTCCGGAGGGATCGCGCCAGTAGCGGTGATGTGCGCCGGTGATCCACCCGCCTTCCATGATGATGGGACAACGGAAATTGTACTGTCGGGCACGGGCCTTTTCCCAGTCCTGATAGTAGCCTGTCATGCCGAAAGCATCGTGACGAAGCATAAAGCCGAGATTCACGGCCTTGTCGATCAGAGCCTCGGCGTCGGCCGGCACACTGCCCCACCCTTCGTCGGTAGGATCTCCGAGCATACGGTGGTAGTGGATCACCATCGGCACACGCTTGAAGCTCGAGGTAGCCAGATTGATAACCCAGTCGAACACTTTGCCCTTGTTGGCATTGTCTTTATAAATCATGGAGTGCGACTCGCCCCATTTGCCGAGCGAATATGCGTCGATAAACTCGGTCTTTTCAGGATCGTCGAAGTACTCGGCGAATGCCTTGAAGAATTTGGCATATTTGGCCTGAAAAACAGAATCGTCGGGATAAGGCGAAAGGTTTTTGCCGGGGTTCTTGGGGTCGTAATAGCCTTCGGCACCGGCATCGAACACGTACTGCGGCGTGTTCTGGCCCTGATCGCGGCCATCGATAACAATGCGGAACGCCACACGCAGACCGCGGTCATGAACGCTCTTTATCAGCTTCATAAGACGCGAATCGGGGTCGTTCCAGATATACTTTCCTTCTTCCGGTTCGAATGATTTCCAGCTTGTGCGCATATAGGCGCACGAGGCATAGTCCGACACACGCACAGGCTCGGTCTCGCCTGCGGCCTTCATGCTGTCGTAGCCGCGCTCGGTCCAGAAATTCTCGTCCCAGTTGCGGCCCAGATACATCACCCAGCCCTGAAGCGGGTTGCGGAGCACCGTTGTGCTGTCCGGAGAGAACTTCACGGTTCTGTTTTTTGCCGAAGCCGCGGGGACAAAGGCTCCGAGCATGGCGGCAATAGCGATAATAATTTGAATGTTAAGCGTTTTCATCTATATTAAGGTGATTTTTACCGGGTATGGGATTAGCCGTCGGAACAATCACGTGGTTTGTCCCTGACTGTGAGGAGAGGTGATAAGAATGTCAGTAATGCCTTGCGCCGCCTGTGGAATCCCAAGCGTCGCCGGCTTTCAACATGCTTAAGATTTAGGGTTTAGTCTGATATTGTTTCCGTCCTTCTGTATATCCATAGGCACGATGCCGCCGATTGCGGTCATCACGCTTTCTATGCTGTCGTGCAGGTCAAGTTTGCCGTACACTTTCACATTGCTGATAGCAGGGTCGCAATCGATAACGACGCCGTAGTAGTCGTTGAGCCGACGCGTCAGTTCGCTCAGCGGCATGCCTTTGAGCGAAAGAAGACCGTCAACCCAGAGTGTATATTCCGAAGCGTCCACTTCCGAAAGCGAGGCGAGAGCACCGTTTTCGAGGTCGGCCATGTCATTGGGCCGCATGCGCACTCTGTCTTCAGCCGTACTCAGCTCCACCGAGCCTTCCACAAGCACCACGCGTGCGGTGCTGTCGCTGGTGTTGGCTACATCGAATTTTGTGCCGAGCACTCTCACCTCGAAGTCGTCCGACTCCACGATGAAAGGATGACGCGTATCTCTGGCAACTTCAAGATACACCTCACCGTTGCTGTAGATGCGGCGTTCGCGGCCTTTGAACTCTTCGGGATAAAGCACACGGGTGCGCGAGTTTGCCACAAGGCGTGTGCCGTCGCTGAGTGTAAGCTCGACACGGCGTCCCGGCTCTACGATCAGCTCCTTATATCCGGCTTCAACGGCCTCGGCGTAGCTTGCCTCCGAAAGATCTATGCTGCCGGGGCTGAGCAGATTCACAACCGCCAGCACCGCTGCCGTCACACATGCTGCGGCCGACAAAGCTCCCCACAGACGATTGCGGAAGCTGCGGGCACGTTTTTCGCGGGCTATGCGCGCATGCACAAGCTCCTTGATGCGGCTGTTGTCGAAATTATCGGCACGGCAAGCGCAGAGTATTTCCTCCAGGCGCTCCTCGCACCGGTCGGTAGGCTCTGTACGATGTATGTCGGGTTGTGTGTTCATTGTTTTTTGCCGTTTCTATATTTAATGACGCCGGCTGTTCGATTTTGTATAGGTCGGTCCGCTGTTTTTTTGTTAAAAAAATTCAATAGCAGCCAAAAATACCAGCACCGCACCGAATCGTCCGCCGAACCGCTTCTTTAGAGCGTCCATTGCGAAAGCAACATGATAGTTTATGGTTGCCACGGAGATTTTGAGCAACTCGGCGATTTCCTTGTAAGGCACACGTTCTATTTTCGCCAGACAGAACACATGGCGGCACTTGGGAGGGAGTGCGTCGATGGCGCTGTTGAGTGCATCGATCTCTTCCTGCGATATCAGCGCGGAGTCGGGAGCCTCTACGGGAGCGACAGTGTAGTTCTCGATATCGTCGAGAGACACTCCTCCGGGCATCGTTTCCTCATGACGGAGGTACGACACCGCCTTACGGTAGGTGACAGTGCGCAGCCACGCCTGAAGCGACTCAATTTCGAGCAGCCCGACACGGTTGCGCCACACCTCGAAGAAAACATCGCTCACCACCTCTTCGGCACTTTCCCGGCTGCCCGTTATGCCGTAGGCATAGCGGAACAATGCAGCGGAATAGTAGTCCATGAACGTGTCGAGCGCCTTTTCATCGCCGTGTGTGATTCTGTAGATAATGTTGGCTTCCATATATCCTTATAAACGGGATACACTTGTTGTTTTCCGTGGAATAATCGCTTTGCAAAATTACTATATATGAAGCTAATATTCAAAATTTTTAACGTTAAATTTCAAATGTTAATCCAATAAAAAACGTCCGGCGGCGCCGGACGTTTTTAATTAACCTTTTTGGGAACCCAACCCAAACCAATCATTATTTACTTAATAACCTTAAATACTTTATTGCCGGCCTTGAGAATATACATGCCGGGGGCTGCTGCCGACAGATCGACGGTATCGCCGGCCACTGTGGCCACGCGGCAGCCCATCACACTGTAAGCTTCAACCGAAGTTGCGCCTGCGATGGTATAGGCACCGTTGCCAAGGCTTACAAGAGCCTGCTTGCCGTCGGCGGCGACATCTTCGATGCCGGTAGGAATATGAACTTCAGTCTCGGCATAAGCGCCTACGCTGACTCCCTCGACACGTTCGTTGCCGAAAATATCTTTGGTAATATCTGCATCTGCGGGAAGTCCCCATTCAGCTGTAGCCCCGGTAAGCTGGGCACCTGTCGCGCCCTCTATTATAGTTGTGGCATTGAGGATATTGTCGACGCCGATGACATTGTTGCCGAAAATCGACGAATAGGTGCAGTCGTCGCCGTGACGGTCGGTGTCGAGCCATGTGATTCTGTCTTCAGTCGAATCGGTCACGTTGTCGACAACTGTGCCGACATAGTTATATCCGCCCGACACGAAGCTGAATTTGGCCTGTGCTGCACCGGACTTGAAGAACAGATCGGCGGTGTTGTCGTTTTTGCTGACAACCACTGTGTTGACCATGTGAATGTCGGCATACTGTGTCGATACGATCTGACCGTCCTGAGCCTCACCGGTTGATTTATTCCCGGCAATCGTGCAGCTTACGAATGTACCGGCACAAGGATGTGCGCTTGAACTGTTCAGATAGACTGCAGCGCCGTCGGCCGCGCACTCATTGCCGGCGAAAATAGTATTGATGAATGTTGCCGATTTGCCGTGCGACATAAATACGGCGCCACCGTAAATGTCGTCAATTTTATTGTTTTTGAAAACGCAATTCTCAAAAACTATGATACCCTTACTACCGTTATCAGAGCTGAGGCGCACAGCGCCTGCGCGACTTACAGCAGAGTTGTCGCTGAAAACACAGTCGGTGAATGTCACACCGCTTCGGCGGGCGTGTGTAGCCGGGCCGCCCATGCTGCCGGCAGCGGTATTACCGTAGAAGTTACAACGATTCACGGCCACACAGCCACTGTTGTCTACATAGAGAGCTCCGGCTCCGGCTATAGGAGTATCAGAGGTATCTGCTGTGGGATCGGAATTAATACTTGTGTACACAGCAGTAAAATCCACATCGTTGATAACGGCGGGTTTTGTCACATTGCCGGCGCCGGTATTTGTCTGGAAGCGGATAAGACTGCGGCGAACTGTTTCGGAGCCTCCGTTTTCACCGTCGTAACCGCCGGAAAGAACAGTTCGACCGTCTTTAACACTGCCGTTGATTATAGCGTAGGTAGCTTTCTTGAAACCGAATGGTTCGGAAGGAGTGTACACACCACCGGCGAGGTTGTAGATATCGCCGTCTGCGTTAAGTTTTGCCTGAGCCACGAATTCGGCTGTACCCATGGCGTTTTCCCAGTCTGCGCCGGTCTTGTCGCCGGCACCTTCGGGTGTCACGTAGTAAGTAGCGGCGAAAGCGGGCACAGAGCCGGCCAGCGCTGCTGCGAAGAGTAGATGTTTAATCTTCATAGATTTTAGTTTTTATTGGTTTATTTCAAGGTTAGCTATAAGCCCTTTGAAAGGCTCTACACTAACAATGACGCACCCTCTCCTAAAATC
>CABQCA010000118.1 GCA_902462525.1 uncultured Porphyromonadaceae bacterium | reverse complement strand
GATGGCCTGCAGGCGTCGCCGCGCATCGGGCGACAGCGGTGCCCCCGGCGGAAGCATGAGGTAGCAGAATGCCTTGCGCGACGATCGGCCAACGCGGCCGCGCAGCTGATGCAGCTCGCTGAGGCCGAAATTCTGAGCGTTGTTGATGATGATTGTATTGACATTGGGCATGTCGATTCCGCTCTCGATGATGGTGGTGGCCAAAAGAATGTCGTAGTCGTGGGCCGTGAACTCGTTGATGGCTTTCTCGAGCTTTTCGGGCGGCATCTGGCCGTGGGCCACTATGGTGCGCGCGTCGGGCACGAGGCGCTTTATCATTGCCTCCAGGTCGTAGAGCCCTTCGATGCGGTGGTTCACAAAGAACACTTGGCCGCCGCGCGCCAGCTCGAAGTTGATGGCTTCGGCGACGGTTTCGTCGGCAAGCGGCTCCACGCTGGTGATGATGGGATAGCGGTTTGGGGGCGGTGTGGCGATGGTCGAGAGGTCGCGGGCGCCCATGAGCGAGAACTGAAGCGTGCGCGGAATGGGAGTGGCGCTCATGGTGAGGGTGTCGATGTTCACCTTCAGCTGTTTGAGCTTTTCCTTTACGGCGACGCCGAATTTCTGCTCTTCGTCGATTATCAGCAGGCCGAGATCTTTGAACTTCACGCCTTTGCCTATAAGCTTGTGCGTGCCGATGATAATGTCGATTTTACCGGCTTCGAGGTCCGCGAGAATAGCCTTCACTTCCTTGGCGCTCCGGGCGCGCGACAGATACTCCACCCGCACCGGAAACTCCGCCAGACGGCTCTTGAACGTATGGTAGTGCTGGTAGGCCAGCACGGTGGTGGGAACAAGCACGGCCACCTGCTTGCTGTCGGTTGCGGCCTTGAAGGCGGCGCGGACTGCGATTTCCGTTTTGCCGAAGCCGACGTCGCCGCATATGAGGCGGTCCATCGGGCGGTCGCTTTCCATATCGGTCTTCACGGCCTGTGTCGCTGTCAGCTGGTCGGGTGTATCCTCATAGATGAACGAAGCCTCCAGTTCGTTCTGCATGTAGGTGTCGGGCGAGAAGGCAAAGCCTTTCTGGTCGCGGCGTGCGGAGTAGAGTTTTATCAGATCGCGGGCTATGTCCTTGAGCTTGTTTTTGGTCTTGCTCTTCATTTTCTCCCACTGGCCCGAGCCTATGCGGTTTATTTTCGGGGGCACACCCTCCTTGCCGCGGTATTTGGCGAGTTTGTGGAGCGAATGAATCGATACGAAGAGAATATCGTTGTTCTGGTACACAAGTTTTATCACCTCCTGCATGCGGCCGTTGATGTTGGTGCGCAGCAGCCCGGCGAAACGGCCCACACCATGGTCGACGTGCACTATGTAGTCGCCCGGCTCTATCTGCCCCAGCTCCTTGAGCGAGAGCGCCAGTTTTCCCGAGCGGGCCCGCTCGCTTTTGAGGGTGTACTTGTGGAAACGGTCGAAAATCTGATGGTCGGTAAACACGCATATCCGGGCCTGATGGTCGACGAAACCTTCATGGAGGGTGCCTTCCACCGGCTCGAAGTCGATTTTGTCGCCGCGGTCGGCGAAGATAGCTTTCAGGCGGTCGAACTGTTTGGCATTGTCAGAGAGAATGCAGAGGCGGTAGCCGTCGGCAAGGAAGCGGGTGAATGAGTCGGCGATAAGGTCGAAATTCTTGTGGTAGATGCCCTGCGGCGAGCAGTCCATGTCGAGAACGGCGCCTTTGGCCGATGCAGCAGTGGCAGCAGCGGTGAACTCCAGACGCCGGAAAGAGGCAAGCCTGCATTCGAACTCGGCGGCGTTGATGAGTACGGCGGGTGCTTCGGCGTCGCCATCCTCCGTAAGCAGTGTGAAGGCCGATATCTCGGTGGCTGCCACGGCCCGCACCCGCTCGAGGGTGAAAGTTTCGCTGCGCATGGCAATCAGCGATTTCGCCGGAACGAAGTCGAGCAGCGACATCATGCCCGAACCGCCGCTTACGTCGGCTGTGACGGCCACCGACTCCAGTGTGCGCTCCGACAGTTGCGTCTCGATGTTGAACGAGCGGATAGAGTCGATTTCATCGCCGAAAAAGTCGAGGCGCACAGGCAGTTCCTCGCTGTAGCCGAAAATATCGAAGATAGAGCCGCGTACGGCGTACTGCCCCGGCTCGTACACGTAGTCGACGTGTTTGAAGCCCTTGTCGCGCAGCCAGCTTTCGAGTTCTTTCATGTCGGTTCGGCCGCCTGTGGCAAGCTGCCGTGTGGCGCTGTCGAGGGCTTCGCGCGAGGCCACGCCTTCGGCAAGTGCTTCGGGATACGTCACCAGAAAGCGCAGACTGCCATTCTTCACACGGTTGAGTGCCTCGGTGCGCAGAATCCGGTTCGGAGCATCGATCTGACCGTATTTTATATCGCGCCGGTAGTCCGACGGCAGCATCGCCACAGCCTCCTCGCCGACAAGACGGCATAGGTCGAAATACAGATAGCCGGCATCGTCGAGTGTGTCGCCGATGACAACTGTCGGCGCTCCGTCGGCGCCTTTGGGAAGTCCGCAAAGCATCACCGCGGCCGACGAACCGGCCGCGCCGACTACCTGCGAATGTTTTTTAGAGGCCAGTGAGGCCAGTGCCTTGCTTCGTGCCGGACCCATCAGGGCGGCCCAGATATCAGTAAGAGTCATAATCACCGCAAAGATACAATTTTTTGTCCGTTTTTATCTGATTATTTATGCTGTGAAATTCGCGGGATCGAGTTGATGGCATATAAGCAATTGGCAAACAGGCGCATCACAACGCCGGTTTGCCAATTATTTATAGCATTAAGCTGACTGTCAGGGTCGGAGGCAGAGTTCCTGGACGGCGGATTTGTAGCAGTCGTCGCCGTCGGCTTCGAGGCAGAGGGTGATTCCGGCCCACAGGCGTTCGGGGTCTTTGCCGAAATAGTCGGGGTCGTAGCGGAAGGTGTACTCGCCGGTCTGTATCACCGGGCCGGAGACGATGACTACCCGCGGACGCACGGCGGCATGTCCGTCTGTCGGAGTGATGCGGTCGTCGGTGGTGAAGAACGGTTCGACGGTAAATTCCTCGCCCGGCTGCCGGGCTATGATTTTGATGTGGCTGTCGGGATTGTAGGCTATCACTTCGCCGTTGAGGCGTGCGCCGAGGTACTGCATCTTCTTGCCTGCGGAGCTGCGGTAGCGTTCGCGGGTCATATCGGCCATTTCGCTGTCCTGATACCAGAACATATCGTGCTGGTCGGTGCTCTCGGAGCCGTCGGCGCTCCAGCGCGAATAGTACACGCCGCCTTCGGGCCGCGGATCGGCGAGGGCTTTTTCTATGAATTTAGCCATGTAGCGCATCGTTTCCTGCGAAAGGTCGAAATGTCCTTTCCCGGCGTCGCAAAGGAAGGATATGCGGCTGTCGGGGTACATCATGCGGAATGCAAGCGCCGGACGCACACGGGCTTCCCACCATTCATATTCGCCTTCGATCATCAGGCCGGGTATGCGGTCGATGTTGCGTGTGCGGCCCCACTCTATGTTCTCGCGGCCGTAGCCGCAGAGGTTGGTGCGCGGAGCATCGCCGTGGTAGGAAATGATGCAGAGAGTGCGCTCGGGGTTCCATGCGGCGAAATTCCATGGAAATGTGGCCTGAGCCGAGTGCCCGAAGGGTATCACCGGCGCGGTGGCTATCTCGGGGTGTTCTGTGCCGTCGGCAAAAGCGGTCATTATGCTGTCGAAACGCGCCTGACAGCCTCCTTTCACGTCCCAGTTCTGCGAGCCGCGCTGAACGAATGCCATCGCCACGCCGAGGCTGTCCATGGCGCGGGTGAAATCCCCGCTGCGGAAGAGCACTTCCTCGGTCATGTTCTGGTGGCAGTAGAGCACGGCTTTCACCGAGTCGGCGCCCACGGGCAGACCCAGATATGCTCTCCGGCCCTCCTCTCCGATGAAGTAATCGAAAGTCACACGCTCTGTTCCTGCCGTCGGATGAGGGGCTGCTTTGGAAGTAAGAAAAAAGAGTGTGGCAAAAATGATGAGGACTGTCGGTTTCATAGTGCGCTGAGATTTGCTTTACGCTGTAATATACGTCCGGAGCGCGGTTCCCACTTATTTTGAATTGCAAAAAAAATGGTTTAACTTTGCAGTCGGAAAAATATGACGTCTATGAACCCGACATTCGATATGGTGGCCAAAACCTTCCAGGGCCTGGAAGGTGTGCTGGCCGAAGAACTCCGCGGTCTTGGAGCCGAAAATGTGATGCCCGGCAATCGCATGGTGAGCTTCACCGGCGACAAGGCCATGCTTTATAAGGCCAATATGTGCTGCCGCACGGCACTGAGAATCCTGAAACCGATATATTCGTTCCGTGCCGGCGACACCGACAGCCTCTACGAAGGCGTCAAGGATTTCGACTGGCGTTCAATCATGGACGAGGACAAGACTTTTGTCATTTCGTCGACAGTCTACAGCGACGAGTTCCGCAATTCCCAGTTCGTTACATACCGTGTGAAGGACGCCATAGTCGACTGGTTCCGCGACCATAACGACGACGGCCGCCGTCCGGGTGTGCGCAGTGTCGGTGCCGACGTTATCCTCAATGTGCATATCGCGGGCCGCGATGTTACGATTTCGCTCGATTCGTCGGGCGAGTCGCTCCATAGGCGAGGCTGGCGCAAGGCTCAGACTGATGCTCCCATCAACGAGGTGCTTGCCGCCGGCATGATACTTATGAGCGGCTGGCGCGGCGAAACACCTTTCGTCGACCCCATGTGCGGATCGGGTACTTTCGTAATCGAGGCCGCCCTGATCGCTGCCGGTATTGCTCCGGGTATCTTCCGCAAGCATTTTGCCTTCGAGACGTGGCCCGATTTCGACGCCGGCCTTCTTGAAAGCATCTACAACGACGACTCTGCCGAGCGCGAAGTGACAGTGCCTATCGTAGGCTGCGACATTCTGCGTCAGGCCATAGAAATTTCGAAAGAAAACGCTAAAAGCGCCGGCGTGGAGCGCTATATCACTTTCGAGCGCAAAGCCCTCGCCGACTGGACTGAAGCACCGCAGCCCGGTGGCGTGCTCATGACAAATCCGCCCTATGGCCGGCGTATATCGGTCGACGATATGAACGGCCTCTATGCCACCCTCGGCACCAAACTCAAACAGCTGTTCCGCGGCTACCATGCGTGGGTTATCGGCTACGACGACGAGTATTTCCACGAAATAGGCCTTGCGCCCTCGCAGAAGATAGCTCTCGACAACGGCGGTCTCGACTGCGAACTGCGCGAATACGTGATTTTCGAAGGCACCAAGCGCGACTTCCGTGCCGCCGGCGGTCGCCTTAAGGAAGAGCGTCAGCCCGCAGCCCGCAAAGCGCCACGCGACCGTAAGGACAGCCGCGACCGCCGACCCGCTAATCCCGGTAGTCGCCGTCCGGGCAAACCCGGCAAACCGGGCGACCATCGTCCGGCCAAACCCGAAGATAGTCAGAAATATGGCCGCAAACCGCGCCGTGATGAAAGCGGCGAAACACCGCGAGAACACCGTCCGCTCGATCTGAAACGTCTCGGACGTACCCCGTCGATTTCCGCCGACAAGGAAATTGTGCTGAACCGTCCCGCATGGCGTGCGCGGAAAAAGAACGATTAAATAAAGTAAGAACATTAGGGGCGCAATACTTTGCGCCCGCGAAGACAAGGCTTTCTAAAAAATTGTACATACGTTCCGGGCGCAAATTATTGCGCCCCTACAAACACCACTTTCACCATAAAATATGAACGTTTTATTGCTCGGCAGCGGCGGCCGTGAATGCGCCCTGGCCTGGAAACTTAGCCAAAGCCCGCTGATGGGCAAGTTTTTCATCGCTCCCGGTAATGCCGGTACTGCCGCCTACGGCACAAATCTCGATATAAAGCCCACTGATTTCAAGGCTGTGGCCGACGCCGTGGCCAACAACGCCATCGACATCGTCGTAGCCGGAAACGAAGATCCGCTGGTTCTCGGCCTGCGCGAATACCTCGCTACCTATCCCGACCCGAAGGTGAACAATGTGCTTATCCTCGGTCCCGGCCGCGATGGCGCCGCCCTCGAAGGCTCCAAGGATTTCGCGAAGGGGTTTATGGCGCGCCACGGAATTCCAACGGCCCGCTATTTCACCGTCACGGCCGACAACGTTACCGACGGCGACCATTTCCTTGAAAATCTGAAGGCGCCCTACGTGCTCAAGGCCGACGGTCTGGCTGCCGGAAAGGGCGTTCTCATTGTGCCCGACCTCGATCAGGCCAAGGCCGACCTCCGCACCATGCTCGCAGGTCAGTTCGGCGCTGCTTCGGCCACGGTTGTTCTTGAAGAATTTCTGTCGGGTATCGAGTGCTCGGTTTTCGTGCTTACCGACGGCACAGGCCGCTACATCATTCTGCCGGAAGCCAAGGACTACAAGCGTGTCGGCGAGGGCGACACCGGCCTCAACACCGGCGGCATGGGAGCCGTAAGCCCGGTGCCTTTCTGCACTCCCGATTTCATGGAGCAGGTGCGCACCGCAATTGTAGAGCCCACCGTCAACGGACTCATCGAAGAAGGCATCGACTACCGCGGCTTCATATTCCTCGGTCTTATCAACTGCGGCGGCAAACCCTACGTGATAGAGTATAATGTACGCATGGGCGACCCTGAAACAGAAGTTGTCATGCCCCGCATAGCCTCCGACCTTCTTCCAGCCGCAGTTGCCGCCGCCCGCGGCAATCTCGGCGACATCACTCTCGAGGCCGATCCGCGGACAGCCGTAACAGTCATGGCCGTATCCGGAGGCTATCCCGGCAGCTATGCCAAAGGGCTTCCGATTACAGGGAATCTGCGCCCGGAACATTCCTTAGTGTTCCATGCCGGCACCAAGGCCGCGCCCGGGCTCGCCACAGCCGGCGGCCGTGTACTCGCTGTCACTTCCTACGGCAGCGGAATCGAAGAGGCTGCCGCGCAGTCCTACGCTTCGCTTGCCGACATTCATTTCGACGGCATGTATTTCCGTCGGGACATAGGCAAGGACCTCGAAGCCCTCTGACACGATGGCTCTCAAGGCTGCGATTGTCACCCGGGCTCTGCACAGCCGCGGCGTTGCCGTGGCGGCTGTGGTGTGGTCGCTGGTGGTTTTCGCTCTTTGTTTTTTCGGCGACGATTTCACGCCGGTC
>CABQCA010000117.1 GCA_902462525.1 uncultured Porphyromonadaceae bacterium | reverse complement strand
GTGGTTCGGCGCCTATGCCGAGGCTCTCACCGACGATATGCAGATGGTTGTCGCCGCCTATCGCATCGCCAACCAGAATCCGCTTGGCTCGGCTGCGGGCTACGGCTCATCATTCCCTCTCGACCGGGAAATGACTACCGAACTTCTCGGCTTCGACCGCCCGCACTACAATGTGGTGGCGGCACAGATGAGCCGAGGCAAGACAGAACGAGCCGTCGCCTCGGCAATAGCTGCCGTCGCCTCGACCCTCGGGCACCTTGCCATGGACGTGTGCATGTGGATGTGCGGAAACTTCGGATTCGTCTCTTTCCCCGATGAACTCACCACCGGCTCGAGCATAATGCCGCACAAAAAAAATCCCGACGTATTCGAGATCATGCGCGGCCGCTGCAACCGCCTGCAGGCTCTCCCCGGCGAACTTGCACTTCTCACCGCCAATCTCCCTTTGGGCTACAACCGCGACCTGCAGCTGATGAAGGACATCCTCTTTCCTGCGACCGACGAACTTACCGAATGCCTGGACATGGCCGAATACATGCTCAGACACATACGCGTGAAAGACAATATTCTCGACGACCCTCGCTACGACTACATCTTCACCGTCGAGGACGTAAACCGCCTTGTGCTTGAAGGAGTGCCTTTCCGCGACGCTTACCGTCAGGTCGGAATGGCTGTGCAGAACGGTTCCTACACACCCACCCGCAAAGTGGATCATACACATCTCGGCAGCATCGGCAACCCGGCCAACGATCTCATAGCCGCCAAGATGGCCGAGCTACAGGACCAGATTTCAGATAAAGAGTGAAAGTCAGACCCAGGCACTACCTACGCCTCTTCGAAGCCGCTGCTTCAGCCTGACTTTCTGAAATTCCGGTATTCTCGGGGTGTCATTCCGGAGTGTTTTCTGAAAAAGCGTCCCAGATAGTAGGCGCTTTCAAAGCAGTAGCGGTCGGCGATTTCCTTAATGGTAAGGTTGGTCGTTGTTAACTGCCCCCCAAAAGTTAGACACAAAACTTTTGGGGGGCAGTTAACTAAGCCTGGTTTTTCCATGATAACTTAGTTATTGATAAAATTCTGAAAGTGTGTAATATTGCCGTCGAACACAACTTTTTGAGGCCTGAGAAAATTGACATGCAGATTCTTGATCTGAGGCTCGCCGGCAGTCACAAGGAGATTTTTTCCTTCTTTGACAACGTTACAGTTATATGCGACGAATGAACCGTCGGGCCTCTCTACAAGAAATGCGTTGCATAACACTGCCTCAGCTATGAATTTGAAACATTCGTGCACGTCGTTGTCGCTCGATACGATTGTTTGCCAGTCGGCAATCATCGGCAAATACTGTTCTCCGACGACGATTTTCCTGTTGGGATATAGCTCCGGATGAGGATTGCCGTATGTATCGTCGTCTGCGGTGAAGTTTGAGTCGGGTTCACATACCTGCAGGGCTCTTACGCAGGGATCTACTACAAAGGCCCAGTTAAGGTCGCCCGATTTATGGTCGATAAGGGAGGCAAAGGCGGATGCAGCATCGAAAGTCTCGCGCAACCACCGCTCTTCGCCGGTAAGAAGATAGGCGTAGTATGTGGCATATGCTCTCCATGCGCTCCAGCCGTGGGGCGACGAAATCATGTTGGGCAGCATAAACACATCATATTGTGCCTCCCAAAAGCGCAGAGTGCCGCCACGGCGCCGTCCGTCGGGCACACGCAGCTGGGTGAGGCAATCGTGTCCGTCAAGGAGTCTGAGCATTGCCTCGGTATAGCGTCGCCTGTCTCTGACATCTTTGCTCCGCAGGGCAAGTTCGCCGAGTTGCAGAGCCGAGCAACTTATCATGCCGTCTTCATAAGTCATTTGCCCCTCAGTCTCAAGGTCTCCGTCAGCCGTAGCAAGGTGGTCAATCGCACGTTTGGCCGAGGCTTCAAGTCGCGCCGCCTGTTTTTCCCGTCCAGCGGTGCGCTCAGCATCGGCGAACTCAAGGAGACTCTTGGCAGGATAAATCACTGAAGTATAATCGGTATGACCGTTCATATAGGCACCGTCTCCCCGCTGACACTTCATGAGATACGCGGCCATGCGTTCGCCTAAATCGAGGTCCTCCGGGTTGCCGAAGGCAAGATAGCGGTCTGCCAGCATCCCGATCGTCGACGACACATTCTGTATTCGCCAGTGGTATTTATATGGACTGCCGTTTTTTCGGTCGAAGATTTTGTCGATAATCATATCAAACCTGGCGTTAAGCACACTGTCGATACCGGTTTCAGGCATGATGCGTGCGGCATCGAATGCGGTGTGAAAGCCATACCAGCTTTCGACGTGTGATGTCGGTTTTTGCTTGTACCGGGCCACTGCATTACGAGCTAACTTCATCGTCAGGCTCCAAGGATGCCGCACGGCCAAAGTGCCCTGCGCCTGTCGATAGCCGTCCGTGAGTACGATATTTTTGATACCGGGGCCGGCTGCATGGTAAAAGCCATGCCATAGAACAGTATCAACCTTTTGCAGACCAATCTCTGTTTCCTCAACGGTCAGCCTGGGAGCCCTTCCCCATACTTTTATTTCAATCGAATCGCCGGGAGAACATGAAGTTCGCTCCATGACCAGTACGGGTGCTCCGGTGTGACGGTACACTGTTTCCTCAAAGCTGTCGGGAATGTCGAGGTCTATTATTTTCACAGTCCATGTGCGTTGCTCTCCAGGTTCGAGTTTCCATTGCCTCGGATTATGTTCGGGCAGTGGCCCCTTGCAGAGCATATCAAGGTTGAGACATTCTATGCGGTGGCCGTAGAACCAGCGGTTATCCTGGGTGTAATCAGGATAGCCCATATTGTAGTCGAGGCTCCACGATGCTATCGGATCGGCGGACAGTACAGCTTTCATTCTTCCGTCAGGCGACTGCATATAACCGTAAAAATGGTCGGGCTCGCATACGGCAAGAGTCGGGAAAAACTTGCCGTACCACTCCGGATAGGTATCCATGTAGGTGTCAACGCCCAGTTTAAGACCGGCTTTCAGTGGCTGGAAGGGCGTGTGGCGTGTGTTGCGGATGCTCAGTATTACGGTTTCTATATTTTCTGACCTGACCGCGTCTATGCTGTATTCTATTCCGTAGGCCGTTGTGTCGTTATCAGCCTCAACCGAATAAAAACGGTGTGAATAATTATACTCCTGGCTCACAAGGTCTATACCTGCTTTCATTTTGCCCGGCGCACGATTGTCCCGGAGACTGCCGGAGGCATCCATCATGAATGAAGCCGACAGAACAGCCATAGAAATCAATATTTTCCGTATCATCATATTCCCTTTATACGTTTGACATTCAAATGCCTGGAATCCGGGCCTACCATAATCTCGAAGTCCCCGGACTCATAGACAAGTTTCAAGTCGGCATTATAGAACTTGAGGTCGTCGATAGTAAGCATGAACTCTACTTTCTTTGTTTCTCCGGGCTGAAGCGTTACACGCTGATAATTCTTCAGCTCTTTGACGGGCCGGGCAATCGAAGCGAAACAGTCACGGATATACAACTGTACAATCTCCACTCCGGCGCGCTTGCCTGTATTTGTCACGTCGAGTGAAATCTTTACGGGTTCACTGACGGAAATGCGGTCGGACGAAATCTCGGGCGCGCCATATTCGAAAGAGGTGTAGCTCAATCCGAATCCGAAGGGGTAAAGCGGAGTGTTGGGGACATCGATATAGCTACTGCTGTAGGCTGCGAAATGGTCGTCGGTCCACGGCGGACGGCTGCACTGCAGATAGTTGTAGTAGAGCGGTTCCTGGCCGACGGCTCGCGGAAATGTCGTGGTGAGTTTGCCGCACGGATTTGTCTTGCCGAATACGGCATCGGAGATGGCGTGTCCCGCTTCACTGCCGGCATACCACACATTGAGGATTGCAGGCACATTCTCACTTTCCCAATCGAGTATCAGCGGACGGCCGGTGAACAGAAGCAGAACCACCGGTTTACCCGTGGCGACAAGCTCTTTCAGAAGCTGACGCTGGGCATCGGGAATGGTGATGTCGGCGCGCGAAGCCGATTCGCCCGACATCTCGCAGCTCTCACCCAGCGCTGCCACAATCACATCGGACTCCTCGGCTGCAGCAAGAGCTTCGTGTAGCAAAGCGCTGTCGTCGCCGCGTGGAATTGGCCGTCGTCCCGTAGCATACTGCTGGGTCTTTTCGCTGTAGTACAGGTTGCTGCCCTGAGCATAAATCAGTTCCGCATCGTTGCCAAGCTCTTCTCGGAAAGCCTGCAGCAAAGATATGTGGCGGGAATCGACACAGAGCTGACTCCACATGCCGCACATATTGTTTCCGGCATCGGCGAGCGGTCCGATTAAAGCTATCTTTCCTTTCTTCTGAAGTGGCAGTATATTATTGTCATTTTTGAGAAGGACAAAGGTTTCGGCAGCGATTTCGCGTGCCGCTTTCAGATGCGCGTCGGTATATAATTCTGTTTTAGCACGTTGAGGTTTGCAGTACTTGTAGGGGTCGGAGAAGAGTCCGAGTCTGTATTTGGCTTCGAGAACGCGGCGGCAGGCACTGTCTATTTCCGCTATTGTTACAAGTCCCTTCTCATACGAGTCGGCTATTGTTCCGAGATAGGTATTCGACACCATGTCCATATCTGTGCCGGCTTTGAGACTCATCGCCGCGGCCTCCGGTGCTTCAGCCAGCCCGAGAGTGGCCATGTCGTTGATAGAATTATAATCGGTAACGACCATTCCGTCGAAGCCCCACGCTTTGCGCAGCACATCGCCTAACAGCCAACGGCTTGCTGTGGGGTGTTCGCCGTTGAGAAGGTTGAACGATGTCATCACGCTCCCCACACCGGCGCCGACTGCGGCCTTGTAGGGCGGAAGATAGTAATTAAACAGTTTTTGCAGGCTCATATCTACCGCAGTGTAGTCGCGGCCGGCTTCGGGTGCTCCATAAGCGGCAAAATGCTTCACGCAGGCCATTATTTCATCATCCCGGCTCATGTCGGCGCCCTGATATCCACGTACATATGCGGCGGCCATGAGTGAACCGAGCCAAGGGTCTTCACCCGAGCCTTCGGCTATGCGCCCCCAGCGTGCGTCGCGGCAGATGTCCACCATCGGGCTGAATGTCCAGTTTACGCCGTCGGCACTCGCTTCGATTGCCGAGATGCGTGCCATGCGCTCAATGGCCGCGGGATTCCACGAACAGGAAAGCGCAATCGGAATGGGGAACATCGTTTCATAGCCGTGTATCACATCGGCTCCGACCAGAAGCGGAATGCCGAGCCGCGATTTCTCTACCGCCAGCCGTTGAAAATCCGTAATCTTCTCCACCCCTTTGACATTGAAGAAGCCGCCGGCTCTGCCTGTTGAGATGAGGTCGGCGATATCAGTTTCGAAAACTTGTCCCGACACGACATCACCTCCGGCCGGAAGGTTAAGCTGTCCGATTTTCTCCTGCAGGGTCATTTCTGACATAAGGCTGTCGATAAAATTTCCGTTTTCCGAATAGCATGAAAACGGGATGATACCCATTATCGAAATCAGTATGATTGCCCGTAAAAATCTCATTTTGTCAAATCATTAAATTCAGAATTTTGTGACGGCGGGTCCCTCGACGGTCATTTTTACTGGGAGGATTCTGCCTTGCGAGTCGAAGTGGAGTTCGTCGATACACGTAACGCGGTTGTTGCCGTCTTTGGCGCCGAGCGGATGCCGGTGGTAGACAATGTAATATTTCCCGGTCTTTGGCGACCGGATTACGGAATGGTGTCCGGCGCCGGTTCCTATTTCGGGGTCTGATTCCAAGATAGTTCCAATACGCTCAAAAGGTCCGAACGGTGAATCGGCAATGGCATAGGCAACCCGATAGTCGTCTTTTGTCCAGTCTCCTTCGCTCCACATGAAATAGTATTTTCCGTCTTTGATTAGCATGAACGGCCCCTCAGTATAATCTTTGGGGGTTACTTCCTTATAAAGTGTGCCGTCGGGAAAGGGAACAAGAGCTTTGAAGTCGTCGGCCAGCTTGACCATGTTGCAATGTCCCCAGCCACCATAATACATATAATAGCTGCCGTCCTTGTCGCGGAAGACGAACTGGTCGATCGGCTGTGCGCCGTTTACGATTTCATTAATCAGCGGTCGCCCAATCAGATCCTTGAACGGCCCTTCTGGCCTGTCGCTGACAGCGACCCCGATGCCGCCAATTTCACCTTCGTGAACATCGTTGGCTCCGAAAAAGAGGTAGTACTTTCCGTCCTTTTCAAGCACTGCCGGTGCCCACATGGCACTCCGGGCCCATTTGACTTCGGTTGTGTCGATGATATTTTCGTGTTTGGTCCAGTGTTTGAGGTCCCGGCTCGAGAAACAGTCCATCGCGGTCTGTTCCTCGAAAGGCAGACTGCGCGTGGGATAGATGAACACCCGGTCGCCATAGACAATTCCTTCAGGGTCGGCATACGCTCCCGGGAAGCAGGGGTTTCCCACACAGTCCGTCGCACTGTCATATTTCACTGTGACTTTATGCGGCAGATCGGCCGATGACGAGCCTACGGAAAAGACATATTTCCCGTTCAGAATACGTTCCGAAGCAGTATTTTCATCGTAATAAGCAAGAGCAGAGAAAGGTACGTCGATAGACACCGTACGTGTCTCACCCGGGGCGAGATTTATTTTTGAAAACCCTGCAAGTTTCTTCTTCTCTCTCAGCAGGCCCTTTGTTTTTGGAGCTGAAACATACACCTGTACGGTTTCAGCCCCGGCCGATGAACCGGTATTTGTCACGTCAACTTTCAGATTATAGCCGTTCACTGTCCGACTTACGACCGGTTTGCCTATGTTAAAATCCGTATAACTGAGGCCGTAGCCGAACGGGAACAGCACCGGCTGGTCTTTATAATCATACCAACGATAACCGATAAGAATATCCTCATCATAATAAATGTCGAAAATATCGGAATCAGCACGTTTGATACCGGGATAGCGGCGTTCGTCTCCATACGTAGGCAAATCCTCGATGCGTTTGGGGAAAGTGAAGGGTAATTTTCCCGACGGATTGACTTTGCCGGTGAGCACGTCGGCAAGACTGTTGCCGGCCTCGCTGCCGAGATACCAGCTTTGAACAATGGCTGCCGCTTTATCGGCCCAGGGCATCAGCACAGGTGTGCCCGAGATATTTACAACAACCAGATTGGGATTTATTTCGGCAACAGATGTAATGAGATCGTCCTGTCCATATGGAAGCTGCAGCGTCTT
>CABQCA010000116.1 GCA_902462525.1 uncultured Porphyromonadaceae bacterium | reverse complement strand
CGCTGCTCGAAACCTTGCTCCGCCGACGTGCGCTGATAATTGTCGACTGCATTCATGAGTTCCTTGAGATTGTCGAGTTTACTTACTGTTTCGGGAGTGCTGTCGCTGGTATATTCTTTGATAAGCCCCGTCTGCTCGTAGATCAGCCGAGCAAGCTTCGAAGCCTCCATGACAGGGGCTTTGCGGACAAACGACGTTATAAGCTCCGTGAAACCGCGAAGTTTGGAAAGAGTACCCTTGTTGAGAGTCTTTCCGGCAGCTTCGGGATCGAGAAGAATCTGGTAAATGCTTGTACCGGCAGCAACTGCCGCCGACACAAGTTTGTTCACGGTAGTTTCGCCAATGCCGCGTTTCGGAGTGTTGATCACACGCCTCAGGGCCTCGTCGTCGTCAGGGTTTACTGCGAGCCGGAAGTAGCTCACGGCATCCTTCACTTCCTTACGCTGGTAGAAAGCCAGCCCGCCGAAGATACGGTACGAAAGATTGCGGTTGCGAAGTGCTTCCTCCAGAACACGGCTCTGGGCGTTGGTCCGGTAAAGGACGGCGACTTCGCTCAGCGGACATTTGTAGCGCATACGCACCTGGGCGATGCGTGCGGCCACCGCATAGGCTTCTTCGTATTCGTTGTACGATTCGACCACTTCGATGCGTTCGCCCTCGTCGCGGTTAGAGAAAACATGCTTCGGTATCTGGTCGCGGTTGGCCTCGATGAGCGAATTGGCCGCACCGATGATATTGCGCGTAGAACGATAGTTTTCCTCCAGTTTGAAAGTCCTCTGCTCGGGAAACGACTTTCGGAAGTCCAGAATGTTGCGGATATTTGCACCACGGAACGAGTAGATACTCTGGGCATCGTCGCCTACCACACAGAGCCGCTTGGAGGCGCCGCACAGCTGCCGGACTATGAGATGCTGGGCGAAATTGGTGTCCTGGTACTCGTCGACAAGCACATAACTGAAATAATCGCTGAAATGCTTCAGCACGTCGGGATTGTCGCGAAAAAGAACATTGGTGTAGTACAGCAGATCATCGAAGTCCATGGCGCCGGCGATGCGGCAACGGTCGCTGTAGATTTTGTATATTTCATAGATACGGCCACGACCGGCATCGGCGTCGCTGCGCACAAGTTCACGGTCGCGGGCATAGTCGTCGGGCGAGTACAGATTATTCTTGGCAAATGAAATGGCCGAAGCCACCGCCCCGGGACGATAGATTTTGTCGTCGAGCTTGAGCTCGCGTATTATGGTTTTTATCAGCGACTTTGAGTCGGAAGTGTCGTAGACAGTAAAATTCGGTTTAAAGCCTATGCGCTCGGCGTTCATCCGCAGAAATCGCGAAAATATAGAGTGGAAAGTACCCATCCACAGGCGCGAGGCTGTTTCTTCGCCCACAAGACTGCATATTCGTTCACGCATTTCGCGTGCGGCCTTGTTGGTGAAGGTGAGAGCAAGGATTCGGCCGGCCCTGTAGCCCAGCGAAAGCAGATGCACAATCTTGTAAGTGAGCACACGCGTCTTGCCCGAACCGGCTCCGGCTATCACAAGCTCCGGGCCGTCGACATACACCACAGCCTCTCGCTGTGCCTGGTTTAGCTGCGACAGATAGTTCTCGTCGACCATAAGGCTATCGGAACTGATTTATCTGCGGCATATACTCGAATCCGGCCTCGCCGAGAGTTTTTTCAAGTTCGGAACGGTCGATCTGCAGATCGGCGCACAACGAATCAAGATCGCTGTAATCGTCGCGCAGTTTTGTGTTGATGTAGCTCAGAAGTATGAAAGGGTCGCGGGGTAGATCCATTGTTCTATACGTTTCGTGCAAGGTATTTGTTGATATTTTCACCCAGCCAAAGTCCGCCGATAATCAGCACAATACCCGTGCAGCCGAGTAAGGTTATCTTCTCGCCGAGCACGACCGCCGAAACGACGAGCGTTATAACCGGCTGAAGATACATATAGTTATTGGCACGCACGGCGCCAACCTGCTTTACTGTCAGCGCCCACAGCACATAGGCCACAGTCGAGGCTCCGAGTCCGAGGAACAGAAGATTGCCCCAGACTGCAGGCTGCTGTATGGATTCAATAATGTTGACGGTATCGCGCTCGAAAATAAGGAAAGGGACAGCAGTCACAAGGCCATAGAAAAATGTTTTACGGGTGATAAACCACACATCGTAGCGGGCGTTGAGACGCCGGAGCACAAGGGAGTAGATTGCCCAGCTGAAAGCTGCGGCAAGCGACAGAAAGTCGCCTAAAGGCCGCACCTCAAGCGAGTGAGAACTGTTGAACACAACGCAAACAACACCCATTACGGCTATCGCAGACCCTACCCACGAACCGACACCAAGCTTCTCGGTCTTGTAAATAAGCGCCACAAGAAGCGCTGTTATCAGCGGCGACATAGATGTCAGCAGCGACACATTGGTGGCGAGAGTGTACTCCAGAGCCGTATTCTCGGCAATGAAATAAAGCGAGCCCGCGCATAGACCGCATACTGCGAAAAGAGCTTCTTCGCCGATTGTATGGGCCGTCAGTCGTTTATGGTTAAGACACAGTACTATCAAGTAGGCAAGAAGAAAACGCAGTACATAGATTTCCACCGGTCCGAGGCCGTGCTCCAGCAGCACTTTCGACGATACGAAGGAATACCCCCACATCGAAATGGTGATTATGCCCGCAAGGTGGCCCAAAATGGTACCACCGATCATTTTAAGTCGGCCGTTAGAACTCGTCATGTATCTTACTTTGCTTTTATCAGAACCTCCTTCTGTGTGGTTCCGAATGCAAATTTAGCAAAATTTTGCTGAAAATCGCGGCGACGAACCGCGAAAAATCAGAACAGAGGGAACGACGAAGTGGTTGTTACGTACTTCTCGCGGAACTGCTCGTTGTTGATACACAGCATATAGATGCCCTGAACAAACGTCAGCATCGACCACAGCGAACACGACACCAGTGTCAGCAGGATGCACAACAGCCCGGCTCCGGTCTTGCCGAGATAAAAATAGTGGATACCGAAAGCTCCGAGAAAAATTGCCAGCAACGCTGCCACACCACGGCTTTTCCCTTCAGGTCCGCTTGTAAAAGGATCGTTGTTGTTGTACACCGGATACACAGGCGGAGGTGTGGTGGTGTGCTGAGTGTCGAATGTATGGCCGCAGTTCGAGCAGAAGCGTGCGTAATCCTCGTTGTAGTTGCGGCAGTTAGGACATTGTTTCATATCTTTCAGTTCATTGGTTATTATTCTACAAAGGTAAACAAAATTCCCATAACAGCAAGAAAAAAACAAGGTCACCGTATCCATTTCGGACCACGGCGACCTTAAATTATTTGTAATACCGATTATTGTGCCTGCAGGTAAAGCACACGGCTGCCCCACTCGTTGCGCTCGTCCTTGGCGACGTTGTAGTTCAGGGGCATTTCGAGACCGTTATCCATCAGAAACTTACCCGAGAAAACCTTGCCTTCGAACGAAAGCGGTTTCACATCGATGGAGTTCAGCTCAGTCACCTTGTAAAGTCTGTCGGGATCAAGACCGGCCATCTTTACTCTCGGAAGTTGCTGGTTCTGGAAAGCTTCGGTCTTCCACCAGTAGTACACTGCCCTGCTCTTGTCAGGTGTCACGTACATCAGCGATGCCACGCCTTTACCGTCGTAGGGCGAATGAAGACGGTAAATGTCGCCGTCCGTCAGCACGGGACGCACCAGGCTCTTGTACTCGCCGATGGCTTTGCGGCACATGGCTTTTTCAGCCTCGCTCATGGCCGATGGCTGCATTTCCATGCCCATACGCCCGCTCATGGCCACGTCGATACGGTACTTCATGGGAATATTGCGGTGTGTCTGGTGATTGGGAGCAGCACTTATATGACTGGCCATAGTCGTGGGCGGAAAGAAATAGCTGTCGCCCCACTGGAGGAACACACGCTGCAGAGCATCGGTGTTGTCGCTCACCCAGAACTCATCGAACCACGGCATAACGCCGTAATTGGCCCGACCGCCGCCGCTGGCGCAGGCCTGGATTGTCACATCGGGATATTTGGCACGGATTCTGTCGAGAACCTTGGCGAATCCTCTGTGATAATCAATGAAAAGATGGCTCTGGCGGTCGGGCGACAGATACTGAGAGCCGTGGTTGCGCACCGCCATGTTGGCATCCCACTTTATGTAGTCGATTTCAGGATATTTTGTCATCAGAGTATCGACAACCGTGAATACAAGGTCCTGCACCTTCGGGTTTGCAAGATCAAGCACAAGCTGTGTGCCGCCGCGGCCGAAGACTGGTTTGCGGTTCGAGGGCACAAGCACATATTCAGGGTGCTTCTCGTAGAGTTCGCTAAGGCTGTTTGTCATTTCAGGCTCAATCCATATGCCGAATCTTATGCCGTGCTTTTTGGCGGTGTCTATGAGGCCCTGAATTCCGTTGGGAAGCTTTTTGGTGTCAACAGTCCAGTCGCCGAGTCCAGTCTTGCTGTTGTTTCGCGGATATTTGACGCCGAACCATCCGTCGTCCATCACGAAAAGTTCGCCGCCGAGGTCCGCGATGTCTTCCATCATGCGGTTCATGCCGGCTTCATCGATGTCGAAGTACACACCTTCCCAGCTGTTGAGCAGCACTTTTCTCGGCACGTCGCCATGGGCAATGGCATATTTACGCGCCCATCGGTGGAAATTGCGGCTCACACCGCCGAGGCCTTCGTCGGAAAAGCTCAGTGCCAGCTGCGGCGTGGCGAACACGTCGCCTTTCTTGATTTTATATGCCGAATTTTCCTCATTTATGCCGGCAAAAAAATGATGATAATCGGTGTGGTCGGTGTCGAAGCGCAACTTGTAGTTGCCGCTGTAGCACAGGGCCGCACCGATTACACGGCCGCTCTCTTCGGCCGGCTCTCCGTCGAGCGACAGCATCACTTCCGAATGTGCCGTGTGTGAGTTGCGCACGCCGTCGGTGTTCTTAATCACCTTCATGCCGTGTGTCAGAGGCTCGGCTTCAAGATGCCCCTCGTTATGGTTTGTGCCGTAGAGATGCGACAGCCACACGTTTCCGTAGCGCACCGGCAGATAGCCCGATGCGAACTGTGTGAGTGTGACTTCGCCTTTCTCGCCGTGGCTTATTTCGCTCCAAGTCTCGATGACGTCCTGTCCGGGACGAGTGCGGTAGTTCACGTTCACATAGAAGGGGTAGTAGGTGTCCTTGAGTTTTACAGTAGTAATGTCGGCGCCGTCCTCGCTCTTCTTTTCTACGCCGTCGACCACCAATTCGAGGGTCATATTACCGTCGGCATGCGTTGCGGCTATGGCAGTCTCGCTGTTGTTGTTCATACCGTAGGCCGGATAGGCATCGAGAGCTCGGCCGCCGTCGCGACGGAGCTGGTCGAAACTGTCCTTGTCGCTAATCTTGGCGCCGTAATAGAGATGCTTCAGTGCCGATCCTTTTTTGGCGTCGAGTACGAGCGATGTCGCCGGAGTCGAAATTTCGACAATCTCGGCATAAGCGGGTGTGGCGGCAATGGCCACGAGAGCCATTGCTGCCACACAACGTGAAAATCGTTGTTTCATCAGGATTTGGATTCGATTAGTAATTTTCCGAATACAGAAAGATCGAGAGCCGTCAGCAGCGGCGGCCGCTCGGATTCGAGGGCCGTCTGCAGAGTTGTTTCGCCAGACAGAACGAGCACTCCGAAAGCGCCGGCGTTCTGCGCAGTGGCAACATCGGTGTAGATACGGTCGCCGCACATGGCGATTTCATCGGGCTGGTAACCGTAATGATACATAATCCCTGAAAGCATATCGGGATTCGGCTTGCCTATGACAAGGTCGGGCTGACGTCCGGTGGCATGTTCTATGCACTTGCAGAGCGAACCGCAGTCGACAAGCACCGTCCGCAGGTCGGTCGGGCACACGCGGTCGGGATTGGTGGCTATATATGGAATGCCCTGCGCTGCAAGCCATGATGCATGGCACAGACGGCTGTAAGTGAGCGTGGTGTCGAATGCGACAAGCAGCAGATCGGGCATGTCGTCGGGGTCTTCGCCTGTCATTTCATAGCCGGCTTCTTCAAATTCCTTTATCATAGAAGGTGTGCCGGTAGCGAAGATTCGCTTCACTTCAGGCATTCTGGCTTTGAGATATTCGATGGTAGCCACAGCCGTGGTGTACATCTGCTCGGGTGTCGCATCGATACCGAGTTTCTCGAGTTTCTTAAGATAGTCGGCTCGGCTGCGTGTCGGATTATTCGTAAGGAACGAATAGGCGATACCGTTGTCTGTCAATCCTTTGAGAAAACTTTTAGTAAACGGAAAGAGTTGCGAGCCCATGTAGATGGTTCCGTCCATGTCGAGTGCGACATGCTTGATTTTCCGGCATGCCTCCATGAGCTCTTCATGACTCAGGGGGCTGATGTATTCTTTGAATTCTTCAGTCATCATATGTCAGTATCGTTAAGGTCTTCAGCCCGTGCGAGAGCTTCTTCTTTTTCATAGAAATCGTTGGAGCGTCCGTAGCCGTCGCGCGGCGCCTTCCACATGGTGACAAAAGTAATTGCGCCGAGGATACCTACTGCTATGATAAGCATGAACACGGTGTTCCAGCCGTATTTGTCGGAAATAATGCCGATACCTATAGCAGACAGGAAGGAGCCGACGTAGCCGAAGATACCGGCCAGGCCGTTGGCTGTGGCCGAGGCGTCCTTGGTAGCCTGATTTGCCGAGGCTATGCCGATGAGAGCCTGCGGACCGTAGATGAAGAAGCCGGCCATGGCAAGGAGCGCTACGCTAAGCGCCGTCGGAATGCCTGTGAGAACAATGAAGAGCGTCATGAAGAGAACGGCGCCGAACATGCACACCAGACACATACGGTGAGCCTTGCCCTTGAAAATATGGTCGGTGGCCCAGCCGGCGGCGATAGTGCCCACGATGGCGCACATTTCGAAAATCGCTACGGTGAGGGCCGCCATTTCTATCGACATACCGCGTGCCTCGGTAAGGAATTTAGGACCCCAGTCCAGAATACCCATGCGCATCACATACACAAATATATTGGCGATGCAAAGGGTCCATATCCAGCGGTTTGTCCACACCATCACCTTGAGGAACTTGGAGTACGATGCCGACTTTTTACCTTCTTTTTTTCCGGTGCTTGTGCCGGGAAGCTCCGGCAGGCCTACCGAACGCGGATCGTCGCGCAAACCGATGTAGAGCCAAAGAGCACCGCCCAAAGCTATTATTGCCGGAATCCAGAAACACCA
>CABQCA010000115.1 GCA_902462525.1 uncultured Porphyromonadaceae bacterium | reverse complement strand
TTGTAGAATTCTTCAAACTCATTCACTAATTTTGCACTTGCTTGTTGACTCTACAGCCCTGTGGCGATCACCGCCGCATTTGCGTGATTCGGCAGAATTTCGTAACTTTACACGATTTTTACAACTCTCCCCGATTTTACGATTATGGCGCCTAAAGACCAACAAAAACAGCATAAACCCTGGGTGAAGAATGTGATCCGCTGGATGTGGATTTCCTTTGCCGCCGCAGTAGTATTCATCGGTGTATTCTTCCTGCTCGTCTACAACGGCGTGATAGGCTACATGCCTCCGGTCGAAGAACTCAAGAACCCGCAGGATAAATTCGCATCGGTAATCTACACCTCCGACGGCGAAGAAATGGGCCGTTATTTCCGCAACACCGGCAACCGCGTGTACGCCGATTTCGACGAAATATCTCCGGCCGTGGTCGATGCCCTCATCGCCACCGAGGACGCCCGCTTCGAAGAGCACTCCGGCATCGATGTGAAGGCAATAGCCCGCGCCATGTTCAAAACCGCCCTGCTGCAGCAACGCAGCGCCGGCGGTGGCTCAACCATCACCCAGCAGCTGGCAAAACAGCTCTACACACCTCCGAGCAACGGTATTCTGCAGCGAGCCGTGCAGAAACCCATCGAGTGGATGATAGCCATAAAGCTCGAACGTTTCTACTCCAAGGAAGAGATTCTGAAGATGTATCTCAACCAGTTTGACTTCCTCTACAACGCCGTCGGCATCAAATCGGCGGCAAAAGTATATTTCAATAAAGAAGCCGCCGACCTCGACACCCTCGAGGCCGCCACGCTTGTGGGCATGGTGAAGAATCCGTCGTACTTCAACCCTGTGCGTCAGCCCGAGCGCACCCGCGGACGCCGCAACGTGGTGCTCGAACAAATGTACAAGGCCGACATGATAACCGCGGAAGACCTCGAACGTCTGCAGGCGCAGCCGCTGACACTCGATTTCCATCGCGTGGACCACAAAGAAGGCCTGGCGCCATATTTCCGCGAAGAACTGCGCCGCCAGCTTACAGCCAAAAAGCCCGAGCGCTCCGACTACCCCTCGTGGGACGGCCAGAAATACACCGACGACTCCATCGCATGGGCCAACGATCCGCTCTACGGCTGGATTGAGAAAACCCGCAAACCCGACGGCACGAAGTACGACATCTACAACGACGGTCTGAAAATATACACCACCATCGACTCGCGGATGCAGCGCTACGCCGAGGACGCCGTACGCGAACACATGTCATCGCTCCAGCAGCAGTTCTTCCGCGAAAAACGCGGCTCATCGGCTGCGCCCTACACCTCCAACCGCGGCGAGCTGAGCGACGCCATGCGCGCCAAACTGATCAGCAACGCCATTCACCAGAGCGAGCGCGCACGTGTGGCACGCCTCGCCGGCAAGACCGAAGAGCAGCTGCAGGCCGAATTCGACACTCCCGTCGAAATGACAGTGTTCAGCTACGCCGGCCCGGTCGACACCGTGATGACACCCCGCGATTCGCTTCTCTACACAAAATCGTTCCTCCGCACCGGTTTCATGTCGATGGACCCGACCACCGGCTTCGTAAAGGCATATGTGGGCGGCCCCGACTTCCGGTTCTTCCAGTACGACATGGTGTCGACAGGCCGCCGTCAGATAGGCTCGACCATCAAGCCTTTCCTCTATACCTACGCCCTCGAAACCGACGAATTCACCCCCTGCACCAAGCTTCTCAACGAACAGCCCACACTTTACGACGAAAGCGGCCGCATATGGCAGCCCCGCAACAGCGGCAAAGCCCGCGTAGGCGAGATGGTAGACCTCCGCTGGGCGCTCACCAACTCCAACAACTGGATTTCCGCCCGAATCATGGATCGCCTCAGCCCCGCCGAACTTGTGCGCCGCATGCACAGCTACGGAATCACCAACTCGCTGCCGGCAGTGAAATCGCTGTGTCTCGGGCCATGTGAAGTTTCTGTAAAGGAAATGGTAACAGCCTACAGCGCCTTTGCCAACAAGGGCATGCGCTCCGACCCGCTTTTCGTGACAGCCATCGCCGATGCCAACGGCAATATCATCAGCGATTTCGCGCCATCGCAAACCGAAGTGATAACACAGAAAGGCTACTGGCGAATACTGTCGATACTCCTCAACGTCGTCGACAGCGGCACAGGCAACCGTCTGCGCCGTCCGCCGTTCAACATCACCGCCCAGACCGGCGGCAAGACCGGTACCACCAACGACAACGCCGACGGCTGGTTTATGGCGTTTACGCCCGACCTTGTGTCGGCCACATGGGTCGGAGGTGAAGACCGCTATATTCACTTCAACAACATGGCCCAGGGTCAGGGTGCGTCGATGGCGCTCCCGGTCTATGGCAAATACATCTCCAAAGTCTATGCCGACTCCACCCTTCCCTACTCGCAGGAAGCCCGCTTCGTGTTCCCCGAAGGGCTGAATCTGTGCGAGAGCGAATTCGCCCCCGTTGAAGAAGAAGAGACAGTCGACGAATCCCTTTCAGGGGCTTTCGACTGATTCCGGGCTGCGTGTCTGCCTTCTGAAATTTTTCCGGAAACAATTATTTTCGGGAAAATGTTCAAAAAAAGGTGAAAAAGTTTGCACAGTTCGTGGAAAGTCCGTAAATTTGCACCGCAAAAGCCCGGAGGGGCGCCGCAATAACTGCTTCAATAGCTCAGTCGGTTAGAGCATCTGACTGTTAATCAGAGGGTCGTTGGTTCGAGTCCATCTTGAAGCGCGAAAAGAGGATTTCCTGCGAAGGAGGTCCTCTTTTCGCGTTTCATTGGACCATGGAAAGGCTGTTTTCAACAGCCGGCCTTAGCCGAAAATGAGTCGCGCAATGATGCCTCGAAAGGCCGGAGCTTGGAAAGCTCCTCTCCATGGACAGACATTAAAAAGCGGTTTCCGACATAACTGCCGGAAACCGCATATTTTTCAGGAACGAAAGATTTATTCGGCTACTTCGGTGAGGCCTTCGGGATTGAGAAGGAACACACGGTAGTTGTTCTGGCTCAGAAGTTCGGCCATGAAGGCCTTCACGTCGTCGACAGTAATACTGTTGAGAGTATCGACCGTATTTACGAATGTCTGAACACCGTTGAGGCTTGTTGCGGCGATGGCGCCGGCCCAGTCGTTGTTTTCCTTGAAGTCTTCACCGGCCTGTTTGATGGAGTATTCGATAACAGGCTTGAGTTCGTCCTCGGTCACATTTTCTTTCATTGCCTCGATCATGTCGGCGATAGCGGCCACTGCCTGGTCGCGCATTTCAGGCTTCATGGGGAATGCGATCTGGAAGTTTACGTTGGCATTGCCCATACGCGACATGTTGCCCTGCGCGCCGAGCGAATAAGTTGCACCCATCTCTTCACGGATCTTGTCGAGGAGACGCTTGCTGAGAATCTGTGCGCTCACCGAAGCAAGAGCCTTGTTCTTTGGCGTGTAAGGCAGTTTACCGCCGAAGCCAATGAAGCAGTAGGTCTGCGGAGTTTTCATCTTGGTGGTGAATACATCGGTGGCGCTGCCGAGAGCGACTTCGAAGTCGGGATTTGCCACGATTTCCTTGCTTAGTTTCTTGGCATCGGCAGGGAGAGTGGCGATGTACTGCTCCATCAGAGGAATGAATGTATCGGTGTCGATAGCGCCCACGAATACGAATGTGTAGTCGGCGGCGTTGACCAGCATGTCGCGGACAATCTTCACGATTGCAGCCCGATCGGCGCTCTTGATGTCGGCCGAAGTAAGCATTTGTTTAGCGGGAGCCTTGAAGATTGTGCCCATGAGGAGCTTGCTGAACTGGAATTCAGGAGTCGATTCCTGATTTTCAAAAATACCGGCTATGGAATTGCGGGTGGCCTCGAATTCCTTTTCATCGATGTTGATGCCGGTGAAATAGCCGTAGACAAGTTCCATGAATGTGGGAAGATCCTTGACAGTGGTGACACCGTTCACCTCGCGGGTGTAGTTGTCGAAACTGAAGCTTACAGCGGCCTGTTTGCCGGAAGTGTACTTCTGAAGATCGGAGTTGGTGTAGGCGTTGATGCCGTATTCCACCAGACCGTTAGAGAGGTATTTGATGCTCGAAGCGAGGCTCTGGTCGAGTGTCGAGCCGGCTTTGCCTTTGGCGATAGCCGTCATCACTATCTCGTCGGCCTTGAAGTCGGTGGGTTTCACCACAACTTTCACGCCGTTGGAGAGAGTGTACTCGGTAGCGTCCCATTCAGCGAGGCGGGCAGTCTTTTTCACCTTTCCGGCCTTGGGCAGGTTGGGAAGAAGAGGATCGGTGCGGACCTCGTCCTTGTAGCCTTCCAGCTCCTCGTCGTCGACAGCCTCGAGAGCGTCGGCAAACTGCTGCTCGGTGGGAATCGTCACACCTTCCTTGTCGGGCATGAGGGCGAAGAGCACACGGTTGTCGTCGATTACGATCTGCGGCAGATACTGGTTGATGATGTCGATGCCTATAAGGTTGACAAAACTGTCGTACTGCTGCTTCTCATAGGCAACACCGGGTGCGGGCACATTATCGACGAAGAATTTCACATACTCTTCGGCGAAAGTGGTGTTTTTGACGTCGTTGCGTGCGTTGTAGGCCTTTTCGATACGCGACATGAACTCAGCGCGGGCACGCTCGTACTCACCGATAGTGAAACCGGTGCGTGCGGCGCGGAGCAGTTCGCGGTAAGCCTCGGTGACAGCATCGACCATGCCGTTATTGTCCTTGGCAATGATTTCCATGGTGAGCGCGCCCTTGGTCTTCGCCACGAAGAAGTCGCCGATCGAAAGGCTGACATTCGAGAATTTGCAATCGGGCTTCTTGGCAAGATCGTTGAAACGTTCGCTCATCATAATGGAAACGACGTCGGTGATGTATTCCATCTGGAAGAAGAGCGGTGTGTTGCGGTATGCCCGGGGCAGGCGTGCATTATCGTTCTTGAACATCAGCAGAGTAGCGGCGGCCGACATTTCGGGATCCTTACCGATAGCGTAGATGGTACCGGGGGTGTCGTCGACCTCCACGTAGAGACGTTCCTTGGGATTCTCGGGCATCTTTATTTCCGAGAACATTTCCTTGATTTTACCTTCGATATACGCGGGATCGATGTCGCCCACCACGATGATTGCCTGCTGGTCGGGACGATACCATGTGTGGTAGTAATCCCTGATAGCCTGAGGCGGGAAGTTGTCGACAACATCCATGATGCCGATAGGCAGACGGTGACCGTACTTGCTGTCGGGATAGATGGTCGGGAGAGCTTCCTCTATGATACGCATCGAGCCCTTCATGCTCTGGCGCCATTCCTCGTGGATAACACCGCGTTCGGCTTCGATTTCAGCCGGGTCGAGAGTGACGTCGCAGGCCCAGTCGTGAAGAATGAGCAGACAGCTGTCCTGCACCGAGGTGCGGGCTACAGGAACATTCGAGATATTGTAGATAGTCTCGTCGATACCGGTGCGGGCGTTGAGGTTATAACCGAACTTCACACCTATCGATTCGAGCCATGTTATAAGGTTCTTGCCCGGGAAATTTGTGGTGCCGTTGAAGCACATATGTTCCAGAAAGTGGGCAAGACCGCGCTGGTTGTCCTCTTCGAGAATAGAGCCGACTTTCTGTGCTATGTAGAAATCGGCCTGTCCTTTGGGATTGTCGTTATGACGGATAAAATAGGTGAGGCCGTTGGGCAGTGTGCCCGTGTGGAGGGCGGAGTCGAGCGGCAGTTCAGGCAGCTGCTGGCCGGGGGCCTGTGCCTGTGAGGTGGTGGCGCCGAAGAAAACCGCTGCCGCGGCAAAAGCGCCTAAAAGAAATTTTTTCATATATGATGTGTGATGTGATATGATTCCTTTAAAACATCTGACAAATATGACGCGGAAAAAGGAAATAGATTACCGCTCAAATGTTAAAAATATTTAAAATGGGAGGGGTGTTTTAATCATAGGCATCCGAAACGTTTTCCCAGTGTCAGGATTTGACTAATTTTGCGCCGCCCGAAGGGCTCTAAATAGCTCAAAAATTGGTGAAGTGGCATATTATGCTTATCTTTGCACCCGAGATTTAATTACGTAAATATTGATTTACTTTTTATAGCTGTCAGACAACAACTAATAATGAAACTCAAAATTCAATTAGCCGCTGCGACTGTGGCTCTCCTTATGCTGAGTTCATGCTCAGCCCCTAAAAAAGTACCCTACTTCGTTGATGCCGATCAACTGAGCGCCGATTCACTCAATATGCTTGCGGTCAACCAGGACCCTGTCATCACCGTGGGCGACCTGCTCAATATTGAGGTCGGAGGCGCAAATGTCAATGCCCTCGCACCTTTCAACCGTGGCCGGTACATCGATGCTGACGGCAGACTGAATATCATAAACCGAACAGCAACAAGCTACAACAGCACCTCTGTCGAATCGCTGACAGAGTACTATCTTGTGAATGCCGACGGAACCATCGACTTCCCCGTGCTGGGGCAGATAGAGGTCGCAGGCCTCACAAAGCGTGAAGTCGCAAACAAGATAGCCGATGAAATATACCCCAAGTACGTCACCGAAAAACCCAATGTCGACATCCGTCTGATGAATTTCCGCGTCACTGTTGCCGGCGCTGTTAAAAATCCCGGTGTATACCAGAGCAAGAACGAGCGCATGACCTTCCTCGAAGCCATTTCGCTGGCAGGCGACCTCGACATCAAAGGCGACCGCGAGAACATTCTCCTCTACCGCACCAACTCCGAAGGCAAACGTGAGGTTGTAAAACTCAACATTCACGACAAGAATTTCCTCCTTTCCCCGTATTTCAACCTTAAGCAGAACGACTACATCTACGTGCAGCCGAACAGCTCCATGCGCGCATCGGCATGGCAGATGAATCCCGCGGTAGCCTCCACAGTCACCATTGTCGGCGGCATGTCGTCGCTCGCTTCTCTTATCATCGGCATCATCAACCTCTCCAAGAACTGATATGGAAAACGAAAATCTCGACAACCGGAACAACACAGAAGCGGAATTCGACCTCAAAGGTCTTCTTCTCGACTATCTCGCACACTACAAGTGGTTTGCATTAAGTGTGGCCATATGTCTTGTCGCCGCTTTCATATATCTGAAATCCGTAGTGCCCACCTACAGCATACAGGCATCTATCTACCTCAACGATGTGGCCAGCGCCAATGAAAACGCATTCAATCTCGGAGGCGCCAACAACCCCATCATGGCGTTTAAGGACTATATCGACGAAACAGAGCTCGAAGTGATGAAGAGCCGCAATAACCTTGTAAAAATCGTCGATACCCTCGGCCTATGCTACACCTACAGCT
>CABQCA010000114.1 GCA_902462525.1 uncultured Porphyromonadaceae bacterium | reverse complement strand
CCGAAGGCAGAAGCACCAGAATGCGGTCGTTACCGGCAAATTCGCCCAGGAAAGTGCCGCGTCCGTCGTAGTTGAGACGCATGACATCGTGGTCGAACCACACTTCGCGACCGCCGAGCGTCGAGGCTCCGCGCTCTTTGAGCGAGAAACGCTGAACATCGTTCTTGGTCACAAGATTCCCACGGGCCGAACGGTTCTTGATGTCCATCTTTCCGAAATCGACGTCGAAAGTGAGATTCTTCAGCCGTAGCTTGGGCTTGAGAGTGACCTTGACAACCTCGGCCTCGCCGTTGGAGTTGGCCGTGAACCATACGACTCTCGAACCGGCGGTACCTTGGGTCAGGTCGTACTCTTTGTCGCGTGTAAGACCGGTGGCCGCAAAACGCTTCATGTAGTAGATGCCGCCACGGCCGTTCTGGTAGATGACATTGTAGATAGTCCGGGTATCGTTGCGTTTGAACACGTTGATGTACAGCACATTCTTACCTACAAAGAGTTTATCCTGCACACGCACTATCTTATAGCGGCCGTCGCGGTAGAAAATGATGATGTCGTCGATGCTCGAGCAATTGCACACAAACTCATCCTTCTTCAGGCCTGTGCCGATGAAGCCTTCCTCGCGGTTGATATACAACTTTTCGTTTGCCTCGGCCACAGTGGCAGCCTGAATATTGTCGAAACTTCGGATAGCAGTGCGGCGCGGATAGGAGGCTCCGTATTTTTCCTTCAGGTAGGTATACCACTCGATTGTCACATCATCGATGTGCTCGAGACGGTCGAGAGTACGCGAAATCTTAGTCCTCAGATCAAGCAGGTTCTGCTCGGCCTCGTCGGAGTTGAAGCGCAGTATACGCTTCATTTTTATTTCGAGCAGTCTCAGAATGTCGTCGCGGGTCACTTCGCGAGTCAGCGACGGTTTGTACGGCTCCAGCCGGCTGTCGACATGGGCGATAGCCGTGTCGAGGTCCGGAGCTTCTTCGTACTCTTTATCCTTGTAAATCCGTTCTTCAATAAAAATCTTTTCAAGGGATGCACACAGCAGTTTTTCGCGGGTTTCGGCAAGTTCGACCTCAAGCTCCGAACGGATAATGCCTTTGGTGGTTTCTACGCTGTGACGGAGCACATCGCTCACACCGAGAAAGCAAGGTTTCTTGTTGCGGATTACACAACAGTTAGGCGAAATGTTGACCTCACAGTCGGTGAAGGCATAGAGTGCATCGATGGTCTTGTCGCTCGATGTGCCCGGAATGAGGTGCACGAGAATCGAGGCTTCAGAAGCAGTGTTGTCATCGACTTTGCGCACCTTTATCTGGCCTCGCTCGAGAGCCTTGAGTATCGATTCGATGAGTGAGCCGGAGGTTTTGCCGAATGGCAGTTCGGTGATATTAAGCGTCTTCGAATCTATCTTCTCGATTTTGGCGCGCACTTTCAGTGCCCCGCCGCGCCGTCCGTCGTTGTAGCGGCCCACATCAATAGTGCCGCCGGTGACAAAATCGGGATAGAGCGTGAACTCCTCGCCTCGCACACAGGCTATGGCAGCGTCGAGGAGTTCATTGAAGTTATGGGGCAGAATTTTCGACGACAGGCCCACGGCAATGCCCTCCGCGCCCTGAGCCAGCAACAGCGGGAATTTGGCAGGCAGTGTCACGGGTTCGCGCTTGCGGCCGTCGTAGCTCAGTGTCCACTCTGTTACTTTCGGATTGAAAAGGACGTCGGATGCAAAGAGACTCAGACGCGCCTCGATGTATCGGGCGGCGGCAGCGGCTGTGCCGGTGAGGATATTGCCCCAGTTACCCTGCGTTTCCACCAGCAAATCTTTCTGTCCGAGCTGCACAAGGGCATCCTTTATCGAGGCGTCGCCGTGCGGATGGTACTGCATGGTTGTGCCCACGATGTTTGCGACTTTGTTGAAACGTCCGTCGTCGATGGTCTTCATGGCGTGCAGTATCCGTCGCTGCACGGGCTTGAGGCCATCGTCGATTTCGGGCACAGCACGTTCGAGAATCACATACGAGGCATACTCCAAAAACCACGTCTGGTACATGCCGCGCAAATGATGGCGCACCACATCGTCGGCCGACGTATAGGGCCGGCGACCGACAGACGATTCTTCGGCGGTGAGTTCTTTCTCGCCGGCAACTTCATCACCGTATGACTCTTCGCTTACTTCAAAAGGTTCGTCTGGCAGATTTTCAGGGTATATATCGTCGTTGTCTTCACTCATTTTCGGGGCAATTTTATCCTACAAAAATAGTGAAAAAAATCGAAAAATCCTATTTCAGTGTTATTTCTTCGACAAACGGCCGGTAGAAACCCATTGTCCGGTCGAGGAAAACGACTTTCAGCGAGTCCACAAGTTCGGGATTTTCGTCAGCGATGTTGTGCTGCTGGCCGGGATCAGCCACAAGATCGAAGAGGCCGTAGATGTCGAGATTGCCGAGTTCATTTCCGGTGAGATTCGTCGCCGGACCTTCGTATGGCGGCATGAAGGCATAGCGACCGCTCCTGAGACCCAATTTACCCTGATTCTCAATCACTATTTCGCTTCGTCCGTCGTTCGATTCGCCGAGGAAAACGGGAGCCATGGCACGGCTGTCGAGCGAATCGGGCACCTCGACGCCCACAATGTCGGCAAGAGATGCGAAAAGATCAAGCTGACTCACAAGAGCATCGGAAACCACAGGTTTGACATGCCCTTTCCAGTAGATGCACATCGGCACATGTGTGCCTCCGTCGTAGAGACTGTACTTCCCGCCGCGCAGTCCTCCGGCAGGCTTGTGGCCGGCCGCGGCTGCCAATTCGGGAGCACCGTCACGGTAGCCGTCGTTGAGCACGGGACCGTTGTCGCTGCTGAAAATTATGATGGTGTTGTCAAGAATACCGAGGCTGTCGAGATTAGCCATCAGCCGGCCGACACACCAGTCGGCCTCCATGATGGCATCGCCGCGCGGCCCCATGCCCGAAGTGCCGGCAAAGCGGCTGTGGGGCGCCCTGGGCACATGAGGCTCATGCAGACCGTAGTAGAGGAAAAATGGCCGATCCTTGTTTTCTTCGATGAATTCGAGTGTCTTGCCGGCGAAGTAGTCGGCCATGTCCTCATCGACCCACCGCGCCTTTTCGCCGCCTTTCATGTAGCCGATACGGGGAATGCCGTTGACAATGGCATTGTTGTGGCCGTGGGCGTACATCATTCGAATCATCTCGGGATTCTCCGTAGCCGATGGCTCTCCATCGAAGTTCTTTTCATAGTCAACATAGATAGGATCGGCAGAATCTCCGTTCACCACCAGACCGTCCTCCACATAAACGGTGGGCACACGGTCGTTGGTGGCGGCTATAAGACACGAGTAATCGAAGCCTATCTCATTGGCTCCCGGACGAATAGTATCGTTCCAATCAACATTGCCGCTGCCCATGCCGAGATGCCACTTGCCAATGGCGCCGGTGAAGTAGCCAGCCTGCTGCATAAGCCGCGGAAGAGTGGGAATGTCGGTGGGTATGACCAGAGGTGCGTCGCCCGGCAGGATTTTGATGTCGTCACGCCAAGGGTACATGCCTGTGAGCAGTCCGTAGCGGCTCGGAGTCGAGGTCGACGATGTTGCGTAGGCATTATTGAATGTCACGCCACCGTGGGCGAGACTGTCGATATTGGGAGTGTGAATGGTTCGTGAGCCGTAGAAACTGATGTCGCCGTAGCCGAGGTCATCAGCCAGCACTACGATGATGTTCGGTTTCACATTTTCTTTCACTGCGTTCTTCGGCTGGCGTGAACAGCTGCTGAAACCGGCGGCAACCATCACGGCGGTAACGCCGCATACTGTTTTTTTCATGGATCGGTGGATTGTGTATTAGGTTCAGAAAGGATTTCCCTGCGGAAAGGTGAGTGTGCCGTCGCCGACAGCCCTGTCGTAAAGTTCCTTTAGGAGTGAGGCATCGTAGATCTGGCGGTTGAGGGTGAGCAGGCGCTCACGGATAAGCGGAGCTGCGGCCTCGAAAGGCATGGGGGCGCCGGAAGGCAGATAGTCGGAAACGTGGAGAAGGTAGATGAATCCGCCGTTGGTCACATCAAGCTGGCGCTTCGAGCGCAGAAAAGCATCTCCCGAAGAGATGTCGGCCGGAATACGGTTTTCGATCTGCTCCCAGTCCACCCAACGGTCACGGAAATAGTCGTAGTGAATGGCGGTTTTAGGAGCTTCCTTTTCGAGACGGTCCATGTCGGCGCTTTTCGAGGATGTGTACAACCGCCTGAGGACCGCAAGGTTGACCGCATTATCCGGCACTTTGAGGTATACACCGCGCACAAGCGGGCGTTCGAGCCGGTAGTCGGCCTTATGGGCCTCGTAGTATGCACGGAGGGAATCTTCACTGAAATCGCCGGCGGCCTGTGTGGCCATCGAACGACGGTACTGGCTCATGATGAGGCTCAGACGGTACTCCGAAGTCAGACGGTCGATTTCCGCCATGTCGACTTCGTCTTCCGCCACCTGCTCTATCAGCCGGGCATTGACCCAGCGCTGTATGTAAGCGCGGGCGAAGGCCGTGCTGTCGGCAGATGTCAGTCCGCCGGGCATGGCCTTCGACAGTTCTGTGCGTGTGAGAGCCGATTTGCCGACAACAGCAAGAGCCTCGGCATCCGCGTTATCACGGTTGCTGCATGACGCCAGCATCAGCGCCGACGCAGCCAATGCTGCAACAGCTCTCACTTCTTGTCTTTTAAGCTTTTGAATACCTTTTTATTGATTTTTACTTTGTATTTTTTGTGCAAATCTTTCAGCCACGCCTTGTCGAGCGTTTCCTGATAGTCGGTGAGTGCCTGACCGCGTACATCAGCTGCTTCCTCGGGGGCATCGACAACACGGCCCTTATAAGAGGCATAGAAATTCCAGCGGTTCGATGGTGTCGATGCCGGACGTTCCGCGCCGAAGCCAAGGTAGTCGGTAATGGGATTTTCGCCTTTGGCAGCCACAACACGCTCGATTTTGATGGCACGTTTGAAGTGCTCACGCATGGCGGCGACAAACTCTGCGGAGTTGTCGGAGGGTATGGAGTCGGCATAAGCCAGGGCCTCGGCGAGTATTGAGTCCTTATCAGCAAAAATGACGTAGCCTTTGAACTTGGGAGCATCCCAGCGGTACTTGGCGGCGTTTTTGCGGAAGTAGTTTTCAAGGCCTTCCGTATCCTTGGAGGCTTTGTCCCAGACCTTGCGGTTCGACACTTCATAGAGAAGAATACCATCGTGGTATTCGTTTAGCAGATTTCTGAAATCATCGTCCTCGGCAGCGAGATTCTGCTGATATTTTTCTACAATAATATCATCGAGAATGTCGTTGGCAGCCGAAGTAATGGCGGACATCGGCCCTGCGGACATCTGAATGTCGGGCACGCGGCCTATGGCGTCGACAGCAGTAACCTCACCGCCGTCATAGACGCCCACTACAGGATTGGCAACCTTGATCTGAGCGATTGCAGCCGAATCGCACTGTCCGCCGTTGGCGGTGATGACAGCAGCCACATCATCAAGGCCCTGCTGCAGCACACGGGCGTTGTAACGGATGCGAAGACGCTCCTTGACAGCTTTTTCGGGCATCGTGCTGCGGACATCGTTGGCAATAGCAGCCTCAATTGCGGGACGGAGTTCATCAAGCGAGCCGACATCATGATGGCCTGTGCGGCGCACAATGTGCCAGCCGAAAGATGTGGTGAACGGTTTCGACATTTCGCCGTCGGCAAGGGCGAAGGCAGTGCTGTCGAATTCGGGCACCATCATGCCCCGGCCGAAGCGGCCAAGTTTGCCGCCGTTGCGTGCCGAACCGGGGTCTTGCGAAAACCGGCGTGCCATGTCGGCGAAATCGGCACCGGCTTTCAGGGCTTCGTATATCGAATCGATTTTTACTTTCTGAGCGGCGGCTGCCTGCTCGTCGAGGTCGCGGGTAAGAAGAAGTATGTGCTCGGCTTCGACATCGCCTGAGGCCGGCACGCTCTTTTCAACACGGATAATGTGATAGCCGAATCCCGAGTTGATGACTGGCGAAATATCGCCCGGCTTCGTGTCGTAGGAAGCTTCCTCAAAAGCCCATGGCAGACGGCCGGGAGTCACGTGACCCATCAGGCCACCGTTGCGGGCGGAGTAGCTGTCGATGGAGTTTGCACGGGCTGCATCCTCGAATGTTGTTTTGCCTGAGACGATGGCGTTGCGTATCGAATCGAGCTTAGTATCGTTGCCGGGCTGCGGCGCAAGCATGATATGGCTCACGGTCACATCCTTAAGATAGTGGGCATAAGCCTGCTGAACGAGTTCTTCGGCCACTTTGGCATCGCGAAGATAAGGCTTGGCGAGATCCTTGACAAAACTCTGGTATTCGGTGGTAAACTCGGGTGTCTTGTCGAGATTGTCGCGCAACGCGTCGGCTACTTTCAGCTTATAGTTCACGAACAAATCCATGTAGTCGTCGAGGCTCTGAGGCTGCGCCTGCTGGGTGTTGTTCTTGTTGTAGAGATATTCGAATTCGCTGACATGGACGTCCTTGCCGTCAACCGTCATGAGCACGGGGTCGGTGTCGGCGGCAAAGGCGCCGGCGGCAGCCGCAAGGGCGGCTATGCTGAGTATCTGTCGTTTGTTCATCATGGAGTTATAAAAACTGATAATGTGGCACGCCGTCCGCTGTCTGCCGAACGGCGCCCACATCATTTATAACGTAAGATTCCGTGCTTTATTGCCTCGAAGCGCTGTAGTTGGGAGCCTCGCTGGTTATGGCCACATCGTGCGGATGGCTTTCGGCCACACCGGCAGCCGTGATGCGGGTAAACTGAGCATGGTGCAGAGCCTCGATGTCGCGGGCGCCGCAGTAGCCCATACCGGAACGGAGACCGCCGAGCATCTGGTACACAACCTCGTAGAGCGAGCCTTTGAACGGCACGCGGGCTGCTATGCCTTCGGGCACGAGTTTCTTCACATCGGTCTCTCCGGCCTGGAAGTAGCGGTCTTTCGAGCCGCGTTCCATGGCTTCGAGCGAGCCCATTCCGCGGTAGGTCTTATATTTACGGCCGTTGAAGATGATGGTGTCGCCGGGGCTTTCCTCCACTCCGGCAAGCACGCCGCCGAGCATCACAGAGTGAGCACCGGCTGCGAGAGCCTTGACAATATCGCCCGAATAGCGGATACCGCCGTCGGCAATCAGAGGAACACCTGTGCCTTCGAGGGCTTTGGCGACATCATAAACAGCGGTGAGCTGCGGCACTCCCACACCGGCAATGATACGTGTGGTGCATATCGAACCCGGGCCGATGCCCACTTTCACACCGTCGGCACCATTTTCCACAAGGTAGCGGGCCGCGTCGCCGGTAGCGATGTTTCCGACAACAACATCGATGTCAGGATATTTGGCCTTTACAGCTTTCAATACGCCGAC
>CABQCA010000113.1 GCA_902462525.1 uncultured Porphyromonadaceae bacterium | reverse complement strand
GCGGGAGTCGATGTGAAATATATCCTGTCGAGCGAACGGTCGAGATACATGGGTGAATAGTCGGAACGGCGGCTATTGAAAAGCTTTGCATTCTTCACTTCATAGCGCGTAGCACCTTTCTTTTCAGCACCCATTCGGGCTCCTATAATACCGTTCTGAGCCAGAACATCGGACGGACGCCAGGCCAGGTACTCGCTGTAGTTTTTCACGGCCTGATCATATTGCCCCTGTGCGTGCTGCATACGGGCAAGCTTGAAGTAGAGTGTGGAATCGCCATAGCCATATCGGACAGCATTCTGGTATGCAGCCGAAGCACGGGCAAACTGATTTAGTTTACTGTGACACTCAGCCATCTTATAAGCGACTTCACCGCGAAGGTCGCGCTCGTCGCGTTTTAATTTGTTGTAAATCTTTCGATAAGTTTTAGCCGCATCAAAGTACTCGCCGCGCTCCATCTGCTCGTTGGCTGTGCTAAGCTTTGCGCCGCCGCACGAACAGAAAATCAGGCACGGTACAACCGTTGAAAGAAACAATATTTTCTTGAATGATATCATATAAGAAAAACGGATCGCAGGGCTTCTTTATTGCTTTTCCCTACCCTATTTTAATACCCGAAAATCCCATGAACGCCATAGCGAGGATGCCGGCGACAATCAGGGCTATCGGAACACCTCGCATGGGCCGTGGAATGTCGGCGAGAGCAAGTCGCATTCGGATTCCGGCAAAAATCGTAAGAGCAAGCAAGAAGCCGAGGGCGGAAGCTACGGCATAAACAACAGAGTAGAGAAAACCGAAATCTTTTTGAGCGACTATGATAGCCACGCCAAGGACCGCACAGTTTGTCGTGATAAGAGGGAGATAGACTCCAAGTGATGCATAGAGCGACGGTGATATTTTCTTTATCATTATTTCAAGCATCTGCACCAACACAGCTATGACAAGAATGAATGTTATAGTTTGGACATATACAAGTCCCAGAGGCATAAGTACATAATGCTGCATAAGCCATGTAACGGCAGTTGCGACAGCCATCACGAAAGTCACTGCCATACCCATGCCGAAAGCCGATTCAAGGTTCTTCGATACCCCTATGAACGGACATATGCCAAGAAACTGCGAAAATACTATATTGTTTACCAGAATAGCGGAAAAAATCACCGCAATAAATTCGAGCATAGATTATCTACAATTATTCAGTCGGTTAAACAATGCTATCAAGAGCCCTAAAACTATGAATGCACCGGGCGCAAGTACGAAGAGAAGCGCTCCGAAATCGGCATTGTAAAGTTGCAGCCCGAACACCGATCCATTGCCAAGAACTTCGCGAAGAGAGCCCAAGAGGGTGAGAGCCAAAGTAAACCCGGTGCCTACGCCTATGCCGTCGCATAGAGAGTCTATCACGCTGTTTTTCGAAGCGAAAGCCTCGGCCCGCCCCAAAAGAATGCAATTGACCACTATCAGAGGTATAAAAATGCCAAGAGTAGAATAGAGTGTCGGAACAAATGCCTGCATAAGCATTTGGAGAATAGTGACAAACGAGGCTATCACAACGATAAATACCGGTATGCGCACCTTATCCGGAACAATGTCCTTAATAGCGGAAATTGCCATATTCGAACAGATCAGTACGAAAAGTGTGGCAAGACCCATCGACATACCAGTAATTGCCGAAGATGTAGTTCCCAAGGTAGGACACATTCCCAAAATCAGCACAAAAGTGGGATTGCGCTTTACTATTCCGTCATATATGATTTTCAGCATTTTCATCGTTCCGTCTGGTATTTGGTTACTGCTTCGGAAGCCTTGTTTATAGCCTCCATAAAAGCACGGGAACTTATAGTCGCACCTGTAATGGCATCAATGTCACCCCCGTCGGCTTTCAGGGCAAAAGGCGCGCTCATGCCGGCCACATTGTGTGTCGAGCCTTCGGACGAAAACCATTCACTCATACGAGCGCCGAGACCCGGTGTCTCAGCGTGTGACAGGACCTGAAAACCGGTAAGTCGGCAACATTCGTCAAAACCTGCTAAAATAGTTATACGCCCCGAAAAACCATTGTCGCTGAAAGTCTCGACTGCAGCCCCTACACTTTTCCCACTTTTGCTTGCAGGGAAAAGTGTAAGCCCGTCTATAACAACTGTTTCATCGGACGGCACATTGTCAAACGGAGGAAGTATTTCAGCTATGGCCTGACGGCGCGTTTCGGCCTGGGCTTCGGCTATCGGTTTCTCTGTAAGCACATTGACTCCGGCAAGACCGGCTCCGGCAAGAAGAGCCACGCCACAAAGGCTTACAGTCATGGTTAGTAATGTCGATTTCATGCTGCAGCCTCCTTCCTTGTTCGGGGTGAAAAACGCGTTGGACGCATATATCTGTCAATCAATGGAGTAAAACCGTTCATTATGAGTATTGCGAACGACATGCCCTCCGGATAAGCGCCCCAGCGGCGTATCGACGCGGTAATTATTCCGATAAAAAGCCCGTAGACCATCATGCCCTTACGTGTCATCGGCGATGTGGCATAGTCGGTTGCCATGAAAATCGCTCCCAAAAGAAGTCCTCCCGAAAAAATATCGAAAAGAACCGGGAAACCACACAGTAAATCAACAACTGCAACACCAATCATTATTGACACCGGAATATACCATTTTATAACTCTGACAGCCAAGAGATAGACGAATCCCAACAGCAGTGACGCCGCGCTTACTTCACCCATCGAACCGCCCATATCGCCTGTAATCATATCAGCTCCCGGCAGTTGTCCGGGATCCAGAACTCCTGTCTTTACAAGCGAAAGAACTGTAGCACCGGTTGTACCGTCGGCGCCGGGAACCGGCCATGTCGTCATGGCCACCGGAAATGAAATAAGCAGGAACACCCGGCCCACAAGCGCCGGGTTGAAAATATTGCAACCGAGTCCGCCGAATGCCATCTTTCCTATACCACTTGCCATCAAAGCGCCTGCAGCCACCATCCACAGTGGTATACCCGACGGCAGATTGAGAGCCAGAAGTACGCCAGTCAGTACAGCTGAAAAATCGCCGATGGTCGACGGGCGACGTAGCATGAACCGGGTTATGCTCCATTCTACGAACACACACACTGCCACTGCCACACACAAGACACCCAGTGCCGGAAGCCCGAAAAACCAAAGCGAGCATGCCACTGCCGGAACCAATGCCGCAATGACATGCAACATCGTGGCCGAGACAGTCCTGTCGGTATGGACATGAGGACTACTTGAAAAAATAAGTTTCTCTTTCATAGCTTTTTTGCTCTGTTTTTAGCTACTCTAATATAATCGAGAATATGACGTGCGGAAGGACATGAATAGCTGCAAGAACCACATTCAATACAGTCGGCGACTGCTGCATCTCTGGCTTCGCCCCACATTCTGAGCCGTCCGTAAGTGGCAAGCAGATAGGGTTCGAGTCCCATAGGACAGGCATCGACACAGGCGCCGCATCGCATGCATGCTTGTTCGGGCCTCGCCGGACGGTGGCGCAGTATTGTCAGTCCGGAAGTCCCTTTCATTATCGGAGCATCGAACCTCACTACCGTTTTGCCCATCATGGGGCCGCCCGCCAAAATCCGGAATTCTCCACTATCAAGACTGAAAGGCAGGTCGGCTAAAGGCGTTCCCAAAGCCACCATATAGTTTTTTCTTTGCATCGGGGCTATATCACCCGTTACTGTGACGACACGTTCTATCAAAGGCTGCCCGGTTGCCACAGCCTGCCAAACGGCAAAAGCCGTAGCAACGTTGTTCACCACGGCGCCGACTGAAATCGGTAGCGCTCCCGAGGATATACGACGGCCTGTCACGGCTTCTACCAACTGCTTTTCGCCGCCTTGAGGATATTTAGTTTTAAGAATTCGAAGTGATATATCAGCGCTCCCGTCAATAGCTGCAGCTATAGCAGCAGCTGCTTCAGGCTTGTTGTCTTCCATCGCTATGACAGCCCGGGGAATTCCGGCGGCTTTCATTATTAGCTCGACGCCCTCGACAATGCGGGCCGGCCACATGCACATGAGAGCGTCGTCACACATCAGATAAGGTTCACATTCGCAGCCATTGATAATTAAAACTTCAGGTTTCTGCTCAGGTTTCAGCGACAGCTTCACTACCGATGGAAATGTAGCTCCCCCAAGGCCCACTATACCGCCTTCATTAATTTTTGCTTTAATTTCATCGGGCGCAAGGACATCTGAAATAGTGCGGTCACAATTGCCTGATGTAATTCCATGCCAATAGGCGTCCCGATCCATGGTATCGCTCAAATGCTCCTCCTCCGAAGCCTCGATAATAATAGCTCGGATCTGCTTTCCCCACGGCATCATCACATTTTCGATACTGCGCACTGTCCCCGAAACCGGAGCATGAAGTCCGGCAGAGACAAACGATGCGTTTTCTGCGATAATTTGTCCGCGTCGAACTTTGTCACCCTTCGATACAACCGGTCTTGCCGGAGCACCGATGTGCTGCGATAATGGCACATTCACCTTCATCGGAAGTGGCAGGAACTCAATCGAACGTGAAGCGGTTTTGTTTGCCGACGGATGAATACCGCCTTTGCTGAATGTGTTTCTCATACCTCGGCTTTTTTAATGATTTCGAAAGTTGCATGGATAGCGCCCGTCGGACATACACCTGCACATTTACCGCAAGTTTTGCAGAGTTCCGGATCGATATACGACAGATTGTCGGCAAGTGAAACGGCGCTGAATGCGCACACCCTGCTGCACTTGCCGCAACCGATGCAGGCCGAAGAGCAGATTTTCCGGGCCAAAGCCCCTTTATCCCGACTGGAACAAGCCACCCAGACCCGGCGGTCGCGACAACCTGCAGGACGCAGTTCAATGATATTTCGCGGACATTCGGCCGCACATAGGCCGCAGCCCGTGCACACATCTGTATCAATGACGGGAAGATGGGTCGACGGGTCGATTCGGATAGCCTCAAAGCTACAGGCCGACACACAATCGCCGCAACCAAGACAACCATATGAACAGGCGGTCGTTCCACACCCCACCGAGTCCATAACGGCACACGAAACAGCGCCATCGTAGATGTAGACTTCAGGGCGTGCCGTACAGTCGCCATTGCACTTAATCACAGCAACTTTCCTGGCTGTGTCCGATGCTTCAGCACCCAGAATGGCTGCAATCTTCCGCATACCGTCCGAACCGGCTCCCGGACAAGCAAGACCATCCAGATTTCCTCGGCGAACACATTCGGCGGCAAAATCACGGCATCCCTTTCGGCCGCAGGCCCCACAGTTGGCTCCGGGCAGGCAACCTTCCACTTCATCGATACGCGGATCTTCTTCCACTCTGAATTTTTTAGCGGTAAGGTAAAGAATGGACGCTCCGATAAGCCCGATAGCCCCCATTACAATTAAGGTATAAAGAAAAATCTCTGCCGAACTCATACTTTTTCATCAATCAACACCCATGATGTCGAATCCCGTTTATTAAGAATAAAAATCAATGCATGGCAGGCTGCTGCAGAAACGAGTGCCGCCAATGCCGTCCAGCCTTCAGAAACTCCCGAAATAGTGCAGACAACTGCTACAATAAAGAATACAGTCAACGGAAATGCCATGACAACGAGCGTAGCCCTGAACGATTGTCCTTTTGGCAGGCCGATCGATACTTCCGAGCCTACATCCGGCACTTTGCCATGACGCACTCGTACATGCAGGACAACCTCCTCACTCTTGCCGGATCTATTGTCTCGGCCGCATGCAGCGACAAGCGCACATCCTCCGCAAGAACGTGCCGAAACTCCTGCATCGACAAGCACAGAAAGCTCCCTGCCGTCGACCGACAGCACTTTCGCCTTGTGAACAATCGAATAGGAGCCCGACATTTCAGTTTAGATACCTACAAGTCCGCTGATCTGAGAAGGAGTCGAAACAATATGGTCGGCATAAGCTTCCTTCAGTTCATGAATGCTACGGAATCCCCACGAGACACCCACCGATTCGATACAAGCCCGACGGGCTGTCTCCATATCCACACCGGAATCACCTACATAAAGGACGTCGGACTTCGGAGTAGGACAGATCGACAAGGCCTTAAATACTATCGACGGATCCGGCTTACGGGGAATACCCTCTTCATTTCCGAGAATAGCACGGAAATTAGCCGTCGGAAAGTAGTGATGTATAAGTTTCGTAACCGCCTCCTGATACTTATTTGATGTGACGGCAAGATTCACTCCTCGCGCACTCAGCTCTTCAAGCAGCTCGGGAATTCCGGGATATGGCCTGGTCGCATCGCAGCAATGCTCGCCGTAGTATTCCTTGAATGCAGCAAGCATGGCGTTGATAGTCTTTTCGTTTCGGGCGTCTTCCGGCAACGCGCGCTCCATCAGGCGCCCTACCCCGTTGCCTACCATATCGGGATAAACCCATAGTCCGTGCTGAGGAAAGCCGAGCGACTGCAACGCATGATTGGTTGCTGCGGCAAGGTCGTCGATAGTATTCAGAATTGTACCGTCAAGGTCGAAAATCACATACGTTTTCATAACTCAGTTTCTTTGGCGCAAAAATAAGGAAAAATTTCCATAATTACACAGCGATATGGATAAAGAACAAAAAAATAATCTGACAAAGTGTCAGTCGACATGACGCGTCAACATTGCAAAGAGGCATAAAACCTTTTTGGCACACCTTTTGTTTATAAAGTATCATGAACAGCGGTTGAACTGTTCGGAATAACGAAACAAATAAATAACAACATAAATAAACACTAACAACTATGGGAAAAATTATAGGTATTGACCTTGGAACCACAAACTCCTGTGTAGCAGTACTTGAAGGCAACTCGCCTGTTGTCATTCCTAACAGCGAGGGACGCAACACCACCCCCTCGGTAGTAGCTTTCGTCGACGGCGGCGAACGCAAAGTCGGCGACCCTGCCAAACGCCAGGCTGTCACCAACCCTACCCGCACAATATACTCCATCAAACGATTCATGGGCGAAACATACGATCAGGTGAAGGACGAAATCGCACGTGTACCCTATAAAGTTGTGCGCGGCGCCAACAACACACCCCGAATCGTGATCGACAACCGCGAATATACCCCTCAGGAAATCTCTGCCATGATTCTTCAGAAAATGAAGAAAACTGCCGAAGATTATCTTGGTCAGACCGTGACCGAAGCCGTCATCACTGTGCCGGCATACTTCAACGACTCGCAGCGCCAGGCCACCAAGGAAGCAGGCGAAATCGCAGGCCTCAAAGTTGCCCGTATTGTGAATGAACCTACGGCGGCCGCCCTTGCCTATGGTCTCGACAAATCAAACAAAGACCAGAAAATAGCAGTATTCGATCTCGGCGGCGGTACGTTCGATATCTCTATCCTCGAACTCGGTGACGGTGTTTTCGAAGTTAAATCGAC
>CABQCA010000112.1 GCA_902462525.1 uncultured Porphyromonadaceae bacterium | reverse complement strand
CATGGATGCTGAGCGGCGTCGTGCCCACACTCATAGACTACGGTATGCGGCTGCTGAGTCCGACATTTTTCTTAGTAATAACCTGCGCTGTCTGCGCCGTCATATCGGTGCTCACGGGCAGTTCGTGGAGTACCATCGCCACTATCGGCGTCGCTTTCATGGGCATAGGCACAGTCATGGGTTTCCACCCCGGATGGGTCGCCGGCGCCATAATTTCGGGCGCATATTTCGGCGACAAAGTATCGGCGCTGAGCGATACCACAGTCGTGGCATCGAGCACCTGCGGCGTCGATCTCTTCGACCACATACGCTACCTCATGCTCACCGCCATACCGGCCATGGGCCTCGCTTTGCTCACCTTTTTCATTGCCGGCCTGTGTATAGAAACAAGCCCGGACGAAAGCACCGGCGACATGCTCGCGCTGATAAACGCCAATTTCGCAATAACACCGTGGACACTCGTCATACCTGTGACAACACTCACCCTGATAGCTCTCCGGGTGCCCACCCTGCTGACACTGTTCGTCAGCTCGATGCTCGGTCTTGCAGGCATATTCATTTTCCAGCCCGGAATCGTTGCCGTGCTATCGGAAGGCAGCGGGTTAGCCGACTACGCCTCCATGATTCTCAGGCTGCTATGGTCGGAAACCACTTTCGACACCGGACATGCCACCTTCGACAGCCTCGCCGCTACAGGAGGTATCACGGGCATGCTTCCGACGGTGTTTCTTGTTCTGTGTGCCATGATTTTCGGCACCGCCATGATAGGCACAGGCATGCTGTCGACAGTCACTCATAAAATCACGAGTCGTCTCAGCAGCAATTTCTCGCTTGTAGGCACAACTGTGAGCAGCGGACTGTTTCTGAACAGTTGCACCGCCGACCAGTATCTGTCGCTCATCATCGGGGGAAATATGTACCGCAACGCATACCGCCGTTTCGGGCTTGAGCCGAGACTTCTGAGCCGAACGCTCGAAGATTCGGTGTCGGTGACGTCGGTGCTGATTCCGTGGAATTCGTGCGGCATCACACAGTCGACGGTCTTAGGAGTGCCTACCCTCATCTATCTGCCCTTCTGTGTATTCAACTATCTGTCGCCGCTGATGTCGCTGCTCATGGCTTTCACCGGATTCAAAATCAAACAGGCAGTAACAGGTCTGGCCCGCGCATAAACACTAAAAACCGTAGGTCTGAAAACCTACATTTCCACAATTCTTACTTCCGGTAGTCTGAGACGCGTTTCGAGATACTCGGCCAGCTTTGTACGCTCGGCATGATTCATCCGACGACGCAGATGCACGGCGGCAATGTTTACAGTGTCGGTGCTCTGTGAAGCCGGATCGGCAAAGACCGTTGTGCTTATTCCGATATCCTTCACCTGGGGAAAAAGAACTTTTATTTCCGGAGATATTTCCGGCGCCGCTATTGCCGAGGTGCGGTCAGCTGCGATAAGCGACCGCAGCGAGTCAATGGTAGCCTGCTGACGTGCAATGGTTGTCTGTGTTATCTTATAGATGTCGGTAAACGACACATCGGGCACACCGTTTCTTCCGGTATTATATTCGCCCCCCTGGATTACAGTCAGTTCCGTTCCGGCGAGTCCGTAGTATTTCAGCTTGGCCTCGAGGGCCACATGCAGCGAATCGGGCGGCAGAGCACGCCCTATCAACGTGATGGTAAGATGCTTCTGTCCGTTGGTGATAACAGCCTTGCGGCTGAGCACCTGAGTGTCGGGGAAATCACACTCATGAGCTATAAAACGATCGGATTCGACAGTAAAGCGATTGACACGCAGCATATTGTATGTCAAATAAACACTTGGCAGCATAGTGAGCACGGCCAAAGAATAGACTATTCGCCTTACACGCCTCGAGCGCTCGCTCTCGGCAGCCACCATCTTGTACTTCATCAGTTTCACACCGATAAAAGTGGCGAAAGCAATGTATATGGAGTTGATGATGAACAGATAGCTTGCTCCGAAGAAATAATTGAACTGAAGTGTGGCCAGTCCGTAGCCGGCCGTACACAGCGGCGGCATAAGGGCTGTGGCGATGGCTACGCCCGGAATGACATTTCCTTTGTTTGTACTTCCGAGGGCTATTATGCCGGCACCGCCGCCCACAAAGCCGATGAGCACGTCGTAGATCGTAGGCGATGTACGGGCCAGAAGTTCGCTATGCTGCTCGTTGACGGGCGAAATCATGAAGAAAATCGTCGATGCAAGCACCGAGAACAGTGCCGCCATTGTGAGGTTGCGCAGACACCGCTTGATAAGGTCGAAATCCTGAATACCCACACCCAGACCAATACCGATGATAGGCCCCATGAGCGGCGATATAAGCATGGCGCCTATGATGACAGCCGTAGAGTTGGTGTTCAGGCCGAGAGAAGCAATGAGAATGGCAAGGATAAGAATAAGAATATTGGTACCTTTGAACGACACGCCTTCGCGTATGTTCTGTTCGGCCTGGTCCTGCGACACAAGCTGCCCGCTGAGCGAGAAGTAATTCTTGAAAAAAGACGATACCTTGGCAACAAAATCAGTAGTCATCATGCACTTTGAATTAACATATAGTAATACAACAAGTAAAACGGTACTTTGGCCGGAAGAAGCCTCAAAAAAAGACAAAAAAGTTTGTAGTTAAACTTCGTTAAATGATGTTTCTTTTTTTGAATCCATGATTTTTTGTATTATTTTTGGAAATAATTATCTCTGTCGGCTTTCCGGATAAATCTTAATAATTAAAATAATCGTTGCCATGAAAAAAATCTTATTCCTACTTAGCGCCATCTGTATCTTCGTCACAATCCTCTCTGCGTGCTCGAGCAGCGATACACCCGAAGATACCGAAAAAAAGACAGCCGTTCCGGAAACACCTGCTCCGGTTCTGACTATAGAAGAAACCGAGATTGCTTCGCAGATGAGTGTGTTCAGTCTCGAACTATTTCAGGCTACATCAGCTAACAACGATAAAAACAGAAATTTCGTCATTTCGCCGCTGAATCTGGCAACTATGCTTGCTGTGGTCGCAAATGCAGGAAACAGCGACGCGATATGCAATGTTCTTCATTGCAGCGACCTGTTGTCGCTGAACGAAATGACATCGAAATATATGCGCTGGCTTCCCAATGCCGGAGGTAATGTGAAAATGAATTTCGCCACTTCCATATGGTATAACGATAAATATAGTCTTCAGCCTGATTTTGCCAGGGTTGCAAGCGATGTTTTCTCCAGCGATATTTACAAACGCGATTTCAGTAACGGCAACGTGAGTGATGAAATCAATGCCTGGGCAAGCGAAAAGACTGACGGCATGATAACCGACGTCAAATGCCATCCCGAAATAATAGCCATACTAAGCGCATTGTACTTCAAAGGAATGTGGAGTGTCCCCTTCGATGAAAAGAATACGGTCAAAACTATATTTCACAGTCTCAAAGGCGACACAGAAACCGACATGATGAGAAACCGGCTTCTGGCAGCCTACCACGAAACGACCGATGCTCAACTGATTAAGCTGGATTTCGGCAAATCGTTCTATACCATTGTCGTTCTTCCGAAAGAAAACGAAAACATTGACGACTTTATAGCAGAAAAACTTTCGAAACACTGGAACGACATCAAGGCAGCCGACAAATTATACCCTTCGGAAATAGACCTGTCTTTTCCTAAATTCCAAATACAGCCCGAGGGTATGGAACTCAACGAAATCTTATCTACTTTAGATCTCCGCGATATCAGTGCTAATTTTCTGCAGGAAACAAGCTCGGAATGCCAACTCAAAGAATTCGCTACCGTGCGTTTTGACGAGCAAGGCGCCGAAGCGGCTTCTGTCATTACTTTAGTCGACGGAGCCGCCGGACCGGATACCCCGATTAATCCGATTGAGATGACTGTCGACCGCCCGTTCCTGTTCTTCATCAGCGAACGCAATAGCGGTCTATGCCTCTTCGCCGGGAAGGTAGTCAATCTTTGATACAGTCCTATAATATAAGGGTCGCAGAAATATGCGGCCCTTATATTACGATCAACGAAATCAAATTTATTCCTTGGGAGTGGCCGGCGGACCGGAAGGTGTTTTATCGCTGAAGACTTTCGAAAGGTATTTTTCCTGAATGTTCTGGAGGAGTTCCCAGAAGTTGGGCACGAAGAGTGTGCCGAGGACGGCGTTTACAGCCATGCCTATCACTACCGCCGAGCCGAGCGAGATACGGCTTGCGGCACCGGCGCCGGTGGCGAACATCATGGGCATTACGCCGAAGACAAATGCCAGCGCCGTCATCAGGATAGGGCGCAGACGCACATTGCCGGCATCGATTGCAGCCTGACGAATGGGCTGCCCCTGCTTGCGGTAGTCCATGGCATACTCCACGATGAGAATGGCATTTTTGGCCGCCATGCCAAGGAGGAGGATTATACCTATCTGGGTGTAGATGCTTATGCTCTGATTCATGAATATACAGCCCAGGACAGCACCGAGAATCGCCGTAGGAGTGGTGATGACAACTGCCACGGGGTCGGTCCACGATTCGTACTGAGCGGCCAGCACAAGGATTGTAATGATAATGGCGAAAAGAAGGACGGTAGTAACCGTTGTGCCCGACTGTGTTTCCTGCAGAGCCTCGCCGGTCCATGCATAGGAGTAATTTGAGCCTATCCGTTCTTTCATTATGTCCTCCATGGCTGCTATAGCCTCGGAGGAGCTGACATGTGCGGCAGGCGTAGCCGTCACCGAGGCAGTGGTGTACATGTCGTAGCGGCTCACCATCGATTCGCCCATCACCGGCTCTACCGTAGCGAAGGCTCCGAAAGGCACCATATCGCCGGCGGCGTTGCGCACACTCAGAGCCAGCACATCTTCGGCGTTGCTGCGGGCAGCGGCGTCGCCGCTTATGTTCACCTGGTATGTGCGGCCGAATTTATTGAAATCGTTCACATAGTTTGTACCCATGAACGATGAGAGCGCCGAGTACACTGCCTCGAGAGTGAGATTGTGCATCTTCACGCGGTCGCGGTTGACTTTCACGGTGTACTGCGGCACCTCTCCTTCGTAGAGCGATGTCACACGCGCTATCTCGGGATAATCGGCAGCGGCAGCCTGAATTTCGGCCACAGTCTGCGCCATCTCCTTGGGGCCGAGATTATTGATGTCGAGAATCTGCATCTGCAGGCCGCTCGACATACCCAGACCCGGAATGGCCGGCGGATTTATGGAGAAGACAATAGCCTCCTGATATTCGGCGCCAAGCTCGTCGGCACGCGCAATGACGGCATCAACGCTGTTGTCCTTTCCTTTTCGCTCTTTCCATGGCTTGAGCACCACGAACATCGAGCCGAGGTTGCTTCCGGCACCGCCCGCAAGGAACGACTGTCCGGAAATGGCTATCACATCTTTCACCTGAGGCATATCCTTAATCTTGTCCGACAGCGAGCGGACTATGCTGTCGGTGCGTGTTAGCGAGGCGCCTGTGGGCAGCTGTACTGAGGTCATGAAATAGCCCATGTCCTCTTCTGGCACGTAGCTCGTGGGCCAGCGCAAAAATCCCCACATAGCGACCCCGACGATACCTGCAAAAACAAGGAAAGCCAGACCGGGACGCCGCAGCATCCTGCCTACAAGACCGGTATAGCCCGACCGAACTTTTTCGAACGCGGTATTGAACCAACGGAAGAGAAAGAATCGGGGCTGTGTCGGTGTAGGACGCAGGAACAGGGCGCACATGGCGGGAGTGAAGGTGAGCGCGTTAAGACCCGAGAAAGCCGTCGACACGGCAATCGTGAGGGCAAACTGCTTGTAGAGCTGCCCGGTTATACCCGAAATGAAGGCTGTAGGAATAAAAACCGACATCAGCACAAGCACTTCGCCCACAACCGGACCCTGCAGTTCGTCCATGGCCTGAAGCGCGGCTTCGCGGGGTCCGAGCTTGCCTTCATTGAGGATTCGCATACAGTCCTCGACCACCACTATGGCATCGTCGACCACAATAGCGATAGCAAGCACGAGACCGAAGAGAGTCAGAGTATTGAGGGTGAAACCCATGACCTTCATTACGGCGAGAGTGGCGATAAGCGACACCGGAACCGTAATCATAGGTATCACCACCGCCCGCCAGTTCTGCAGGAACAGGAATATCACCAGCATGACTATGAGAGTCGTTTCGATGAAAGTGACAAGAACCTCATCGATGGAAGCTTTCACGAAATCAGTGGTATTCATTATGATACGGTAGTCGACATGCTCGGGGAAGTACTGGCTGAGGCGCTCGAGCTCATTCTCCACATTCTCGGCTACCATGAGGGCATTTGCTCCGGGCAACTGATAGATGCCCATAAGACCGGCCTGATGGCCTGACACATTCGATGTCATGCTGTAGGAATCGCTGCCGAGTTCCACTTTCGCAATATCGCGCAGACGCAACAACGAACCGTCGGGTCCGGTACGGACCACGATATTTCCGAATTCTTCGGCACTGACCAGACGGCCCGGTGAAGTGAGCGTGAACTCAAACTGCTGCGCTCCGGCATCGGGCGGTGCGCCGACCGAGCCGGCCGACACTTCCATATTCTGGCTTTCGATGGCGGCAGTCACATCCGAAGCACTGACACCGCGCACACGCATCAGCTCGGGGTCGAGCCAGACCCGCATGCTGTACTGCCCGGAGCCGAAAGCCTCGACCTGCCCCACACCGTCGACACGCGACAGCGGATCGACGATATTCAGCTGAGCGTAGTTGGTGAGGAAAAGGCCGTCGTAGGTTTCGGGCCGGTCGGTCTCGATAGCCACGAAGAGAATGATGTCGGAACTACGCTGAAGCACTTGCACGCCCTGCTGGCGCACAGCCGAGGGCAGCGACGGCTCGGCGAGCGACACACGGTTCTGCACCTTGACAGCAGCCATGTCGAGATCGGTGCCGTTCTCGAAAGTGACAGTGAGCATGTACTGCCCGTTGGAACTCGACGAACTCATGTACATCATTCCGTCGACACCGTTCACCTGCTCCTCGATAGGAACACCTATTACCTCGGACACGGTTTTCGCATCGGCACCGGGATAATTCGCCACCACCATTACAGTGGGCGGCGTAATGTCGGGATACTGTGCAACCGGCAACGAACTGTAGGTGAGAACGCCGGCCAAAACCATGAGAATGGCCAGGACGGTGGCGAATATCGGCCGGTTGATGAAAAACTTGCTGAACATGGCGCGGCTACTTCACTATGGGTTTGACAGTCATACCGTCGCGCACCTTGAGGAGCGCTTTGGTCACATATTTTTCTCCGGGGGCAACCCCCGAATTTATCACGCGGAGGGTATCGCCCACAGTCTGACCTGCGACAACCGGCGTGTAGACTACCTTGTCGGAATCGTTGACGATGTAGAGGTAGTCGCCGCGCTGATCAGTCCCTATTGCGGCGTCTTCGACAAGGAGAGCCCTGGGGTCGGCACCCGAGGGCAACATCACGCTGGCATACATACCGCTGCGCAGTTCGCCGTAGGGATTATCGATGCGCGCCTGCATCTTC
>CABQCA010000111.1 GCA_902462525.1 uncultured Porphyromonadaceae bacterium | reverse complement strand
AGCTCTTCGCGCGAAAAAATGCGGCCCGGATTATCGAGCAGAAAAGCAAGAATCTCGAATTCCTTGCGAGGCAGCTTCACCTCCGCACCGTCGACAAGGCATGTAAGCCTCGTCCGGTCGCAGACCACTCCCCTCGCCTTTGCGACGCTGCTCTTGCGGCGCATCACAGCTTCGATGCGCGCTATCAGCACATTCATCGAAAAAGGCTTCGCCACATAGTCGTCGGCACCCAGATTCAGCCCCGACACCATATCTTCGTTCGAATCCCTGGCCGTGAGAAATATTATGGGTATATCCGATGTGCCGGGCGACTGCTTGAGCCGACGTGCGAACTCAAAACCGTCCGTACCTTCCATCATCACATCAAGCAGCAGAAGATCGTAGCGGTCCACGCCCTTTGCAATCGCTTCCTCGGCGCACGACGCAGCATCGACAGCAAAACCCTCAAGCTCAAGATATTCACGCAATCCGTCGCGGATATCCTTCTCATCATCGACAATCAGCAGTCTGATATTCTTCCGGTCCATCTGACAAAAAAAATCGTTTTGCACAAAAATAACCAAAATATCATCAACACCGCGTATCTTCCCGGAAATTTAATAAAAGTTTAATCTCCCGAGAACCTGTTGGCCTGACCTCCTAATCTCCCAGCGCCCTCACACGTCCCGACGCATGGTAGGTGCGCCTGTAGTAGTCCTGATCGAGGTCACTCACTATCACTCCGCGCGACGACGACGAATGCACCATACATCCGTTGCCTATATATATGCCCACATGATTCACCTTTTTGCTCTTGCCGGTGCGGAAAAACACCAGATCACCCCGCCTAAGCTCAGAGCGCCCTATCTTTTTGCAGTAGTCGCATTGCTCGGCCGAACTGCGGGGCAACTTTATTGCCGCCACATCGCGAAATACACTCATCACCAGCCCCGAACAATCGACACCCTTGTGCGACTCGCCGCCATAGCGGTAAGGAGTTCCCACCCACGACCGCGCTTCCTCCACAATCATCTCACGCACCGGGCGCTTTTTATTCGATTCTCCTTTTTTGCCGGCATTCCTGTCGGCCTTCTCCTCCACAGAATATATTCCGTCGTCGGTACGCAGCGATTTCTTCTTGCTGTGGCACGAAACAAAGGTCAGTGCAACAATCGCGCAGATTATCGTAAGTAAAGCGCGGCTCATTTGAACACTACAGCTTTCACCTGTTCGGCAATCTGATTCATTCCTTTCCGGGTGGGATGCCCGTGCCTGCAGTCTATTCCCTCAAGATCGACCACCGGAACACCATAGTGACGGCATATTTCATGCACCGAGTCGTTGATATCCTCGCTCAGAATACAGTTGAGCACAAAATATATGTCGGTACCCGGATAGTAATCCTTCATCGTGGCGAGCATGCAGGCCATTGCCGGGCGGAACGCATTAAGGTCCTCTGCTGTCCAGCCACCGTACTTGTACTCCCCTATCGGCGCCCCGGCCCACGAATCGTTGGTGCCCCCGAAAATGATAATCATGTCGGGACTCCCCAGATTCTTCATGCGGGTGACAAACGAACGGTCCGAATAGTCGGCCTTGTCGTATCCGGTGTTGCATATCGTCGAACCGGAGTAGGAATTGTTCTGCTCCAGGCGCAGATTATTGTCGCGCACGAAACGGTGCCACCATGTGTCGCGCACCGACGAAACATCGGTCCGCGCCGTGTCGGAGTCAGCAAAGTACCATACCAAATTATTGTCAGGCCGCACGAACCCCTCGAACGTAGAGTAAGAGTCGCCCAGAATCGACACCGAACGCCGCTGGGCGCTCAGAGAGGCACCACATGCCAGTGCCATAAGCAGAATTGCAAACAGAATTTTCTTCATAGTACTAATCAGGCGCCCCGTTGACGGCCGCCGTCCTGCAAAGATACATCATAATTTCTGAACAGCGACAGCGCGAAATGTTAAATGTCGGAGAACGCATTTTCCACGGCCATAAGCATTGTCGGGGCCTTAACTTTACAGCACGGAAACAAAACAAAGCGTTTCCCGTGTTTCCCGTGTTTCCCGTGTTTCCCATTATGTGGCATGGAAACGAGGGAAACGGGAAACAAAGACATGGCACAAGCCACCCGAAAGGAATATATGATATATAAGATATATATTATGTATAGGGGAGACATATATAAATTTATTCCTATAAAAAATTTATATCGGAATCATATTTTTTTCGTCCGCTAACGCAAAGATTCTCAGCCGCTGAGAATCTCAGCCGACACTTCTTGCCGTCGCTGCTTCAACGCCGACAAGCACTGAGCTTTCGCCCCCGCCACACAGATTTCGCCTCGGACAGCGACACAGCCGACACGGATAAAGTGGCGGGGCGATGTGGCCGGAGCCACATACGCAACACGACACAGCGCCACCTCGAAAAAAGCCATATGAAGGGACATTTATATTTTTTTCGCCAAAAACAAACAGCCTGCGCCTGAAATAGGTCAGGTGTTTCCCGTTTCCCTGATACCTGACTGTTTCCCAAGGGAAACGGAAACGTTTCCACAGCCTCGGCCAACGCTTCGGGCCTAAGGTTCCTAAAAAACAGCAGACGGCGCTCATAATTCAAAATTTTGCAGTATCTTTGCATAAAAATAAGGAGAACAGACAGACTACAATGGGCTTTTTCGATTTTTTCAGCAGAGACAAAAAACAGAACCTCGACCGCGGCCTTCAGAAAACCAAAGAAGGCGTCTTCGGCAAGCTTCGCCGTGCTTTCACCGGCCGCAGAACCATCGACGACGATTTCCTCGACGAACTCGAAGAGATTTTTATCACAAGCGACGTCGGCGCCGAGACTACTCTGAAAATCATAGAACGTATTCAGGCCCGCGCCGCACGCGACAAATACGTGAGCGTCGAAGAGCTCAACGACATGCTCTGCGAAGAAATTACCGACCTTCTGGCCGAGAATCACAACGGTTCATCGACAGGACAGTTCACCGTTCCTGCCGACAAAAAGCCGTATGTCATAATGGTCGTGGGCGTCAACGGCGTTGGCAAGACCACCACAATTGGCAAGCTTGCCTATCACTTCAAGGCCGCAGGCAACAAAGTGATGCTCGGCGCGGCCGACACCTTCCGTGCCGCCGCCGTAGAGCAGCTCGATGAATGGGGACGCCGCGCAGGTGTGCCCGTTGTGAAACAACAGCTTGGCTCCGATGCCGCAGCTGTAGCCTACGACCCCCTCTCGTCGGCCGTGGCCAACGGCACAGATGTTGTAATCATCGACACCGCCGGTCGTCTTCACAACAAGAAAGGCCTCATGGACGAGCTCACCAAAATAAAGCGTGTGATGGAGAAAGTAGTGCCCGGAGCGCCTCACGAAGTGCTCCTTGTGCTCGACGGCTCCACCGGACAGAACGCTTTCGAACAGGCGCGCCAGTTCTCGGCAGCCACGCAGGTGACCGACCTCGCCATCACCAAGCTCGACGGAACGGCCCGCGGAGGAGTCGTGATCGGCATCAGCGACCAGTTCCGTATTCCCGTAAAATACATCGGCATAGGCGAAGGCATCGACGACCTGCAGCTCTTCGACAAGCGCGCTTTCGTAGAATCTCTTTTCGGTAAGCGCGAAAAATGAGCCGCAAGAGTCCTCTCGTCACAATCGTGAGCATGGGTTGCTCGAAGAACCTTGTCGACAGCGAACGCCTCGCACGACGGTTCATCGACGCCGGACTGCGGGTCGACTTCGACGAAAACGAACTCGAACCCGACTACGCCGTTATCAACACCTGCGGCTTCATAGGCGACGCCAAGGAAGAGTCAATAGAAAAAATAATGGACTACATCGCCTTCAAGCAAGCCGGCGAGATAAAGGGTGTCTACATAATGGGCTGTCTGGGCGAACGTTACCGCAAAGAGCTTGCCGAAGAAATCCCCGAGCTTGACGGCATCTTCGGAAAATTCGACTGGCCAGGACTCATTGACGAAATAACGGCCCGGCAAGCCATACCCCCGAAACATGAGTGGGACCGTGAACTCTCCACTGCCCCGCACTACACATACATCAAGATTTCGGAAGGCTGCAACCGCTTCTGCGCCTTCTGCGCCATTCCCCTAATCACCGGACGCCACCACTCACGTACCGTCGGCGACATCGTGGCAGAGGTGACGCACCTCGCAGCCGCCGGCACCCGGGAATTCAACATCATCGCACAGGACCTCTCGAGCTACGGCACTGACCTTCCGGGCGGTAAATCGCGTCTCGCCGAGCTTGTCGACGCGATAGCGGTCGTTCCGGGCGTGGAAATGATCAGACTGCACTACGCTTATCCTGCCGACTTCCCCTACGATGTTCTCGATGCCATGGCCCGGCACAGCAATGTATGCCGCTATCTCGACATCGCACTCCAGCACATCGATGACCGCGTGCTCGCCAACATGCAGCGCCGCATCACTGCCGGTGAAACACGCCGTCTGCTGGCTCGGATCCGCGAAGCCGTGCCCGGAATCGCTATCCGCACAACTCTCATGGTCGGTTTTCCGGGCGAAGACGACGCTGCTTTCGAACGGCTGCTCGACTTCGTGCGCGAACAGCGTTTCGAGCGTATGGGAGCTTTTGCCTATTGCGAGGAAGAAGATACTTTCGCCGCCCGAAATTTCAGCGACGACATTCCGCAGGCCGTCAAGGACAGCCGTCTCGACCGCCTTATGGCCCTTCAGGAGGAGATAGCCTTCGAAACGGCCGAAAAGATGGCGGGCAGGACTATGCGCGTGATCATCGACGAGCAGGACATCGACGGCCGCTACGTGGGCCGAACCGAGTACGACTCGCCAGAGGTCGACTGCAATGTATTCCTGCCGCAGGAGCCGCGCCTCGAAATCGGCAAAATATACGATGTAAAAATCACCGGAAGCGACGCTTTCGACCTCCTCGGCGAAATAGCGGATGCAAAGAATAACAAAAGTAAAATGTAGCTTTTTCAACTCCGGTAATGTACGACTATTTTTCTATAGACCAATATCCGCTTTTATCCCGATTTATCACAGAAAGAGTTGCCGAAGGGTTGCCCTTCGTGGTGTTCCGCATGCCGCGGCGCGACAACTTCAAGGACTGCCTAATAGCAATCACTCCGCACGAAGGAAGCGAAAACGACCCCTGCAGAATGTTGTGCAAAGTGCGCCCGTGGCTGTCGTCACAGTGGTACGACTTTTCGGCGACCGGCACTCCCGTCGCCGAAAGCATGAAGGTGTGTCCCGACTCCACACCACAGGAAACATACACCCAAAACCTCGAAAGCCTCATTGAAATATTGAAAAACCGGGGCGGCAAAACCGTAATCGCCCGCAACATCTGTGGCCGTTTCAGCAATTTCAGCCCCTCGGATATTTTTCTGAACTATCTCAGCGTGGCCGAAAGCCGCCACTCGGTCACATTCCTACTCTATCACCCGCTCATGAATTTCTGGATGGGTTCGACTCCCGAACTTATCCTTGAGCGGAGCAACGGCGAAATTTTCCGCACCATGGCCCTCGCCGGAACGCGACATCATGAAGTACGCGCGCCATGGGACATCAAGGACATCGAAGAGCACGAGCTTGTGGCCCGCGACATCGACCGCCGCCTCCGAAACGCCGGCTTAGAGTGCCTGCGAATGCCATCGAAAGAACTTATATATGGCGACATTGAGCATTTGGCCACAGAATTTATAGCCGATGTGGGCCCGCTGGCCACAGACATCCGCTTCTTCGAGTCCGTTGTCGACGAACTCGAACCCACGCCGGCCCTCGCCGGTTATCCGCGCCCATTCGCAATCGCCGAAATCGGCCGTTTTGAAAAGTGGCCCCGCTATCTCTACGCCGGCTGCATCAGCATCTGCGATATCCGCAACCGCCTCACCTACGGCATTATCCGTTGCGTGCATTTCGACAGTTCCCACTGGGCCGTCTACGCCGGCAGCGGAGTCACGGCGCGCTCCATTCCGTCGGTCGAGTGGATCGAAACCGAAAATAAAGCCCGCACACTTGTCGACTGCCTGTCGCAATTCTAAAACTATCGTAAGTTGAAAGATTCCTCGCGTCATATCTTCACTGTCATCGCCATTGCCATGGTTCTGCTTATGGCTCTCTCGGCTGTGCCGTGGAGCAGCCTCACCGGCAACAGACTTAAGGATTTCAACCTCTTCGGCGATCTCCTCCCCGGGCAGACGCCTGCGCCCGCGGCACCCGCATCCGTCGAAATAGACCCCGAACTCGAAAGCTTCATTGCCGAGGCTGAAGTCGAAAAACAGACAGAACTTCCGGCCGAGCCTGTAGAACAGAGCCGGCCCGAAGAACCGGCGCCGGTATCTGTTGTCGACGAAGCTCCCGTCGACGACGACGGCGATGTGATGTTCGAATATTACAGTGCCGACTCCCTCACACACTTCAAAGCAGCGCTCGCCTCGGAAGGCGCACGGGTGGCTGTCATAGGCGACTCTTTTATCGAAGGCGACATCTTCACCCAGGACCTACGCCGTCTTCTGCAGGACACTTACGGCGGCGAGGGCGTGGGCTATATGTCGCTCCACAGCGACTTTCCGGGCTTCCGTAGCTCTGTCGCTCAAAGCGGCTCCGGCTGGAAAATGCACGACCTCCGCACTTTCAGCGCACACGATTCACTCCGCACGCTCGCCGGCGAGTACGGTCGTGCTGAAGGCCCCGCACATGCAGGCTACAAAGGCGTAGCCTCCAGACCGCATCTCGGGTCGTGGTCTCAATCGCAATTTCTGTTCATAGCGCCCGACAGCGGAACCGTCACCCTTACCACGGACGCCGGAGCGGTCACTCACTCGGTCGTACCATCGCCCGATGTGCAGTCGCTGCTGGTCGACGGTCCGACGTCCTCGCTCAAGCTCGATTCGGACATTCCATCGCTTATAGGCCTGGGGGTCTACCTCGACGGCAACACCGGCGTACAGGTCGACTGCATGTCGATTCGCGGCAATTCGGGTATCGGACACCGACGCATGAACCGCAGCCTCGCGGCTCAGATGCGCCACTTCATCGACTACGACCTGATAATACTGGAATACGGCGTAAACGCTCTCACCGCCGAACAGCGCGACTACACTGCCTACGCCTCAGCTATGGTAAGTTCCATCGAACGCATCAGAAGCTGCTATCCGGCGGCCGACATCATTGTCATGGGAATCGCCGACAGAGGAGTCAAACAAGGCACCGAGGTGCTGTCGATGCCCACCTGCCCGGCCATGGTGAAAGCCCAGCGCGACGCCGCAAGGCGCACCGGAGCCGTATTCTTCGACACCCGTCAGGCCATGGGCGGCGACGGAGCTGCCGTCGACTGGCGCAAGCGAAAGCTCATGAACGCCGACTACATTCACATCAACCACGACGGCGGACGCGAACTTGCCTCTATTTTCCACCGCTCTCTCTCCAAAGCTCTTAATGAATAGATTTCTCCTCCTCACGCTATTAATCACATCAATATCCACATTCGCCGACGACTGCGAACAGACCGAACTGCGCCTCAATCCGCAGATCGAGCATAACGAGGCAGAATCACAGCGCTCCTACCCCTTCCTC
>CABQCA010000110.1 GCA_902462525.1 uncultured Porphyromonadaceae bacterium | reverse complement strand
GAGCACTGAGAGGGCCACGAGCACTTCGTCGGTGTGCAGCCGCGGATTATGACCGCGCAAAATGTTGAGTTTGGTATGCTGGATAGGCTCTATCATCTCCTGCGGTATGAGCTTCACTTCATGAGCTATGCCGGCCAGATGCTTGACAGTGTTGAGAATAAGAGCTGCGCTGGGACCAAGCAGATCGCCTGATTCGGCTGTGATGATGCTTCCGTCGGCAAGTTCGATGGCCGACGCAGGTTTTCCGCACCGTTCGGCACGTTCGCGGGCCGCCGAAACGCAACGGCGGTATGAAATGTCGATTTTCGCCTGTTTGAACAGCAGAGCTATCTTATTGACTTCCGCATCGGAGCCCTCGCCGGTTGCGAGGCGGTTGAGGGCGGTGAAATAGCGGCGTATGATTTCGTTTTTGGAGGCATCACAGCACACATCGTCGTCGCTGATACAGAAACCGACCATATTCACCCCCATGTCAGTTGGCGATTTGTAGGGGTTAGTGCCGTAAATACTTTCGAAGAGAGCGTTGAGTACCGGAAAAATTTCGATGTCGCGGTTATAGTTGATAGCGGTTTTGCCGTAAGCCTCAAGATGGAAGGGGTCGATCATGTTCACATCGTTGAGGTCGGCTGTAGCTGCTTCATAGGCTATATTCACCGGATGCTTCAAAGCCAGATTCCACACAGGGAAAGTCTCGAACTTGGCGTATCCGGCCTCTATGCCGCGCTTGTGCTCGTTGTAGAGCTGACTGAGACATACGGCCATCTTGCCGCTGCCGGGGCCCGGAGCCGTCACTATCACCAGCGGACGTGTGGTCTCAACATAGTCGTTGTGCCCGAAGCCCTCGTCGGAGGCTATCAGGCTGACATTTGTAGGATATCCCTCGATAGTATAATGATAATACGCCTTGATACCGAGGCGCTCGAGGCGCGCGCGGTAGGAATCGGCACTCATCTGGCCGTTGTAGTGGGTTATCACCACGGAATTCACCAGAAAACCGCGGTTCATGAACTCGTCGCGCAAGCGCAGCACATCCACATCGTATGTGATGCCGAGGTCGCTGCGCACCTTGTTTTTCTCAATGTCGAGGGCGCTGATTACAATCACTATCTCGGCACTCTCGCGCAGACGGCTCAGCATGCGCAGCTTGATATCGGGCTCGAAGCCGGGCAGCACGCGGCTGGCGTGATGGTCGTCAAAGAGTTTTCCGCCGAGTTCAAGATAAAGTTTGTTGCCGAACTGAGCGATGCGTTCGCTGATGTGTTCGGACTGTATCCGCAGATACTTTTCGTTGTCGAATCCGTGTCTCATAACGGATTGCAAAGTTAGCGATTTTTCTTCATCTCCGCAATTGATTTTACGCAAAAAGATTGTAACTTTGCACTATATGAGCACGAAACGCGACATAGAAACCACCGTGCGGGCTGTTCTGCGCGAAGCCGGCATTGTCCCCTCCGCTCCTGTAATAGTGGCCCTGAGCGGCGGAGCAGACTCGGTGGCCCTGCTGAGCCTGATGCTCGGCATGGGCTTCGACTGCCGCGCCGCACACTGCAATTTTCACCTGCGTGGCGAGGAATCGATGCGCGACATGCGCCATGTGCAGAAATTATGCCGCAGTCTCGGTGTCGACCTCTACGTGCGCGACTTCGATGTTGCTTCGCAGATGGCTGCAACCGGCGAATCCACAGAAATGGCATGCCGCACGCTCCGCTACCGCTGGTTCGACGAGCTCCTCGACCGTGAGCGTGCCGACTACATCGCTGTCGGGCACCACCGCGAGGACCGTGCCGAAACGTTTATGCTCAATCTGATGCGTGGCGCAGGGCTCGAAGGCCTCACCAGCATGCGCATTGTGGAAGGAAACATTATCCGCCCCATGCTTCTGCTGTCACGCTCCGAAATAGAGGAATATCTTGCCGGAAAAGGACTCGATTTTGTCACCGACAGCACTAACGCCGAAAACGAATACCGACGCAACAGCCTGCGCAACCGCGTGTTTCCGCTGCTGAGCGAGATTTTCGGCGGGAGTGCCCTCGACTCCGTGGTACGCACCGTCGAAAACCTCGAACGGATCCGCACAATCTACGCCGGAGCCATCGCCGAAAAAACACGGCTCTATTACGACGGAGTGGAGGTGAATATTGCCGGTATAATATCGGCTGAGAAAGAACCGGCGCTGATTCTTTTCGAAATTCTGCGCGACCGGCATTTCAACTTCAATCAGGCCTGCGATATGGTGAGGAACGCCGGAAACTCAGGACTCGAATTCCACTCGGTCGACGGCCGAACTGTAGCCGAACTCGCCTACGGAAAACTCGTTCTTACCGACGCCGCACACAGCGCGCTCAATGAAAGCTCCTACCCGGTCGACATTTCCGCCGACATCAGCGAACCGGCTACGATACGCGTGGAGAATCTGCCCGTCGCAGCCTTTCGGCCACCGACTGAGAATACAGCCTTCCATGCCTTCTTCGATGCTGAGACCGCCGAAGGCCATTTATGGGAAATACGCCACTACCGCCGCGGCGACCGCATGGTGCCTTTCGGCTCCCGACGGTCCAAACTTATCAGCGACATATTCTCCAATGCCAAATACAGTGCAGCCGAGCGCCGCAGCGCATGGCTGCTGCTGTGCGACGGCGAGATTGTGTGGGCTCCGGGACTCAAAAACTCGGCCTTCGCACCCATAACTCCCGAAACACGGCGTTTCCTGCACCTACACTACATATGCCGGTGAACCTTAAATTGAAGTTTCTTGTTCAAATCTTATGAAAGACAAAGATATAGCCATCACTCTGGTAGACCTCGGCGAGGTATCGGGCGCTTCAGCCATCAACCGCCGCGCACTGCGACGTCTCTCACGCGAGCAAATAAGCGTGGATATGAATGTGAAAGTGGTGCCCGACACTGAACGCTCGATGCTCAGCGTGTTGGTATCCTGTTCCTATCGCGCCGTTATAGGACTGATACGCGAACGGCTGCTGGTGTGCACGGCTTTCGCCACCTTCGAAGTAGAAGACCTCGCCGAACAGATAAAGCAGAACGGCGACACAAGTCTGCTTCCCACACCGCTGATGATGAACATGCTCGGCATAGCCGTCGGAGCCCTCCGGGGCATAGTTGCCGTCCGCACCGCCGACACACCGCTGCACCGCCGTCCTCTCCCCATCATCAACCTCTCCACCCTGCTCCGGCGCCTGTCCAGGTAGGAGGTTAAGAGATTAGGGGATTAGGTGGGTTTATAAAGTAAAAGTCAAAAAAGTTAAGATAACAGAACCGGCGCAATCGGTGCAGGAACTGTTATCTTAACTTTTGAAACTTTATGAACTCTTTAAACTAAAGCAAGCGGAGCAAATCACTCGTCCCTATTATTCCATTCCCTTTTCAAGGAAACGGACAAATTTGGCTATGTTTTCATCGTAGGACACGGGGCCAGAGAGAAGTTCGCCGCGTTCGTTGAGAATCACATAGTATGGCTGGGCATTGGCGTTGAATTTATAACGCTGCAGGTAGCTCCAGAGGTCACCGTAGGTGTCGAGAGTCACTTCGCGGCCGTATTCCTGCACTCGCCGCGGTTCGGGAAGAGCTTTTTTCTCGTCGACCATCAGCTTTATCATCACGAAGTTGTCCTCTATCATGGTGCGCACATCGGCATTGTCGAGAACCGCGCCTTCCATCTTGCGGCAATTCACGCAGCCGTAGCCGCTGAAATCAATTAGCACAGGCTTGCCTTCTCGCGCGGCGGCTGCCATGCCCTCGTCGTAGTCGTGATACTCCACATATTCATGCCCGTAGAGATTGAAATCCTGAGTGAACAGCGGCGGTACGAAGGCGCTGACACCCTTTAGCGGAGCGCCCCAGAGGCCGGGCACGAGGTAGGCGGCGAACGACAACGATATCAGCGCCAGGAAAAAGCGGAACACGCCGATGCTCGAATCGGCTTTGCCGTAATGTTTGAACTGGAACTGACCGAGCAGATAGCAACCCATGAGGCCGAAAATGGCAATCCAAAGGACTATGAACACTTCGCGGTCGAGGATATGCCAGCCGTATGCGAGGTCGGCCACCGAGAGGAACTTAAGCGACAGGGCAAGCTCGACGAAGCCGAGGACCACCTTCACGGTATTCATCCACGAACCCGATTTGGGAGCTTTCTGAAGCCAGCCGGGGAAGAGGGCGAACAGGCAGAAAGGAATGGCCAGTGCCAGCGAGAAACCGAACATGCCTACCGCCGGGCCGAACTGCGAACCGCTGCTTACGGCTTCGACAAGGAGCGTACCGATGATAGGACCGGTGCAGGAGAACGACACCAGCACCAGCGTGAAGGCCATGAAGAAGATGCTCAGAAGGCCTGTGGTGCGCTCGGCTGTGCTGTCGATTTTTGTGCTCCATGACGATGGGAGCGAAATGTCGAAGGCGCCGAAGAACGAGAGCGCGAACACCACTAAGAGCAGGAAGAAGATGATGTTGCACACGGCGCTGGTCGACAGCGCGTTGAGGGCGCTTGGGCCGAATATTAAGGTTATCAGCAGGCCGAGGGCCACATATATCACAATGATAGAGATTCCGTAGATGAAGGCATCGCCAACTCCCTTGGCGTTGCTCTTGCCTTTTTTGAGGAAGAAGCTCACTGTCATCGGAATCATGGGCCATACGCAGGGAGTGACGAGAGCCACAAGGCCGCCGAGGAAGCAGGCAAAGAAAATATACCACAGCGACGTATCCGATGCCGACTCCGATTCCTCGCCGTCGTATGTGACGGGAGCCCAGAGGTCAATTCCACCTGCGGCAACGGATTCTGTGGCAGACACCAAAGAGTCGCTTATTGCCACGGTATCCACCAGAGTCTGAATCTCTTCAACTTCGGGTTCCTCTGCTCTTGAGGGTTCGGCAATGACTTTTGGCATAGCCGGCGCCGCAATTTCAGCGGTGCCTTTGAGCGAGAAAGGCTCTTTGCCCGGAGGTGTGCAGTTCTGGTCGTTGCAGGCGCCGAAGCGCACATAGCCGTCGATGGCGAAATCACGCTCAGTGGCCTTGAAAGCCTGCCGCAGAGTAACGGAATTTTCCCAATAGTTGACGTCGGCGTCGAACATATCGTCATGCACTCGGGTCGAAGCCTTGTCAGCTTTCAGACCGCCTGTCAGTTCCACACCCTTGAGATCGGTGAATTTCACCGACAGCGGTTCGGGGCCAGCGTCAGGCGGACAATCGTCGGAATAGACGTGCCAGCCGGCCTCGATGGTCGCTTTCAGCACCACTTCGCCGGTATTGTCGCCCGTCATTTCTATCTTCGAACTCCATTTCACCGGAGTAAGAATCTGGGCCATTGCCGGCACCACCGAAAGCAATGCCACCATCAGAAAGGCCGTTAAGTTTCTGAATTTCATATTTTAAATAAAGTAAAAATAATCTGGTTTCAGCCGCAAAGTTAGCAAAAATATACCGCTCCGCCAAATCGAATATTGTGGCAGTCCGCTATTTTTCGTACCTTTGCAGCGGCGAAAAGGCCGTAATTATTACATTTCTAAACCAGAATTATGAAAAAAGTGCTTTTGCTCGGCTCGGGTGCCCTGAAAATCGGTCAGGCCGGCGAGTTCGATTACTCCGGTTCCCAGGCTCTTAAGGCGTTGCGCGAAGAGGGCATCGAGTCGGTTCTTATAAATCCGAATATCGCTACTATCCAGACATCGGAAGGCGTCGCCGACCGCGTCTATTTCCTGCCCATTACTCCGCACTTCGTCGAGGAAGTCATCAAGAAAGAACGTCCCGACGGTATTCTGCTGGCCTTCGGTGGCCAGACAGCTCTCAACTGCGGCACACAGCTCTATCTCGACGGCACTCTCGACAAATACGGCGTGAAGGTGCTCGGCACGTCGGTCGAAGCCATAATGATTACCGAGGACCGCGACCTTTTCGTAAAAAAACTCAATGAAATCGATGTCAAGACACCGGTGTCGCAGGCAGTCGAGAACCTTGAGGACGCTCTTGCCGTGGCACACCGCATCGGCTACCCGGTGATGGTGCGTTCGGGCTACGCTCTCGGCGGCCTCGGTTCAGGCATATGCTACAACGACGAGGAGTTCATTCCACACTGCGAAAGTGCTCTGGCCTATTCGCGTCAGATTCTCGTTGAAGAATCGCTCAAAGGCTGGAAGGAAATCGAATTCGAGGTTATCCGCGACGCTTCCGACCTCTGCTTCACTGTAGTTCCGATGGAAAACTTCGACCCGCTGGGCATTCACACCGGCGAGAGCATCGTGGTGGCACCCATAGTTTCACTCAAACCAGAGCAGATAAAAATGCTCGAGGATATCGCCACCCGCGTAGTGCGTCACATAGGTATTGTGGGCGAATGTAACATCCAGTACGCCTTCAATGCCGAGACAAACGACTACCGCATCATCGAAATCAACGCCCGTCTGAGCCGTTCGTCGGCACTGGCATCGAAAGCGTCGGGCTATCCCCTCGCCTTCGTCGCCGCCAAGCTGGCGCTGGGCTACACCCTCGACCAGATAGGTGAACCCGGCACTCCCTACTCGGCCGCCGTGGCACCCTCGGTCGACTATATGATTGTGAAGATACCCCGTTGGGACCTCTCGAAATTCGTGGGTGTCGACCGCGAGATCGGCTCCTCGATGAAATCGGTGGGCGAAATAATGTCGATCGGCAAATCCTTCGAGGAAATAATCCAGAAAGGCCTCCGCATGATCGGCCAAGGCATGCACGGATTTGTAGGCAACAACGATTTCCACGTCGACGACATCGAGAAAGCCCTCACCCACCCCACCGACACACGCATCTTCGCAATCGCACAGGCCCTCGAGGAAGGCATGACGCCCGAACGTGTGGCCGAACTGACAAAAATCGACATCTGGTTCGTGGAGCGACTTGCAAACATCGTGCGGTTCGCCGACAGACTCAAGGGCGTAGGCTGCGCCATCGAGCAACTCGACCGCGACACCATGGCCGAAGCCAAACGACTCGGCTTCTCCGACTTCCAGATAGCACGTCTCGTTGAAAATCCCTCGGGCAACATGGAGGCCGAAGTGCTGCGTGTGCGAAACCGCCGCAAGGAACTCGGCGTGACACCATGCGTGCGCCGCATCACCACCGTAGCCTCGGAATATCCGGAACTTACAAACTATCTCTACGTCACATACGGAGCCACTGAAAACGCTATTCCCTACGATCTCAACTCACGGAACAACATAATCGTACTCGGCTCGGGCGCTTACCGCATAGGCAGCTCGGTGGAATTCGACTGGTGCTCGGTGAACGCCGCCACAACCTGCCGCAAGCTCGGCTACAAAGCCGTGATGATAAACTACAACCCCGAGACGGTGTCGACCGACTACGACATGTGCGACCGCCTCTACTTCGACGAACTCAGCTTCGAGCGGGTGATGGACATCATCGACCTCGAGACACCCCGCGGCGTCATCGTCAGTGTCGGCGGCCAGATTCCCAACAATCTGGCAATGAAGCTCTACCGCCGCCACGTACCTGTACTGGGCACATCGCCCGTGTCGATCGACCGCGCCGAGAACCGTCACAAATTCTCGGCCATGCTCGACCAGCTCGGCATCGACCAGCCCCGCTGGAAAGAACTCACCACCGAGGACGAAATCCACGCCTTCGTCGACGAAGTCGGCTTCCCCGTGCTTATCCGCCCCAGCTACGTGCTCTCCGGCGCCGCGATGAACGTCGGCTACGACTACGAGCAGATGCACCGTTTCCTCGGCCAG